>NZ_JAKRGC010000576.1 GCF_022347745.1 Streptomyces sp. OfavH-34-F
GGAGGGCGTGGCGGCGGCCGGGCGGCCGGCGGGGACGCGCCCGCCCCGGCCCGCCAGTGGCCGCTGCTCGCCGTGCTCTGCGTGGCCGCCACCGGGCTGCTGATCGTCGCGGCCGACCCCTTCCACGAGGCGTTCCGCATCGGCACGATCCTGATCGGCGCGGCACTCATCGGCGGCGCGGTGCTGCGCCTCGTCGTCCGCTCGGTGGGCATGCTCGCGGTGCGGTCCCGCTTCACCGACCTGGTCACCTACGGGCTGCTGGGCACCCTGATCGTGCTGCTCGCGCTGCTCGCGCAGCCCCGGCCGTGGCTGGACATCCCGTTCCTGGAGCACGCCGTCCACTTCACGATCCGCTGACCGGGTGAGGTGTGAGACCGGTGGCCGTCCCCTCCCCCGAGAAGGGACGGACACCGGTGCGGGGCGGGGACGCGGCCCGGAGCGGACTCCGGCGGTGGCGATCGAGCGCCCTCGCCCCGGCCTGCGTCCAGCCTTGGGGACGCGCTCCCGCGATTCAATGGACGGCTGGGCCCTGTGGCACGGAAGTGACCATTCCGCCACTGTGTGATCGTCAGGCAACGGGGGCCGGGCGGCCACGGGCTTCCGGGTCGGATAGCCTGGCGGGCGGATATCTCTTCACGTCAAGATTCAAGGGGATGTCCGCACAGGGGCCAGGTGCCCGGACGCCAGCTGTCTAACGGAGATCGTCATGACCCGCACTCCCGTGAATGTCACCGTGACCGGCGCAGCCGGCCAGATCGGCTACGCGCTGCTCTTCCGCATCGCCTCCGGCCACCTGCTCGGCCCGGACGTTCCGGTCAACCTGCGACTCCTGGAGATCCCCCAGGGTCTGAAGGCCGCCGAGGGCACCGCGATGGAGCTCGACGACTGCGCCTTCCCGCTGCTGCGCGGCATCGAGATCACCGACGACGCCAACGTCGGCTTCGACGGCGCCAACGTCGCCCTGCTCGTCGGCGCCCGCCCCCGCACCAAGGGCATGGAGCGCGGCGACCTGCTCTCCGCCAACGGCGGCATCTTCAAGCCGCAGGGCAAGGCCATCAACGACAACGCCGCGGACGACATCAAGGTCCTCGTCGTCGGCAACCCGGCCAACACCAACGCGCTCATCGCCCAGGCCGCCGCGCCGGACGTACCGGCGGAGCGCTTCACCGCCATGACCCGGCTCGACCACAACCGCGCGATCTCGCAGCTGGCCGCCAAGACCGGCGCCGCCGTCTCCGACATCAAGAAGCTGACGATCTGGGGCAACCACTCCGCCACCCAGTACCCCGACATCTTCCACGCCGAGGTCGCCGGCAAGAACGCCGCCGAGCTGGTGAACGACGAGGCGTGGCTGGCCGACTCCTTCATCCCGACCGTCGCCAAGCGCGGCGCGGCGATCATCGAGGCCCGTGGCGCGTCCTCCGCCGCCTCCGCCGCCAACGCCGCCATCGACCACGTGTACACCTGGGTCAACGGCACCGCCGAGGGCGACTGGACCTCCATGGGCGTCCCGTCCGACGGCTCCTACGGCGTGCCCGAGGGCATCATCTCGTCCTTCCCGGTCACCACCGAGAACGGCACCTACAAGATCGTCCAGGGCCTGGACATCAACGAGTTCTCCCGTGCGCGCATCGACGCCTCGGTCAAGGAGCTCGCCGAGGAGCGCGACGCCGTCCGCGAGCTCGGCCTCATCTGATCCACGCACCGCGCACCGCGCCCCCGGCAGCCGTCGTGCTGCCGGGGGCGCGGTGCGTCCGCCGTCAGAGCCTGCGCAGCCCGTCGGCGATCTCCCGGACCGCCGCGTCCGCCCGGCGCTGGAGGCCGGGCCCGAAGGTGATCCGCGTCGCCCCCAGCTCGCCCAGCCGG
>NZ_JAKRGC010000577.1 GCF_022347745.1 Streptomyces sp. OfavH-34-F
CGGCCCGCCGAGGTCTCCGGCGGACAGGCGCAGCGGGTGGCGCTGGCCCGCGCGCTGGCCGCCCGGCCGCGTCTGCTGCTGCTCGACGAACCGCTGGCCGCGCTCGACCAGACCACCCGGTCCCGGGTCCGGCACACCCTGCGCCGCCATCTGGACGGCTTCGGCGGGGTCTGTCTCCTCGTGACCCACGACCCGGTGGAGGCCGTCGCGCTCGCCGACCGGGTGCTCGTGCTGGACGGGGGCCGGGCGCTCCAGTACGCCCCGCCCGCCGAGGTGACCCGGCATCCGCGCTCCCCCTGGGTCGCCCGGATGCTCGGCCGCAACGCCTGGCCCGGCACCGCCACCGCCGAGGGCCTGGAACCGGCGGACGGCGGACGGCTCGTCGCCGCCGACCCGCTGCCGGCCGGGGTGCCCGCGCTGGCGGTCATCGCGCCCGAGGCCGTCTCCCTGCACCGGGAACGGCCCACCGGGAGCCCGCGCAACGTGTGGCCGGGGACGGTGCGCGAGATCACCTCGTCGGGCGGGAGCCGGCTGCGGGTGCTGGTGGGGTCCGGTGAGGCGCCGGACCTGGTCGCGGAGATCACCCCGCAGTCCGCCGCCGAGCTGTCCCTGGCGGACGGGGTGGCGGTGTGGACCAGCGTGAAGGCGACCGAGGTGACCCTCGTCGCGCTCTGAACGGCCGGTCAGTACACGTCGCGGACGTACCGCTTGTCGGCGGCGAGCTGCTTCACGTACAGGACGGCCGCCTCCGGCTCCAGGCCGCCGTGCGCGACGGCGATGTCGTGCAGCGCCCGGTCCACGTCCTTGGCCATCCGGGCCGCGTCGCCGCACACGTAGAAGTGGGCGCCGTCGAGCAGCCAGGACCACAGCTTGGCGCCGTGCTCGCGCATCCGGTCCTGGACGTAGACCTTGGCGCGCTGGTCGCGGGAGAAGGCGGTGTCCAGCCGAGTCAGGGTGCCGTCCGCGAGACAGGACGTCAGCTCCTCCTCGTAGAAGAAGTCGGTCGCCCGGTGCTGTTCGCCGAAGAACAGCCAGTTGGGGCCGGGGTCGCGGCGGGCCCGGCGCTCCTCCAGGAAGCCGATGAAGGGGGCCACCCCGGTGCCGGGGCCCACCATCACCATGGGGGCGTCGGGCCGGGCGGGCGGCCGGAAGTGGGGGGCGCGCCGCACGAAGACCGGCACCCGCGCGTCGGGGGCGGCGTCCGCGAGGAACGGCGAGCAGACCCCGGCGCGCGGCCGGCCGTCCGGGTTCTCGTAGCGGACGACGGAGACCGTGAGGGAGAGGCGGTCGGGGTCGGTGAGCGGGCTGGACGATATGGAGTAGAGGCGCGGCTGGAGGGGGCGCAGGACCCCGGCCCACTCCTGCGGGGTCGCCTTCACCGGGTACTCGCCGAGGAGGTCCGCGGCCTGCCGGCCCCAGGACCAGCGGGCGAGTTCGCCCTTGTTGTCGGGGCGCAGCATCTTCTTCAGGTCCCGGTCCCCGGTGCGCTCGGTGACGAAGGCCAGCAGGGCCGGGGTGAGCCGGGTGATGTCCAGGTGGCGGTGCAGGGCCTCGCCGAGGCGGACGCCGCCGACGCCGGGCAGCTCGATCTCCGCGCCCGCGTCGAGCCCGGTGACGGAGAGCCATTCGCCGACCAGGTCCGGGGAGTTGACGGCGTGGACGCCGAGGGCGTCTCCGGCGGCGTACTCCAGGGCGGTGCCGGTCCCCGCGGTGTCGAAGGTGAAGCGGCGGACCTCCTTGCCTGAGCCGGGGCGGCCCAGCAGCCGGTTGCCGGCGAGGCGCGCGGTGACGGGGGCGGGCCTCGGGGCGCGGGCGGGGGCCGGGGCCGGCCGGGGAACGCTCCCGGCGGGC
>NZ_JAKRGC010000578.1 GCF_022347745.1 Streptomyces sp. OfavH-34-F
GCCGATCATCGAGCCCCTGATCGAGATCATCGGACAGCTGGCCGGCATCCTCGCGACCGGCCTCGCGACCGTGATCACCGACGTCGTCGTGCCGGTCATCACGGCCATTGTGGCGCTGCTGCAAGGCAACTTCGGCGAAGCGTGGGAGCTGGCAAAGACCGCGGTCTCGAACGCGGCTGAGCTGGTCGGCGAGGCCGTCGGCAAGCTCGCCGAGTGGGTCGGCAACGGCATCGGTGCCGCCGTCGACTGGATCAAGGGACTGCCCGGCCGCGCGTGGCAGGCACTCTCCCCGCTGGCCGGCCAACTCCGCGACCGCGCAGCGTCCGCGCTGCGCGACTTCAAGGACACGGTCGTCACCAAGGCGGGCGAGGTCATCGCGTGGGCGCGCGGGCTGCCCGGCCGGATCGGCGAGGCCATCGGCGATCTCGGCTCGCTCCTGGTCGACAAGGGCAAGGACGTCGTACGCGGCTTGTACGAGGGCGTGAAGTCCATGGGCGGATGGCTCAAGGACAAGCTGTCGTCGTTCGCGTCGAGCATGGTGCCCGGTCCGATCGCCGACGCGCTCGGTATCGCCTCGCCGTCCAAGGTGATGGCCCGCGACATCGGCCGGTGGATTCCCGCCGGCGTCGTCAAGGGCGTCGAGAGCGGGAAGGGCGCCGTCGACCGTGCCATGCGGTCCCTGGTCACCCCGCCCGCCGCTCCCCAGCTCACCCCGGCAGGCGCCTCACTCGGCGCGTACAGCTCGCCGTTCGCCCCGGCCGGCGGGGGCGCCATGGTCCAGATCGAGCACTGGCACGCCGCCGAACACGGCACGCCCGAGCAGAACGCCGAATCTCTGGCGTGGCTCGCCAAGGCAAGGGGGTAACGATGCCTGCCGCAGGAGCCCTTGTTACCCGGCCCGGCCACGTCCAGTACGGCGACCTGCTGCTCGGACCCGGCACCCCCTACCGGTGGCGCACCCTCACCGGGTGGGAAGACCTCCCCCCGCTGGACGATGGAACCGTGCAACGGGCCGACGCGCACGGGGCGCACCCCGGCCTACTGCTCGCCCAGGCACGGACGATCGGCGTTGACGGCCTGGTCGTGCGCGCACCTCACGCACAGATCGGCGAGGTTGTCGGCCGCCTGTCCGCCGCCACCGTCCCCCGCGTCGACGAGATCCCGCTCGTGGCGTGGCTGGACGAGCGCGGGCCCCTGCTCACGTACGCCCGTGCGACCCGCCGGGCAATCCCGACGACGACCGGATACCGCCTCGGCACGATCCTCGGCGCCGCGATTCAGTGGGTCGCCACCGACCCGCGCCGCTACGCCCTCGCTGAGCAGATAGCCACGGCCACACTGCCCATGTCCGAGGCCGGTCTCACCTGGGCGTCCGCCGACGTCGAGGTACTGCCCGCCGCCCAGGCCGCGGGCATCGGCGAAGTCTGGCGGTGGTGGAGCGACGGCGACCCGGTCGTCACCGGGGACGGCACCGGCCCCGTGTCCGTGCAGCCGCTCACCGAGGCTGGCGAACTGGTGTGGGCCGCCGACGGCAGCGACTACGGGTGGCCCGTACAGCCCGGCCAGGACGTCCGGTTCGCCTCCCAGCTCGCCGCCACGCAGGACGCCACGCTCACGCTGCGTTGGTGGGACGCGGCCGGCCAGCACGTCGCCGACGACTCGTCCAGCCCCGGCGCCGCCTCGCTCACCGCGGCCTCGCCCGCAGGCGCAGCATGGGTGCAGCCGGTCGTACTGCTGCCCGCCGCGCTTCCGGGTGCCGTGCCCGTGGGCACGTCGTCGCTGCGGATCAGCACGGGCGGCGAAGTCCTGTCGTGGCCGCTCGACTTCGGCTCGCCC
>NZ_JAKRGC010000579.1 GCF_022347745.1 Streptomyces sp. OfavH-34-F
GTGCACCACCCCGTCCGGGGTGCGCCGCCAGTCCAGCTCCACGCCGCCCGCGCGCAGTTCGCCGTGCTCCACGTACGTGTCCGGGGTCGCCGGGCCGAGGAGGACGCGGACGGACTCCGGCACCTCGTGCTCCTCGCCGTCGCTCGTGACCCCGGCGTCGACGCTCTCGCCGAGCCGCCGCACCTGGAGCAGCTCGGCCAGTTCCGCCGCGCGCGCCGGGGCGACCGGCAGCAGCGGCAGCCCCGCGGTGAGCGGCAGCAGGTCCGGCGCGTCCGCGATCACCGCGTCCGCCGCGTCCACCACCCGCACCTCGCCGTCCACGACCGCCCGCAGCGCGTCCGGCAGCGTCACCTCGTCCGGGTCCAGCGCGGCCAGCGCCGTGTACAGGGCGTGCAGCTGTACGCCGGTGACCGGGCGGTCCGGGTCGGCGAGCCGGCCCAGCAGCTCGGCGGCCCCGCCGGGCTCGTCCAGCAGCGCGTCGACCGAGGTCCGTACGCCCAGGGCCCGCAGCACCTCGGCGTCCTCGAAGCCGGTCGCGTCGGCGGAGTCGTACAGCCCCGCGAGCCGGGGGTCGCCGCGGTGCGCGCGCAGACCGGCCGGGCGGCGGCCGTCCAGCACGGGGTGGCCGCGCAGCCACCACGCGGTGTACGGGCGGACGGAGCGCGTGGTGCCGTCCGGCAGCAGCACCCGGACCGGCTGGGTGAGCGCGTCCCGCAGCGGCGGCCAGGCGAGCATCGCGAGGGCCTGCGGCCAGGCGTCGTCGTCCACGAGGTCCAGATCGCGCACGGCGACCAGTTCGGTGGCGACCGGCGGGACGGGGCCGTCCGGGAGCTGGTCCAGGATGTCCTCGCACCACACGTCCACGGCGTCCAGCAGCCCGGCGTCGTCCGGCTCCGCGAAGTCGCTGTCGCGCGGCTCCAGTTCGTCCGGGTCGAGGACGACGTCGGTGGCCCGTACCAGGGCGAAGCCGGCGAGCACCCCGCAGGCGGTGAGCGGCTGTTCGCCCCAGCGGTCGGCCAGCTCCGCGTCGCACAGGGCCAGTTCGCCCTCGCGCATCACGGCGGCGAACGGGCTGTCCGGCAGCACGAGTTCCCCGGCGGGCGCGAGTTCGCCGTCCTCGTCGGGCAGCGCGAGCGCCCCGAGCCAGGGTTCGTCGCCCGGCTCCAGACCGGCGTCCCGGACGAGCGTGAGCACGGTCTCCGCCAGCTCGTCCCCGTCGAGCGCGTCCTCGTCCCACACCTCGCCCGCGTCCAGCGACCCGGCGACGGCGGCCCGCACCTGCGGGGTCGTGAGGACGGCGCGCGGGGTGGCGGGCAGGGCGCCCAGCTTCTCCAGCAGCGGATGCGCGGCGTCGGGATGCGCGACCTTGAGCCCGAGGCGCGCGAGCCGCCCCAGCACGGACGGGTCGAGCGCGTCGGGCACGGGGAGCAGGACCTGCCGGGGGCCGATGGTGGTCCGGGGCGGGGCGGGGGCCGGGTCCGGCGCGTCCCCGGCGAACGGCTCCGTGACCCGGGCGGTGCCCGCCAGCGGGACCGGGAGCCCCGACAGGCGGTCCGGGTCCACGCCGGTCAGGCTGTCGTACAGGCGCCGCCACCAGGCCGGATCGCGTTCCAGGCCGGTCAGGCGGTCGATCGCCTCCGTCAGCGGCACCCGGGCGACGCCCAGCGTGCGCAGTTCCACGCGCCGTTCCAGACCGGCCGGCAGCAGGCACGGCAGCACCTCGGCGAGCACCGCCACCGTCCGCGCGCCGGCGCCCTCCACCACCTCCGCCTCGACCGGCCGCAGCGCGACGGTGTCCTTGCGGACGCCCCCGTCGCCGTCCCAGCCGTCCCAGC
>NZ_JAKRGC010000057.1 GCF_022347745.1 Streptomyces sp. OfavH-34-F
CCCGCGGAGCGGGATATGCCCCGGCAAGCCGGGGCATAGAGCGCGAATTGCGCAAGCGCAATTCGGATTCCCGCGCAAGCGCGGGAATGGAATTCCGCAAGCGGAATTCCTAACGGAATGCAATTCGCGCAAGCGCGAATTGGAGGTGACCGCGCAAGCGCGGTCACCCGGGCTGGCTACGGGGGAAGGTGCATCACGCGCGGGCCTGTGTAGGGCTTGGGGTTACTGGCCACCACCCCCGCAACGGAAGTGACGGACCGTCGGCCTGACGGGGTGCCGGCCCCACCGCAGTGACGGGCTCCGCTGCGCTCCACCCGAACCCCTCCCCCACCCTCGAAACCGGCCGCTCACGTTCAAGAATACCCCGCCAGCATACCCCATGAACCGCGCGCGCGGGGCGGGATTCGGCCAAGTATCAGCCTACAGGGGGAAGCTGTCGCGTGGGTGATGCATCACGGGTGCTCAGTGTGTAGAGTCTGGGACCAGACACCACCACCCCGGCCCGCAACTCACCGCGCCGGACTCTCATTCCTATTACGCGCCGCATTCCGCGAAAAGGAGAACACGGGAATGGCCGTGAAACTGCGTGAACACCAGATTGAGGCCGTAGCCGCCATCGTGCGCGGCCTCGACATCCCGCCGGGCGGCATTCCCTGGAATGGCTTGCGCGGGCAGGTGCACGCCGCGTGCGGAACGGGAAAGACCATCATCGCGGCGGCCTCCGCGAAGCGGATTGTGCCCAAGGGCCGCATTCTCGTGGTGGTGCCGACCCTGGATCTCCTGGCGCAGACCGTGAAGGCGTGGAGCGGCGCCGGGCACAAGGGGCCGGCCGTCATGGTGTGCTCGCCCCTGGACGACCCGGAGCTGTTCCACCTGGGGGTCCGAAGCACCACGAACCCCGTGCAGCTGGCCCTGTGGCACAGCGCCGGGCCGGTGACCATCTACGCCACCTACGCCTCGCTGGGCGTGCTGGTGGAGGCGTTCGAGGGCGCCTACGGGCAGAAGCTCGCCCCGATGGACCTGGCGGTGGTCGATGAGGCGCACCGGACCAGTGGGTCGATGGGTAAGGCGTGGGCGGACATCCACGACCAGACGAAGATCCCGGCGCACCGCCGGCTGTACCTGACGGCGACGCCGCGGATCTGGGAGGAGCGGCTGAACCGCGAGGTCGCCGAGGGGGTGCGTGACCCGCTGCCGCGCGAGATGGCGGCCTCCATGGATGACGAGAAGGTCTTCGGGCCGGTCCTGTACAAGCTCTCGTTGGCGTCGGCGGTGTCGCGGAAGCTGCTGGCGCGGTACCAGATCATCGTCCTGGAGCTCCAGGACCCGGTCGTCACGCCCGAGCGGCTGATGGGCGAGGAGCGGCACACCGAGGAAGTCCGTGGGCAGCGTCTGGGAGCGCTCCAGGCCGCGCTGTTGCACACGATGGAGCAGCACAACCTCCAGACGTGCATCACCTTCCACCACCGGACCATAGAGGCCGCGGCGTACGCGGAGGGCCTTCAGCGGGTGGCTAAGCGGCTGCACGCGGACCAGCCCGAGAAGTACCCGGCGGAGATCTGGGCGGACTGGCTGTGCGGCGAGCACGTCCCGGAGCGCCGGCGGGAGGTGCTGGGCAAGTTCGGCTCCACCGCCCGGCGGGCCGTGCTCTCCAACTGCCGCGTCCTGGGGGAGGGTGTGGACATCCGGGCCGTGGACAGCGTGGCCCTGCTGGACCCCAAGGGCGCGCCGCACGACATCGTGCAGGCGATCGGCCGCGCCCTGCGCCAGAAGCCCGGAGAAGGCAAGCTCGCCTCTCTGATCGTGCCGGTATTCCTCCAGCCCGACGAATCCCCCGAGGACATGTTCACCTCGGGTTCGTACAAGCCTTTGGTGAAGGTATTGGAAGGTCTGCGGGCTCACGATGAAGAGGCCGTGGAATTGCTGGCGATCCCGCAGGAGCCTCAGAAGGACGTCGCGCAGCCCTCCGAATACATCGGTGCCGCGCCCGGTGATAACGAGGAAGAAACCCGTCTGCTGCTCCGTTTTGCGGCTCCGCGTGATCCGGTGATGGTCGCGAACTGGGTCAGCTTCAACGTGATCGACACGGAGCGGCAGGACTGGGCGCGCGGCTGGGCGAAGCTCAAGCAGTACGTCGAGCGGGTCGGGAACGCGAATGTGCCCTACGAGCACAAGGAGGGCGCGTTCCCGCTGGGGACCTGGGTCGCGGAGCAGCGACGGGCGTACGGGGCCGGGCAGATGAACGGCCGGCGCGCGGCGCGGCTGGAGAAGTTGGGGATGGCCTGGACGGCGGCCGACGCGCGGTTCCAGGAGAACCTGGCGGCGGCCCGGGTGTACTACGCGGAGCACTGGACGCTGTGTGCTCCCCGGTCGGCGGCGGCGCTGGACAAGCCGATCGGGCAGTGGCTGTCCAACCTGCGCCGCCCGGGTGCGCTGGCCGAACACCCGGAGTGGGAGACGGCGTTGAAGGAGATCGACGAGGACTGGAACCCGTCGTGGCCCACCGAGTGGCAGCGGCACTACGCCGCGCTGCGCGAGCTGGTGCGTGACGAGGAAGGTCCGGCGGAGGTCCTGCCCGGCTTCACCGTGCACGGGATGGACGTCGGGAAGTGGCTGGCCCGGCAGCGGAAGCCCGAGGTGTGGGCGGCCCTGGCGGAGGGGCAGCGCGAGCGCCTGGAGGCCGTCGGCGTCACCCCGCTCGCTGAGGCCCCGGCCCCAGTGCCGGACGCGTCCGCGAAGCCGTCCACGGCGCCCGTGAGCGCCTTCGAGAGGGGCGTTGCGGCCCTGGCGCAGTACAAGGCTCGCACGGGCTCTGTGAAGGTCCCCAGGGCCCACGTAGAGGCGTTGCCGGATGGGTCGGAGGTCAAGCTCGGGGTGTTCCTCAGCAACAGCAAAAGCCGCCGGACCAAGCTGACCGCTGACAAGCTCGCCGCGCTGGCTGGCCTCGGGCTGGAGTGGGCGGCCACGGAAGGGGCGGCGGCGTGATGACTACGCCCGAGGAAGAGCGGCGCGTGCAGGGGGCCGTGCGGCGGCACGCCCGCACCAGGGCCTTCGCGGAGGCGGAGGACGTCATCTCGGCTGTGCTGGCCGACCCTGGGGTGCGGGAGGCGCGGGAGCGGGTGGAGGCGGCGGAGACGGAGCTGGGCATGGAGCTGTGCGCCCGTCTCCAGCCGTTCCAGGACCGCTACGACCAGGCCGTGGCGGAGGGCGACGCGGACGGGTTCGCCGGGCTCTGCGGGGGCAAGCACGGCCGCTGGGGGCGGATCTGCGTCCTGCCCGGCGGACACGAGACCTCGATGGAGGAACCGCACTGGGGCCGCAACAGCGAAGGCCGGCCGATCGCGTGGGTGGGCAGTGCACCTGACGACTGGTGAGCAGTGGCGGTGAGACCGGCGACAGGACCCCGGGCGCACGAGCGGCCCGGGGTCCTTCGCTGTCCGGGGCCAGCGGCACCGCTCCCAGGGCCTACACGCACTGAGGTGCGATGCCCGGGGGCTTTGAGCTGCGGCATCGCACTGGTGTGCGTGTAGGCCCTGGGATCTTGGGGCGCTCCCCCGGTGAACTACCGCGTGGCCGGGGCGGGTTCGGTGAGGCGGTCCAGCCGGGTGTAGAGGGCCTGTACGAGGCGGGCCCGGTTCTGGACGCACCGGGCGGTGCCCTGGAGCGATTGGGAGAGGCGGCCTTCGGCTTCGCGGAGGATGATTTCGGCGAAGGCGCCGCGGCCGTCACTCTTGGGCAGGGCGGCGGCGAGACGTCGGACGTCGGCGGCGACCGCGCGGGCGTGCCCGGTGAGCTGGAGGGCGATCTGCTCGTAGTCGCGGGGTGCGAGATCCGGGTCCTTCCACGCGAGGACGGCGGTGACGAGTGCCTCGTGCGGGGCGCGATCCAGGGGGAGTTCGGCCTCGATCAGGCCGTTGGGATCGTGGAGCACGGCGTAGGTGTCGCTCATCGGGCGCCCGCCACGTCGTCGTCCTGGTCGTGGTCGCCGGTGGCGGCGGCCGGGGCCTGGACGGCGAGGAAGCGGGCGTAGCCGCGGTCGGCGCGGGCGATCAGCGCCGGGGAGGGCCGGCCGAAGGCGGGCGGCTGGAGGCCGCGGTCTTCCGGCTGGGGACCGGCGGGTGTGGGTGCGCTCATGGGGCACCGCCTCCGTTGCTGGTGCGTCGGTGTCGTTCGACGCTACGGAGACCGCCGCTCCGTCCTCAACGAGATTGCGGGAAATTGCGGAAGTTCACTCCAGGGCGTCGATCGCGGCCCGGATGAGGGCGCGGGCGGCGTCGCCGTGCACGGCCATCTCCGCGAGGCCGGCGAACGCCTTGGCGTAGTCGGCGAGCTCGCGCGGCTGCTTGACCTTGATCTCCGCCGTCAGGGTCTCCACCACGGCCGTGGTGTCGTCGTGGAGGTAGAACGCCTCCAGCGGCCACACGGTGCGCTGCGCGGTGAACGGGATGATCCCGAGCGAGACCGAGGCGAGTGGCATCACGGCCAGGAGGTGGCGCAGCTGCCCGCGCATCGCGTCGGGGTCGGCGGTGCGGTAGCGCAGGACGGACTCCTCGAGGAGGACGACGTAGCGGTGGCCGCCCTCGTAGAGGAACCGGGAGCGGGCGATGCGGGCGGCGACGGCTTCGGCGACGTCGTTGGGGGTGCCCTGGAAGCGGGTGATCTGCTCCATGAGGGCGGTGGCGAAGCCGGGGGTCTGGAAGAAACCTGGGAACACATTGGAGACGTAGACCCGGCAGACGCGGGTCCGCTCGTGCAGGGTGTTCCAGTCCTGCTGGACCTTACGCATCCCGTCTTTGTGCAGGCGGCGCCACTCCAGATACATGGAGTCGACGGCACGGGCGGTAGCGATGAGGTCGTCGGCCTGGTCGTCCGCGCCGCACGCCGCGCACCAGGCGCGGATGTCCGCGTCGGAGGGCGGGGCGTCGCCCTTCTGGATGCGGGTGGTCTTCGCGGGGTGCCAGCCGCACCGGGCGGAGAGGTCTTTCCCGGTGAGGCCGGCGTCCTTGCGCAGGTGCTGCAAGCGCACGGCCAGTGCCTCACGGGCTGCTTGTGCGCTGGACGATGGAGAGGCGGTCATGGGGCTGCTCAGGGGCCTAGACGGTGTACTTCTCGTGCGGGATGCCGCGCTCCCAGACCTTCTCGAAGGCGGCGTGGCACAGTGCGACGGCGGCCGGGTCGGTGGTGCGTTCCTTGCCGTCGGCCGCCCAGTCGCCGGTGCCGGTGAAGTGGTGGAACTGCACGAGCTGGTTGTCCAGGAGCCAGAAGTCGTTGCCGGGCAGCGCGATGTCGGAGGCGCGGCGGCGGGGCAGCCAGCGCACGTCTTCTCCGGCCTGGAGGTTGAGCGGGGTGATGGCGTGCTCGTAGCGGATGTAGTCGGTGACCGGCTCGGAGACGATCCGGGCGCGGCGCATGACCACGCCGCGGGCGACCGCGTCCTTCACGAGCGGCATCCACTGAGGCCAGAACGAGCGGGCCGGGTCGAGGTTCGGGACGCCGGTGCGCAGGAAGGCGGCGTAGTCGTCCGTCTCGTCGCCGACGGCGTACAGGTCGCGCATCTCCAGGTGGACCGCCGTGTGGTGGGTGTCGGCGAGCAGCTCAGCGAACGTCGCGGTGTTCAGCTGCTGCGCGTTCAGCGGCATCGCACGCCTCCCTCAGAATCTGCACCATGCGGAACGGAATCCGGATCACCCGTTCGTGCGCGGGGATCCCCGTCTTGTGGCCGGCCACCCACTCGGTGGAGCCGACCAGGGTCTTGAGGAGGGCGTCGGCTTCCTCGCCCTGGAGGACCAGGTCCGCGCTCTCCTCTTCCACCCACACCGTCGGTGATCCCTCGCCGCCGGTGTTGGGGTCGATCCCGACGAACCGTAGCGTCATCACGTACTCCCCTGTGAGTCGGTTGCGCGTAGTTGCGCGATGACCGTCCCGCGCTGCGGTATCGGCGTCAAGGGTGCCGACCGGGGCGGGGTCTGGTCCGTCCGGGTGACCAGGGGCCGCGACTCCGGTGTCGGAAGGCCCACTCCCCCTACCGTGCGGCCATGGAAGACTCCCAGATGCCTGAGCCTTTGCGGCAGGCGGTTCACCAGCTCGTCTCCGAAGTGGTCATGAACTGCCAGGAGGTGCTGCGCTACACCGAGCCGGACCTCGCACGCGACTGGAAGCGCATGACGCTGATCCGCGCCACGGACGCCTCCGACACGATGGACACGGCGGCCATGCTGATCGCCGCGTACTGCCAGCACACCGGCATGGCTCTGGACACCCTCGCGTCATACCTCCAGACCCGGCAGCAGCGCAGCCGGGCGGCCGGCCCGCGGGATGCGGAGCGGCACGAAGTCGCCGGGATGCTCGGCACGCCGCGGCCAGCCGATGACGACCAGGACGCCCAGATGTGGTTCTCGGTCGGCCAGGGCTACGCGGGAGACGGACTGATGTCCGAGCCGGATGAGCAGCGGCTGTTCACTGAGGCGTGCCTGCACGGGCTGCGGGCCAAGCTGTGCAACGACCTCGGGTCGCTGGACCGCTTGCCTCCGGAGATGGCCGCGATGGCCCGCCGGGTCGCGGAGTGCCTCGAAGTGCCGGAGCCGGCTACTGCGTGACGGCGGGGGCCGCAGCGTCGTTGGACGGTGCGACCCCCGAGCCGGGCCCCAGGGATGTCATGGCTGATCCCCGGGGCCCGTGGTGTGTCCGACTTGGGGTCAGCTCTTCCCGGCCGCCGTGGCGGTGAGCCAGTCGGCGGCTTCGGCGTCGGTCATCAGCAGGAGCTGCGTCGGGTGGGTGGTGTCGTCCTGGACGACGTGGGCGCGGCCCGGGTGCGCGCTGCTCTTGGGGGCGGGGCCGGCTATCGGGGCGAGGCGCTGCCAGGTGCCCGCGCTGACCCGCGCGAGGATGACGGTGGCGAACTGTTCGCGGGCGGCCGGGGCGAGGCTGCCGGCGGTGGCGCGGCCGTTGTAGAGGACGTGGATGCGGGCCTGGCGTCCCGCGTGCAGGACGTCCTCGAGCGCGGTGATGGCCGGGGACTTCTTCGGGTCGTCCTTCTGCCGGAAGGTCTCCCAGTAGCGGGCGAGGTGCCGCATGGTGTCGTCGGCCCGGTCGAGGACGACCATCAGGCGGGGCGCGTCGTCGAGGTCGCCGTCGAGGTGGAGGCGGCGCTGGAGTTCGGCGGCGAGGCCGACCAGGGCGTCATGGATGCCGGCGACGCTGCCGCGGTGCGTCACCGTCGGCAGGTCCTTGGTCCACAGGTGAGCGACCAGGGGGCCGTCGAGGACCAGGGCGTGGGCGCCCTGGTGGAGGAACTGGGCGGTGAGGGTGCGCAGGATGGTGGTGCTGCCGCCGCCGGTTCCAGTGCAGATCAGGATGTGCGGTGCGTGGTCGACGTCGATGGCGATGGCCGTTCCGTCGGTGCCGATGCCGATGAGCGCGGTCCCTTCGGGCAGCGCCTCCAGCTGCTCGCGCAGGCCGGGGTCGGTGAAGCGCAGCACCTGCGGGAGCGTGGTCGTGTTCGTCATGGTGCGGTGTTCCTTATCTGTGCTGTGCCCAGTGAACCGGGCGTTCTCCGAGGCGAGGCAGATCGTGTCGGCCGGACCGGACAGGTCCCGGTCCGGCCGGTTCGGCATCAGCTCGCTTCGTTCTTCGTGGAGGCGGCCCACGCGGCGGCTTCCGTCTCGCTCATGAGCAGGACCTGCGTGGGGTGGGCGGTGGAGCGCTGCACGGTGTGGAAGCGGCCCGGGTGGGTGCTGCCCTTGGGGACGGTGGCGATCTGCGGGGCGGCCTGGCTCCAGGTGCGGGTGGTGACCCGTCCCAGGAGGACGGTGGAGAACTGCTCGCGGCCCAGCGCGGCGCTGAAGCTCTGGGCGCCGACGAGGAAGTGGATGCGGATCTCGCGCCCGGCAAAGAGGAGCTCCTCGTACGCGTCGACGGCCGGGGACATCTTCGGGTCGCCCGGCTGGCGGACCTTGTCCCAGTGGCGGGTCAGCTGTCGCAGGGTGTGGCCGGCGGACTCGAACACCACGGTGAGGCGGGGCAGGTCGTCGGTGTCGCCGTGCTTGTCGGCGTGGTAAATGCGGCGCTTGAGTTCGGCGTGGAGGCCGACCAGGGCGTCGTGGATGTCGGCGATGTCGCGGCGGTAGGTCACCGTCGGCAGGGCGCGCGCCCACGACTGCGAGATGCGCTTGAAGTCGAGGACCAGGGCGTGCCCGCCGTCGTGCAGGAGCTGGGCGGTCAGGGTGCGCAGGACGGTGGAGGTGCCGCCGCCCGATGCGGAGTAGACCAGGACGTGCGGCGATTCGTTGTCCAGGTCGATGCAGACCGGCTGTCCGTCGGTGCTGTGGCCGATGAGGACCCGGTCGGCGGGCAGCCCTTCCAGCTGCTCGCGGACGCCCGGGTCGGTGAGGCGCAGCTGCTGCGGGAGGGTGCTCTGCTGGGTGGTCTTCCACATGGCGGGGTCGTTCCTGTTCTGTGCTGTGCCCGGTGAGCCGGGTGCTCTCCGGGGCGAGGGGATCGTGTCGGCTGGAGCGGACAGGGCCGTTCAGTCGAGGTCGGTGGTGCCGGTGGCGGCGCGGGGCCGGTTGCGGGCCCAGCGCTTGAGGTCGCCGACGCGGTAGAGGAGTTCGGTGCCGCGCTTGTCGACCGGCTTGGGGAAGGTGCTGTCGTTGGCGCGGGCGTAGCGCAGCGCAGCGACGGTGATGTCCGGCAGATGGTTCTGGTGGGCTTCACGCAGTCCCACCGCCTGGTCGTCGTCGACCGGGGCCGGGTTCGCCGGCGACGTCGCCGCGGGGGTGCTCGGGTCGGCGGCCGGGGGCTTGGTGTTCTCGGCGTCGGCGAGGACGTCGACGCCGGCGGCCGGTGCCGGATCGGGGGCAGCAGGGGGGAGGGCCGGGTCGCTCCAGGGGGTGTCCAAGGAGTCGGCGGGCGGGGCGGGCTTGTGCAGCACCGCAGGGCCCGGCTGTGCGGGGAGGCCCGCGGGCTGCAGTTCGGTGGCGGCCGCACCGGTGCTGGCCCACTCGCGGGCTTCGGCATCGGTGAAGAACAGCACCTGCGTCTCGCTGGCACTGCCGCCGATGACGACCTGGGCACGCCCGGGATGCTTGGTGGACTTCGGCACGGGATGGACCTCGGGAGCGAGCATCCTCCACGCGTTGACGCTGTAGCGGGCCAGGATCCGCGTGGAGAACTGCTCGCGGACCTCCGGGCCACCGAGGGCGCGGGCGGTCGCGGACTGCGCGACCAGGAGGACGTGCATGCGCAGCTGCCGACCCATGTAGAGGATCTCGTTCAGCGCGTCGACGGCCGGGGAGACCTTCGGGTCGCCGGGCTCGCGGATCTTCTCCCAGTAGCGGGCCAGCTGCTTCATCGTCGCGTTGATCTCTTCGAGGAGGATCAGCAGCCGGGGGCCGATGGCTTTGGGGTCGGCACCGATGCCCAGTTCGTCGGCGATCCGGGTGCGGCGCCGGCCCTCCATGCCGAGCGCGATGAGCTGGTCGTGGATGTCGGCGATGTCGGCGCAGTAGGTGACGTTCGGGACGCCGCGCGCCCACGGGTGGGAGATCCGCTTGGTGTCGAGGACGATGACGTGTGAGCCGTGGTGGAGCATCTGGCAGGCGATGCAGCGCAGGGTCACCGACTTGCCGCCGCCGGTGGAGGCGTTGACCAGGATGTGCGGGGATTCGGCGTCCAGGTCGACGGAGATGATTCGCCCGCCGGCGCCGAACCCGATGATGGGCGCGGACTCCTTGGCCTTGGCCACCAGCTCGCGCGTCTTGGGGTCCTTGAAGACGGCCTTCGCCGGGGGCTTGCGGGTCTTCTTCACCAGCACGTACGGCTTGCGGCCCTCCGGGTGCCAGGAGAACGTCACGCCCTGGAGGGCGAGTTTCTGGGTGATGAGGTCGGCGACGACGTCACGGGAGAAGCCCAGGCGGGTGGGCAGGTCGATGCGGATCTCCGCGTCGTCGTCGGTGAAGTTCTTCGGGATGTGGAGGTAGCGGCGCGGGTCGGTCTGCTCCGCCAGCCCGAGCGGCTGGTGGAGGGCTTCGTGCAGCGGACCCACCCACTCGCGCATCAGCTCGCGACGCTCGCGGGTGAGCACCATGTACGCCGCGGTGCCCACGGTGAGGACGGAGGCCGCGCCGATCCCGCCGGGCTCCAGCGCGGCGAGCGCCTGGTCCCGGTTCTCCCACAGCTCCTGGACGGTTTCCCGGGTGGCGTCCAGGTCCCGGGTGGACAGGTAGCCGGTCTCCGCAACACCCGCACCGAGGGCGAGGCGGAAGGACAGGCGCCGCCACCCGGGCTTGTAGGAGCGGCGCCGGACCTTGCCCTCCACCTTCGGCAGGACCCGGGTGCCTGAGCGCCAGAACGTCGCGTCCGTACGGCGGACACCGTCCAGGTCCCGGCCGGCCAGCACCCGGCCGATCCCGAGCACGAGGGATTCGGCGTCCTTCTCCACCTGCTTGTCGAACTTCGTTTGTGCCATGGCCGTGCCCTTTCGATCTGCGTCCCGGCACCTCACACCCGGAAGCGGACACCGACCGTAAAAGCGTTGGCCTGTGGATAGAGTCCGGCGATTTGCAGGCCGGGAGCTCGGATCTGTGGACGGCCGCGCGGACCAAAAATCCGGGCCCACGGGCCCGGCCTGGGTGGAGGCCGAGCCCGCTGCGCTCACCGCGGCTTGGGCAGCGCCGTCAGCGCCCGCCGGTCCTCACCGTGGCCGACGACCCGCCACACGGGCCGGTCGGCTCCGTCGCGGGTGAGCTGGTGCAGGGTCGTCGTCGCCACGGTGATCCGCCAGTTCGGCCGGGCACGGTCGTGGAAGGCGGCCTCCCTCGTGTCTGGGGCCGCGCGCCGCGGGGCCGGGGCGAAGACGAACAGCACCGGCGGGAAGGGCCGCTCCAGCGACGGCCCGGCGTAGGTCTCCTGCCAGTGGCTGCGCGGGGCGCGGGCGGCATTTCCGCGCCCGGACGGCGGCGCGTTGCGGTAGGCGTCGTAGCGCTCCAGCTTGGCGAGCAGGCGGGCATAGGACATGGTGCGGTCGATCTCCACGAACGCGCTGGAGCCGTTGGCCAGGAGCGCCACGGCATCGGGCACGAGGTTTCCGGCCGGGGTGGGGTGGGCGACTTCCACCCGCCAGTCGGCGTGGTCGGCCATCTCCGCCTGGTGAAAGGCGACGACGGTGTCGACCAGGGCGAGGCCGTGCTCGCGCAGGCCCGTCTTACTGGCCGCGATGCGCTTGCCCGTCGTCCGGCCGGTCGTCGGCGCGAGCTCACCGGAGGCGGCGGCTTCGGCGAGACCTGCCGGGGTGCAGTACCAGTAGCTCTGCTGGGCGCGGTGGGTCCGGCCGACCAGGGCCGGGGATTCGTCGAGCAGGTTGCGCAGCGCGCGGCGCACGTGATCGGTGTCCTGCTGGTGGGGAAGCAGCAGCGCCTTGAGCTGGCGGGGTGTGGCCAGGCGCAGCTGGGCGAGGGTGAGCAGGACCTCGCCGCGGAGGTCCGCGCCGGCCTTCGTCGCCGCGGCCTTCCGGGGCCGGGACGCTGCTCCAGGTACATAAGTACTTGGAGTAGAGGAGTTGCAACCGGCCGGGGCAGGCGAATCGGGGGTCTGATCAGCAACAACCGTCAGTCGGCGGCTGGGAGCTACGGGGCTGGGAGCGGGGCTCGTCGCGGGGCTCGCCGTAGGGCCCGCCGTCGCAACGTTGTCCGCCGGGGCCGGCGGGGTGTGCGGGTCAGGTGCGGTGGTCATCGCGTCCTCGGGTTTCTCCGGCCGTACACGGCCGGGTCGGCGGTCGTCCGGCCCGCGCGCGGATCTGCGCACGGGCCGGGGCCACCGTGAGGAAGCACCCCTTGTCCGCGGTCTGACGGCCACCAACGAAAGGCGTCCGATTCCTCCTTGACCAGCCCTTGCAGTCCGATTTTGTCCGTGACCGGAGTCACGCCCGCGCCGTGTCCCGGAGCGCGGTCTCTGTCCACAAGTCCGGGCGCGCACCGTAGGGCGATCGGCCGGGAGCAGCAGGCATCCGGTCAGCGAACAGCAAGGAGTGGTCGTGGAGACGACGTCGCCCAAGGTGCCCCAGCTCGCCCCGGAGCAGATCCTGCGGGCCGCCGACTACGTGGAGCTGGTCTGGAAGGAGCAGGGCAGCGAAGAGGAGAAGGCCGCACTGGCGGAGTTCCACGCCGACGGCCCCGAGCTGGCACGGCTGATCGGTGAGTTCGGTGCGCTGCTGCTGGCCGACTACCTCACCGTCGTGCCCGACGAGCACGCCGACTGCGAGTCCGCGTACGTCGCCGGGCAGCTGGTGACGGTGGCGAGCCGGTACCTCAAGCGGTGGTGCCTCGCGAGCGGGGCCGGGGCGCACACCGCGTGGATCGCGGCCGGGTTCCTGATCGAGTGCATGCAGGAGGTCGACCAGGTCCACCAGTTCCTCGCCGACGTCCGCGGCGACGTCGGCGCCCGGTACGGGGCGGCCGCGGCTTGAGCGAGCGGGAGGCTGGCGGCCAGTCGACGACGCGCGCCACCGCACCGGATGTCCGGTGCGGTGGCGCGCGGGTGCGCCCGGCACGCCGCACGGTGCGTTGAGTTGCGGACGATGTAACGCACCTCCCCACCCGGTGGAGCGCACCGAGTGGACTCCACCCGCACCCGGTGCGCCTCGCGGTGGCCCCACTCTCCACTCGGTGCGGAGGATGTCGTGCGCTTCCACCCGATGGAACGCACCGCGATGCGGCGATGCACGGCATCCTCCGCGCCACGCACCGCCCCTACGGACGGTGACGGTGCGCGGTGCGCCGGGAGGGAGAGATCTCCCCTCCCGCACCGGGCATCAAGAGCCCGGTGCGGGTCGTCTCCGTGGCGGTAGCGGAGTGTGTCAAGGGGAAACGTCGAAGATCGCTCGGAAACTCGTAGGTGGACAAGGGTTGCTTTCCATCCGATGGGATGGGTGGAATCCGGCGGCACACCCGGTCAAGGGGGGGTGCATCGAGTGCATCGCATCCGATGCGCCGTCACCCTCTGTCGTCGCACCGAGTGGAAGGTGCGGAGTGGCGGCCACTCCCGTGCGGTGGGCCGGTGCGCCGGTGCGGTCGGCGCGCGGTGCGGTGCATCGTCGGCCGGCGCACCGGCGCACCGGATGCACCGCACCGCGCGCCGGATGCGGGGATGTCCTGCACTCCCCCACCGGATGGAACGCACCGAGTGGAGTCCATCCGATGCGTTCCATCGTGCTCTCCACTCTCCGAGTGGACTCCACTCCCACCCGGGGCCAGCGGTCCACTCACAGGGCGCGCGGTGAAGTCCACCGTGGCCACTCATCCCCGACTGCGGCCCCGTCCGGTGCGCCATAGGTTCGGCCGGCCACCGGGGTACTGCCGTGAGCGGGAGCGGTGCCGGACGGGCGGCGGCTTCGGTGACGGGTGCAGCTCCGCGACGCGCAGCCGGGCCGCGTCAGCGAGCTGTTTCAGGCGCTCACGCTGCTCCGGCGAGAGGGACAACCGGACCGGTTCAACCATGTGGGCCTCCGTAGTCGAGTGTGGTCTTGCACCCTCGCCCCTGGCCGTCACCTCCAGGACGTCGCGTCGATCGCGTCCCGGCAGGTGCGCTGGCGACTTCACCCTGTGTCCCGGGAGGCGGAGCGCGGCCGGTCCGGCGTACCGGCGACAACCAGACGCCCCACGGACGGCTGGTCCGCGGGGCGTCTGGATGTGGTGGCGGTCAGCTCTGCATCATGACCTTGAGGTCACTGAGCGACAGCTCGCTCGTGCCACGGTCCGCCGCCTTGCTCTGCGTCCAGGCAACGATCGCCGGGTGCGCATCCTCGTACTGGGCGCCGGCAGTCGTGTGCTGCCCGTCGGTCGTGGCGACCTGGGTGAGGTAGGCGGCCAGGGCGTGCGGGCCTCCGCCGTTGTACCCGATCTCGTAGCCCAGGCCGTTCCTCTGCGGCAGGAGCGAGAGCACGCCCTTGTCCGTCCGGGCCCAGAACAGACCGCGCCCCGTGTGGAAGCGGCTGAAGACGTCGTCCGGGCGCAGTTCGAGCGGCGCGTACGTCGTGTAGCTCCACTGATCGACGCCGCCTTCGCGTCGTTGTTTGAAGTGCTGGCCGACGACGGGCAGCCCGAACTCGGGGTCGTAGAAGGTGCGCCGGCACATGCAGCCCGAGCCGTTGCTTGCCAACGGGCTGTTGGGGTCCTCCGTGACGCACGGGTGGAACAGGGCCGGGATGTCCTTCGACCCTACGAGGGTGCAGTGCATCGCGTTCGGCTCGCACCGCACCAGCCTGCCCAGCCACTCCTGAAAGTGCGGTGTCACGGCCTGCTGCGCCTCGATGTCCAGCACTGCGTTCAGCGACGACGTGACGGCGCCGCGCTGGGGCTCGGTGTAGAGGACGAAGTTCAGGTATCCCTTCGTCGGGTCGGTCAGGTTCAGATCGCGGGCCTCGTAGGGCAACGGGCGCTCCAATGCGGGTGTCTGGCGGCCGGGGCGTGGCCGCGGGGAACGGTGAGGTCAGCCGACGCGGTGTTCCGGGCGCAGGGTGAGGCCGTCGTACAGGAACTGCTCGGCGTCGTCCGGTCCGAGCCCGATAGCGCGACAGACGGCAAGTCCTTCGTCGTCACGGTTGAAGGCGAGCAGGATCTTGCGGCTGGCAGGGTCGGCCATGGCGCGGCGGGCAGCTTCGACGGTGTGGGCGACGCAGCCGGTGGTGCCGTCTTCGACGATGTCCCGGCGTGTGGTGTCGTCCCAGACGTTGAGCTGAAGACGAGCGCCCTCGGTGGAGCAGCCCTCCTTGGAGTCCGCACCGAGAACACACCGCCCGAGCAGTGCGGCGTGGGCGTGCCGCTGGAGGTAGACGACCTTCCCCAGGACTTCTGTGACGTGCTTCTCCAAATTCTTCTGGATCATCTCCCGAGGCATGATCTGCACTTCCGAGCCCGAGGCGCTCGCCCGGATCTGTAGCGCCGACACCTCCTTCGCGAGGTCGTCGGCCATGCTGAGCAGGCTCACGAGGTTGACGTCGCCGCGTTGGCGGGGCGGGGGCAGTTCGTCGGGGTAGCTGTCGAGCGGTTCCAGGGGTTCGTGCAGGTCGGTCAAGGTTCCTCCCGTGCCGGTGCCAACGCCCCGATTCTCAGTCCGGCCCGCCGGGCCTCGCGGGTGAAGTCGCCAATCGGCCAGTGGCTGGCCGATTGGCGTCCTCGTCAGCGGTTGGGGCCCGCTCCCCTGCCCTGATCGGGCTGCGTCGTGTGGTGCTGCTGCTGGCGGGCGGGGTCGTCCGCGTCCTTGGCAGGCTGCTTCGGCTGCGGTCCGTCCGCGACGAGGCGGCTGCGGGCTTCGGCGGCCTGGGTGAAGGCGGCCAGCCGGGCGAGGTTCTTCGGGGTGTGCAGCCACGTCGCGGGATCGGTCGTGCGGCCCTCGAGGTACTCCTCCGGCATCGCGGCCTGCTGATGGGACTGGACGGCGGCGGCCCGCTGCGCGGGGGTGAGGGCAGCGTCCCGGTCCGGGTGGTCGACGGCGTGCGGCGCCGCCTGGTCGTGATGGTCATCGGCGCGCGCTGTGGCCGACGTCGTAGCCGCCGGCGCTTCGTCCCGCGCGCCGGAGAGGATCCGGGCGTCACGGATCGCGTTCTGCAGGGCGAGACTGGCGACCCGGGCCCGCTCGTACCGGGACGACTCCCGCGGCGGCTTCCCGTCGATCCCGGCGATCCACCACCGGTGCGGCCAGGCGAAGTCCGCGGTGTAGGTGAGCTGGTCCGGCGCCGGGGCCCGGCGGCCGGGCACGGGGACGGTGAGCTGACGGGCGTGCCGGGACAGGGCCGCATCCGCGATGTAGTCGTCCAGGCCGCGCGTGAAGCCACGGCCGCGCAGCGTCTCCAGCAGGTGCCGGCGCGCTTCGGCCAGGACGTGGCGGCGGGCGAAGGACCGGCGCACCGTGAAGACGACGGCGGCGACGTCGACGGCGGCGAGCGCGGTGTCCACCACCGGCCTCACCCGGGAACGGATCGCCTTCCCCGCTGCCTGGCACCGCTCCAGCAGCCCGTCGACCATCTCCTTGCCGAAGCGCAGGATCGCGGACGCCCGCCACCACGCGCGCAGCTGCTCCAGCGGCTTCGGGGTCTTCTTCGCCCGGCGGGTGTCCTGCGCCGCCCACCACCCCAGGCCGTGGCGGCCGCGCTCGCCGGGCAGCCGCTTGTGCTTCTTGACGTACTTCTCGGTGATGCGCTCCAGCACCGGCGCCATCTGCTCGCGGCGGGTGGAGGACCAGTCGATGAGGCCCTGGTCGACGCCCGCAACCTCCATGACGGGGCGCAGGCCCGGCGTCACCTCCCGCGGCACGGTCGCCAGGCCCAGCTCCTCACACACCTCGGTCGTCATCGTGAGGGTGTAGAGCGTCCCGGCCGCCACGATGTGCTGGTAGAGGCGGCGGGTGTCGAGCGCGCCCCAGGTCCCGTCCGGACGCTGCGCCCGGTTGAGGATCAGGCAGTGGTCGTGCAGGAGCGGAAAACCGTCGCGATTGTCGAAGTGCCTCCACCGCGACACCACCAGGGCCGGCGCCTTCGCGCGCTTACGGCCCGACGACCACCGGGTCTGTGCGACCTCGTCCTCCAGCCAGCGCAGCACCGTCTCGATGGCCTTCTCGTGGGCCCGCTCGATGACGCGCCGGGTGCGGTCGTCTCCCAGCGCCCACAGCACGATCAGGGACGCCTGCGGCCGGAACACGAAGTCGAGCGCGAACAGGGGGGTCGCCTTGCGCCTCTCGATCTCTTCGACCGGCTGCCCCAGAACAGTCGCCAGCCGGGCCGTCTCCGGGGCGGCGCCGTCGTCCAGGAGCTCGCGCTCGATCCGGTCGGCATCCGGGTGCCGACCCTGCCCGAAAACGAGCTCCATCTGCCGCTCGGTCACCTCCTGTCCGGCGGTGAGCCCGAGCGCGGCCAGGCCGCGCCCCATCCACACGCCGGGCGGTAGCCCGGCCATCTCCTGGGCGTCCTTCAACGTCTGACGGGCCCGACGGCGGCCGTCACCGAAGGCGACACCGCGTACGTAGTAGCGCCAGGAATTGCGCTTCTGAACCTTCGCAACACTGATCATCCCGGCAGCGAACACGGCTCTGACCTGCGGAGAAAGGCCAATCCCGCGAGGCGGGAGGGTTCACCAGAACTTCACCGCCGATCCCGCCGGACGGGCGTCTGCGGCGACGTCCCGCCCGCCAGGCGAACACGTCCGGGGCCAGGCAAATGCTGCGCGACAACCAGTCCCACACGTCTCACACGCCTCAAAAACGCCAGGTAACCGACTCCAGCGGTATCCAGCGCACCTTCACGTACCGCTCCCCCGGACGACGACCAAGGACGTCCCAGCACCACGTCACCGACTCCCTTCACCCCAAGAGAGACACCCACCGCCCCCGGTGCCCCCGGGGGCTTTGTGCTTCCTGGAGGACCGACGTGCCCACCTACGAGACCACGCCTCGCTTCACCACCGACCTGGACCGCCTCACTCCCGAGCAGCGCCACCGCTTCCGCCAGGCCGTGACGGCGTTCGTCGACGACCTGCGCACCGGCGGGCGCTTCCGCGCCGGCCTCCGCGTGAAAGGTGTGCGGCGCGCTCACGGTGTCTTCGAGCTGACCTGGGACGGCAACGGCCGCGCCACCTGGTCCTATGGAGCGGAGATAGTCCGGGGCGAGCGGCACATCATCTGGCGTCGCATCGGCGGCCACGACATCTTTGCCGGACCCTAATGTGACCGTGTCGCGTGCGAATTCGCACGCGAGCGTTCGAGACGCTCGAACAGGTGGCACCGCCACCGCAGAGGGCCGGTTCCCAACGCTGGGAACCGGCCCTCTCTCACGCCTCAGCGTTTCCAGTGGAAACGGTCAGGCTGCCAGGTCAACGAATCCGAGGTGCGTCATGATCTTGCGGTAGTCCACGGAGGGCGCGGAGTTCGGCAGGAGGATCGGCAGGGGGCACTCGTCCTCGTACAGCTTCTTGGCGTCTGCCGAGTACCGGACGTACGGAAGGAGCACGGAGCCGTACTTGGCCTGGGCAAGCTCGGCAGCACGCCGGGCGGCGGCTTCCTTGTAGGTGGGCGTCGGTGTTCCGGTGAGGAGCATGTGGTTGAGCGTGGGGCGGCCTGGCACGGACATCCGGCCGCGGTTCTTGCTTCGAACCCGCTCCAGCTCGTCCACGAGCCGGGCAACCATCTTGACGTCCTTGGGATCCGCCTTGATGGAGGGGATGACGGAGTCGTCCTCGTCCAGCATGCGCAGCACGGAGTAGGGCATCTTGCCGTAGCTCGCCGGGAAGTCCATGTAGAACACCGTGTCGTCGCCTGCGTAGCCGCGGCAGAGTTCGACGAACCAGTCGTTGCGGTCGACGTCCTCAGCGATGGCGGTGTCCGCGCCGGCCATGGTGGCGCTGCTGGGGACAACTCGCAGGTTCGGGATCGGCGCGAAGGCGTCCTCGTCGTAGCCGTCGCCGATGCGGAACCGGGCGGGAAGGGCGACCTCGTCGAACGTGGCATCGCCGCGCAGCAGGTCGTAGGCGGTCTTCTTGCCCTTCAGCGCGGTCTCGTCGTAGCCGAGGATCAGCGAGGACGACATGTTGCTGTCGAGGTCGAACACGACGCCGGGGTATCCCCGGAGGGCTGCGGTGACGGCCATGGAGGTGGCGCTGCTGGTCTTCGTTGATCCGCCGCACTCGATGAGGAAGGCCCAGATGAGAGGCCAGTTGCGTCCCTTGGGACGGAAGCGCGGGTCGACGGTCATCGGTCTCCTCCTGCGGTGACCAGTCCGAGTTCCTTCTGCTCCCACTCGGTCTGCGGTTCGTACTGTGCGTGCTCCTGGAGAACACGGACGTGGTGGATCTCGCGGCTGCTCCAGGACTGGCGTCGCGCGCTCGTCCGGAGTTCGGCGGCGGCCAAAGCGCTCGCGAAGGCGGCGAGGCGCTGTAGGGCAGAGTCGCCGGAGTCCTGCACCGCGTTGAAATAGGCGGCTGCGTCGGCGGCTTCCAGGCCATGACGGTTGATCTCGCGTAGCCAGGCGTAGGCGCGCTGCTGGGCTGCGGACTGCTGCTGCGGAGCCAGCACGGCGGCCGCAAGCACGCTGAGGATCAGCTCGTGGCTGTCGGGGTCGGCTGGGTCGATGGTCTCCAGCAGGAGCCGGCAGTGAGTGTCTCGGGCTGCGGCTGCGGCGCGGCGGTCGGCGTCGTCCTTCCCGGGGGACTTCTTCGCTTGCTTCGGCCGCTTGGTGGCGGGCGGCGCGGCTTCGCCGTTTCCATTGGAAACGGCGGTCGTCTCAGGGGCTGGGTCCGGAACGCCTGGTGTCTCTCCACCGGAGCCGTTTCCGTTGGAAACGGGTGCATCGTCGGCGGAGTCCTCCGGCTGGCGCTGGCGGGCGAGGATCTGCGCGTGCGCTTCGGCAGGACGCGCACCGCCACGTACGAGACCGAGGTAGTCCCGCTGGTCCTCGCCGTCGAGCTGCTGAGCCTTCTCGGCGGCGCTGACCTTGAGCGTTCCGTCTCGGAGGGCCTGCTGCACCTCGGGGCTCAGCTCTAGGAGCTTGACGCGCTTCCAGACAGTGCCCTTGGAGATGGCGCCGTCTGCCGTCTCACCGACCTTCTCTGCGATCTGCTCGTAGGAAAGGCCGGCCTCACGCAGTGCCTGGTAGTGCTCGGCTTCCTCGAGGGGGCTGAGCTGAGCACGGCGCAGATTCTCGATCAAGGTGATGAGGCGTGCGTCCGCTACCTTGTCGTCCCTCAGAACGCTCGGGATCTTCTCCCAGCCCAGTTCCTGGACAGCTCGCCAACGGTGCTCACCGAAGAGGATCACGTTGGGGGCTGTGATCTTGTCGGCGGTCTCCGGGTAGGTCTGGATCCAGACCTCAGCCCTGATGTGGGCGATGTTCTGGAGCAGTCCGACTTCCTTGATGGTCGCGGCGAGTTCGGGTACCCCCTTCATCTCCCGCTTGTTGAAAGGGTTGGGACAGAGGGACGTGAGCTCCAGGTCCAGGATGTCGCCGCTTCGGTCCTTGTCGGTGTAGAGGACGTCTTCGGGAGCCACCTCGGGCTTGGACTTGGTGCTGTTGCGCTTGGGCCGCGGGAGCGCGCCTGCCATCTGATCTCCAGGACTGCAATGAGAAGTACGGCCCGAGACTAGCGTTTCCATTGGAAACGGCAGACCCCTTCCCCACCGGAATCCACTTTGTGCGTGCCCGGGGAGGGTCTGAGGGACGGGAGTAGACCGGTGCCGCCGGGTTGACTCACGTGCCCGCCCCCCAGAGCACCCGTTTCCACTGGAAACGCAAAAAGGGCCGTGGCCTCCGACTGTCGGAGGCCACGGCCCTTTGGAGGAGCGAGGACGATTGCAGGCTCAGCGGGACCGAAGCATGCCCGCGAGGCGCTGCTTCCAGCGGTCCCAGAGGGTGGGGTGGGTGTGGCGCCAGGCGACACGGTCCAGGCGCACGGGGTCCGTGTGGCGCTGGGAGAGGCCGCAGGTGCATTCCAGGCCGTAGGGGAGCGGCTGCGTGTCGTCTCGGGTCGTGGTGACGACGACGCGTTCTCCGTGGTGAGCGCCGTGGTAGGTGCCGACCCAGAGCTGTGTGAGCATCGCGGTTCCGTTCTGTGTGGAGTGTGGCGCCGGGGCGGCCGGGCTCGTAGCCGGCGGCCGCCCCGGGCCGTCTGCGGGGTGTTCAGGACTTGGTGGGGGTGGGCTTGGTGACCACGAGGAACTGGTCGGTGGTCAGGTCCATCACGACCTGGGCGTCGATGCCCAAGGCGCGCTGGGCGGCGGCGTAGTCGTCGGCGGGCCAGGAGCCACGAGGGTGGCCCGCGGGGAAGCGTTCGAGGACGGTGCGCGGCGCGGCGGTGGTCGTCATCGCGTGTCGCCGCCGTTCTCGTACGTGTCGATCAGGTCGAGGATGGCGTCGGGGTTGGCGGCCTCGCCGACCCAGGCTCCGGCAGCGGTGAAGACCGGCACGGTGTCCCGGTCCGCGTCGAACACGGCCGCGTAGCCGCCCCACCGCTCCAGCACCAGGTCGTACAGGACCGGGGCCGGGGCGGCCTCCAGGACCTCCATGGCGTCGACGGTGAGCAGGGCCGGGGCGGTCGGGTCGTCCGGCTGGACGACGGTGCCGGTGACGCGCAGGAGGTCCCCGGGCTGGATCTCGTTCAGCAGGGCGTGGGCGATGCGCGGGTCGCCGGTGGTGCAGGCGTACACCGTGTCCGGGGCGTCGGGTGCGATCCGGTCCGCGTCGGCGGGGGAGTGGATCAGGTCGAACGTCGCGGTGCCCCAGCACGTGCCGGGGGCCGGGATGGCGTCGACGTAGCCGTCTATGGCGAGGTGCGTCTGCGAGGTCATGAGCGGGCCTCCGCCCGGGTCTTGGTGGTGCGCGGGGAGCGAGGTCGGGGGGTGCGCTGAGCGAGCACCAGGAGTTCGCGGTTGCGTCGCTGCTGCTCGGGGGTGAGCGGCCGGGCCTTCGTGCCGCGCCGGTGCCAGAGCGGCGAGGCCGGCGGCTCGGGGTAGGCCATGGTGTGGTCGGTGCTGTGCTGGGGCGTGCTGCTCATTGGGGCCTCCGGGGTGGAGGGGTTCAGGCGTGATCGTCGCCGGGGCTTTTGCGGGTCACGGCCGCAGGTGGGGCAGCTGCTGGAGGACCTGGTCCACGAGGTCCTGCGTCGGCTTCCAGGCCGGGAGCGCGCCCGTGGCGGGCACGGGCAGCGGCAGCTCGTGGACGTCGTCGAGGACCAGGTGGTGAACGCCTCGCTGCGCCCAAGGGCTGGAGCAGCGCTCGGGGCCCTGGTCCGGGTGGCAGTCGGTGAGCCGGGCGACGCCGATGACCGCGCCCAGGTGCAGCTCGCGGCCGCGGATCGCGGTGGCCACCAGCGGGTCGCGCAGGAGGGCGGGGTCCGGCTTCGCCTTCCCGGCGTGGAGGAGGACCCAGCCGCGCCAGGGCCAGTTCGTGGGCCTGTTCTCCGGGGTCTTCCCGGCGAGGATGCAGGTGGCCCAGGGCTGGCGGATCGTGATGCCGCGGATCCAGTCGCCGCCTTCGAGATCGGCGGTCACGCGGCACGCTCCAGCGCGGTGCCGGGGCGGCCGACGCGGCGTCCGTTGACGGTGGACGTCTCCAGGTCCTCGATCTCCGCCCAGCCGTACCGGCCGGAGTGCTTGGTCCGGTACATCGAGACGTCCGCGCCGCGCAGCAGGGCGGGCAGGGCGTGGATGCCGAGGTAGTCGGGGACGGCGGTGCCGACCGACGCGGCTACGGCAAGGGGCCCGTCCTCGGTGGGCACGGGCTCGTGCAGCACGCCCATCAGCTCCGCCAGGCGCTGCTGCATCGCCTCGTCTCCGGCCCGGGTGTCCACGCGGGTCGCGACCGCGAACTCATCTCCGCCCAGGCGGCCGACGACTCCGTGCGGTCCGGCCCAGCAGGCAAGGCGCTCGCCGGTCGCGGCGAGGACCTTGTCGCCGGCGGCGTGGCCGCGGCTGTCGTTGAGGCCCTTGAAGTTGTCGAGGTCGACCAGACAGACCAGCGAATCCTTCTGGTGACGGGCGACCAGGCGCTGGGCGCGGCGCTCGAACGCGGCGCGGCGCTGGGCTCCGGTGAGGGGGTCGCGGCGTTCGGCCGCGAGGCGCCGGTGCAGGGTGAGCGCGTGAACGGTCCAGCCGGTGAGCGGGACCGCGAGGGTGGTGATGATGAGGGCGCGCTGCCCGATCGGGGACGCAACGCGGGTGACGGGGTCCATACTTGGGATCTCCCTCTCTCGTCTCGTACGGGGTGGGTAGGCCCGGGGCAGGCGGTTGGTTTGGACGCCTTTGTCGCCTGTCCCGGGGCGGAGCTACAGCGCGAAGTCGCTGCGGCGGGTGCAGCTGAGCGGGTTGTGCCAGCGGCCGGCCTTCGCGGCGGGCCAGTCCAGCTCCCAGCCGGGCCGCAGCCCGCGCGCTCCCCAGCTGTCCGGCTCCTTGCCGGGGATTTCGAGTCCGGCCTGCTGTGCGGCGAGCGCGGCGTCGTACACCTCGTGTGCGCGCCGCAGGGCCGTGGTGGGGGAATCCGCCTCGCCGGTGAAGACGTGGAGCCCCCGCAGGGCCGGGTTGGCGGTGCTGCGTATCGGGACGTCTACCTCGAAGAACTCGCGGTTCGGCATGACGACCCATCTCCCTTCCGTGCCTGGTGCGTGAGGGGCCACCGCGCCGCCCTGATCTCGGAGGTGATGCCAGGGCGGCGGGGAAGCCCGTCAGATCGCCGTGGGGCGGAGACGGTGGAGCCGTTCCGGCCCGGCGTGGGCAGGGCCGGAACGGCTCCGGGGGTTCAGTCGTTGGCGGCAGGCTGGTCCGTGGACCGGTAGCGCTTGGTCTGCCTCAAGACTTGGTTGCGCTTGACGTTCAGGGCGTCGGCGATGTCCTGTTGCGCGCCGTGGTACCGCTTCTGCAGGCTGTCGATCTCCTGCCAGAACTCCGTCTCGATGCGCTCGTGGCTGTCGTCGCGGCGCTTGCTGGCCTTGGCGACCAGGTCGCGCAGCTCGGTGCGGGCCTCATCGTCGGGGCGCGGGGTCATGTCGGGCTCCTGGGGAGTTGAGGGACGATGTGTCTGCCCCCTGCTCCTGTTGGAGCGGGTCGGGAGGCCCGGGGTGGCCGGTGAAGTTTGGCGACTGTGGCGGCCACCCCGGGGCGGGGTCACCGGCGGCGGTGCTTGCCGGAGACGGTGCCCACGCGCTCGCGCAGGTGGCCCGTGCCGCGCGTGGTGACGTCGCCGGAGACCGTGGTGGCGTCGATCGAGCCGGTGGCGGCCGGGGTCGCGCTGACGTGGACGTCGCCGGAGACGGTGTTGGCGCGGAACTCGGTGCCGTTGTACGCGCCGATCTCGATGTCGCCGGAGACGGAGTTGACGTCGACGCGGGCGTCGACCCGGTCCACCTCGAAGTCGCCGCTGGTGGTGTTGCCGCGCAGGGTGTGCACGCCGCGGGCCTGGGTGTCGCCGGAGACGGAGTGGACGTCCAGGACCTGGAGGTCGCCGTGGACGGTGATGTCGGCGCTGGTGGTCTCCAGCCGGACCGAGGACTGGTCGCTGGGCAGCTTCACGTCGACGGTGATGGTGCCCATCCCGCCGCCGGAGACGACGGTGCCCTGCTCCGCGACGACGCGGCCGTTCGAGACGACCTTGCGGCCGCCGATGATGACGTCGCCGTTGCTGATGGTCATGCCGGTCACGGAGCCGGTGACGACGCCGAAGTTCTGCCCGACGACCATGTTGCCGCCGTTGAAGCTGAACGTGGAGTTGCCCATCGTCATGGTGTTGCCCTTGACCTTGGGGACGCGGACGGTGAGGCAGTTGAGGCTCTGGTAGGTGCTCTCCTGCTTCGTGGCCCCGCGCACCGCGTCGGCGAGGGGGCCGTCGTCGTCGCCCGTGCTCACCGTGATGACCGCGTGCTTGAGGGTCGGGTCGACGGTGACGTTGACCGTGCCGACGTGGCTGATGACGTCAGTCCAGATGGCGCCGGCGGCGGTGGCGGTGAAGGTCTGGGAGGTGGTCAAGGCAGGCTCCTTGGTCGGAGAGTGCGGGGGCCGGGCGGCCCCCGCACCATCAATAATGCATCCTTGAAGGATGCGTTTCAAGCGTTTGGCATCTTTCGAGGATGCCTTTTCTGTTCGTGCAGATCAGGCGGCCACGGCCGGGGCCGGGGAGTCGAGGCCGACGCCGCGCAGCGCGTCCAGGACGTACGGCTCGAAGCGGGCCTGGTGCTGGGCGGCGACCGCGCAGCCGGTGGCGCGGCCGTAGGCGTAGCAGCGGGCCATCATGCTGGCGTCGGTGTCGGCGAGCGCCTGGTCGACGGCGTTGCGCGCGAGGTGCTCGATCCAGGTCTGGGCGGCCGACTCGCGGCGGCTGTGCGAGACCGCCATGGCGAGGGATTCCGCCCATCGGCCGCTGCCGCAGGTGGGGCCGCCGCACTGCTCCCAGGCCCACTTCCGGTCGCGCATGCCCTCGGGGTCGGCGTCCCAGTCCGCGGCCCAGCGTGCGGCCCGCTCGGGAATCTCCTGCTGGACGACGTGCAGGACGTCGCGGCCGGCGGGACCGAGCGCACGGTGGGCGTCGGTCTCCTCGAGGACGCGGATCTGGTGGGAGAGCAGCCGGTAGGGGTAGTAGCGCTGGCTCCAGTTGCCGGTCTCCCCGAGCGGCTCCACGATCCACAGCCGGACGGGCCAGGTGACGGGCCAGATGCCGGTGTCCTCCAGCGCCTCGCCGACCCGCTTGACCATGCGGAAGTAGGAGAAGCGGCTCTCGTCGTACCACTTGTTGCGGCAGGGGTTGGGGTGGTCGATGACCTTGCCGACGTTGGCGGAGAGGTTCACCGGGGTTCCGGCCTCGCGGGACATCTCGATGATGCCGTCGGCGGGGGTGGCGATGTACCAGGTGACGGGCTTGCGGGCCATGCGGGCCTCCGTGAAGGGGTGAGAGCGGCCGGGGCCGCTCATAACTGGATGTTGATCTGGCGGCGCGGGTCGCCCGCGCTGGTGTGGACGGTGCGGCGGTGCGCGGCGAGGCCGGCGCTTCCGCCCTGGATCGGGAGGTGGCAGTCCGGGCACCCGTGCGCCCACTCGTCCCCGGCCGGGAGATCGGCCGGGGTGAGCGGGTGCGGGTGCGGGTGCGGACCGGCGGCGGCGCGGCTCACTCGCGGACCGCGGCCGCGAACTGCTCTTCCAGGTCCGCGCGGCCCTCGGGGTCGTCGTCCTGGTCGTGGTCGTCGGCCTCCTGGTCGACGTCGTCGGGGCCGCCGTGGACGGAGCAGACGGCATCCGGGTGCAGCCCGGTGTCGCTGGTGTGCGCCTTCCACAGGTCGGTGACCGAGAAGACCGGCTGCCACGCCGGGGCGTCGCAGTCGTCGTCGTGCGGGCAGCCGACCAGCAGGTCGAAGCCCACGTCGCCCTCGCCGTCGACGTCGGTGCGCAGGGCGAGGACCAGGCGGTCGGGCCCGAGGCGGATCTCGCCGACGCGGTCGCCGCCGGCGAGTGTCGAACCCTCGCGCCAGTGCCACAGCGGCAGTACCTCGGAGCCGAACGTACGGCGGACCAGGAGCAGGCCGCCCAGGCCGTCACCGCCGTCCCAGCCGAGTTCGCGGCGGCGGGTGTCGCTGGCGCGCTTGAGCAGCGGCTCCAGGCGGTGGATGTTGTCGGCGAAGACGACGTGGTCGAAGCCCTCGTTGCGCAGCTGGGGGAAGGCGGCGACGGCTTCGGCGTGCTGGCGGCGTACGACGCCCTCGGGCACCGCGCGGTCCGGGGTCCGGTCGGCCTGGCGCTCCACACAGACCGAGGCCGGGGTGGAGACCAGGAACGCGACGGTGGGCACGCCGTAGTTCCGGGCCATCTGCACAAGGCCGGCCCTCACCCGCTCCTCGGTATTCGTCGCGTCGATCACCGTCGTGCGCTTCCGGGCGAGGCGGGCCTCCAGCACGGTGTGCATCACGTTGACCGCGGACAAGGTGGCCGACTGGTCCCCGGCCTCGTCCGAGACCATCGCCCTGAACTGGTCGAGCTCCAGGACCTGCGTGGACGGCCAGGTGCTCGCCCAGGTGCTCTTGCCGCTCCCCGCCGCGCCGATGAGGACGATCAAGGCCGGGTCGGGGATGGTCGTGTCGAGCGGCTGCATGGTGCCTTCGAAGGTGGTCTTCACGGGCGTTCTCCTTGCGGGTGGAGGGTGGAGGTGGCCAGGTGCAGGCGCATCCCGGCGGAGTCGAGGAGGAAGGCCGCGGCCTCGTCGATCGCGCAGGCGGCGGACTCGGAGTCCTCGCCGTCCAGCGGGGTGAGCGCGGCGGCCCGGGAGGCCATCGTCAGCAGCTGGTTGAGCGAGCCGAGGACGCCGCCCTTGGGGTCGGCCTCGTCGAACAGCTCGCGCAGCGTCTCGGCGAGGAACTCGGCGTCGATCGGACCGCCCAGTTCGTCCTCGATCTGCTGGACGGCGAGCTTCACGATCCCGGCCGAAGCGCGGACGCGCTCCAGCCGGGTACGGGCGGCGGGGGTCACCGGCGGTCGCCCTTGCGCAGCGTGATCCAGGCCGTGACCAGGGCGGCGGCCACGCCGATCGCGCGGTGCGCCGCCTGGTCCAACTCCATCAGCGCGGTACCGGGACCGGAGACGTCCTGGACGGCCTTGGGGTACTCGGTGCCCTCGCCGCCGGCCTTGCGGACCACGGTGGCGTGCTTGATGTAGCCGGACTTGCCGGCCTTCTCCGCGAGTATCGGTAGGTTCGGATATTCGTCTGTGTGGAATAGCGCTTCAGGTGGTGTCAGTGGGCAAGGGCAGACTGACCACATGACCGCATCTCGCAACGTTTCTCGTCACCTCCATGCCGATCTTGCTTGG
>NZ_JAKRGC010000580.1 GCF_022347745.1 Streptomyces sp. OfavH-34-F
CCGGCGCCGCCTGCGCCACAGCACCAGCGGGACGGCGCCCGCCAGGCCGAGCGCCCCCGGTGCCGCGGCGGCCGCCGCGTTGATGCCCGCCTGGTCGAAGGTCTTCGGGACCGGCAGGGTCGCCCAGCGGTTGACCGGCCACACGACCGCGATGGCCCGGCCGACCACCTCGTCGTTGGAGACCGTGCCGCCGCCCGGCAGGTTCTGGTGGTAGCGGGAGTCCAGGGAGTTCTGGCGGTGGTCGCCCATCACCCAGATCCGGCCCTCGGGCACCTTGATCGGGCCGAACGGCTCGTCGTCGCAGGGGCTGTTGCCCTCGAAGATGAAGGACTTGTCGTCGAGCGCCTTGCCGTTGACCGTGACCGGGCCGCCCTTCTTGCACTCCACGGTGTCGCCGCCGACCCCGATGACGCGCTTGATCAGGTCTTTCTCCTCGGCGGACGGCATGAGCCCGATGAAGCTGAGGAACTTCTGGACCACGTTCGGCTCGGGGGCCTGGCTGCCCTCCAGCCAGCCGCCCGGGTCGTGGAAGACGACGACCTCGCCGCGCTCCGGCTCCGCCCCGAACCACGGCGTCAGCTTGTCCACCACGACCCGGTCGCCCCGCTGCAGCGTGTTCTGCATCGAGTCCGAGGGAATCGAGAACGCCTGCACCAGAAACGTCTTGATCAGCAGCGCCAGAATCAGCGCGACCCCGATGAGGAGCGGCAGTTCCTTCCAGAACGGGCGGGGGCTCTTCTTCTTCCGGGCCGTGCCGTCCCCGGACGCGCCGCCGTCACTCTCCGTCCCGCTCACCGTCGTCCCGTCCTCCGCCGCGCCGGCGGGCTCGGAAGGCGCCGGGCTGCCCGGCCGGTCCTCGGGTTCGTCGCGTCCGGATCGTGCGCCGACCGCCAAATCCCCCACATCCACTCCTTACTCCGTGCAACCGCCTGCGTCCTAGCCGATGCAGGCCCACCACTCCCATAACGAGCGGGAGTTCCGCAGGGGTCGGGAGCCGGATCAATCGGTTGGATTCCTCGGACACACTATTCGACGGTCCCGGGGCCGCCGCCGAACCGGCACGCGCGTCCGGGACGGCGGCGAACGCCGAGCGCTGCGCCAGTCCGGCCCAGTGTCCGAAGGGCCAGACGATCCACTTCGCCCGCCCCACGACCGCGTCCTCGGCGATCGTGCCGTGCGCCGTCCGGTCCAGGTGGAACCGCGAATCGGCGGAGTTCGAGCGGTGGTCCCCCATGACGAACAGACGGCCCGGCGGAACCTTTACCTCGAATTTGACGGCGGACGGCGAATCGCCGGGGAAAACATAGGGTTCGTCCACGGCCACGCCGTTGACGGAGAGCCTGCCGTCCGGGCCGCAGCAGCGCACCGTGTCGCCGCCCACGGCCACCACGCGCTTGATCAGGTCCTGCTCGTCGTCCGACGGGAGGAGTCCCACGAAGGTGAGCGCCTGCTTCACCTGCTTGACGCCGACCGGTGAGGTGTCCTCGCTCACCGGGTTCGGCGGCGGCCAGTCGGGCGGATTGCGGAACACCACGACGTCGCCGCGGTGCGGCTTGGACCCGAACCAGGGGGTCAGCTTGTCCACGAGCACCCGGTCACCGATGCGGATCGTCTGCTCCATCGATCCGGACGGGATCACGAACGCCTGGACCAGGAACGTCTTCATCAGCAGCGCGATCGCCAGGGCCACCACGATCAGGAGCGGGATCTCCCGCACGGCCGATCTGCGGCGTCTGCGCTTCACCCGGCGGGCCAGCTTGCGCCGCTCGGCACGGGTCGGCAGGGAGCGCGCGGCGTCCTCCGGTGCCCCGCGCCCGGCGGCGCGCCCC
>NZ_JAKRGC010000581.1 GCF_022347745.1 Streptomyces sp. OfavH-34-F
GCCCCGGCCGCGCGAGGCGGCTGCCTCGGCCTCGGCCGCGCTGCTGTACAGCTCCTCGTCCGGGGCGAACTCCGGCTCGGGCAGGGCCACCGGCGCGGCGGCCTCCGCCGCCACCTCGGCCGCGCTCTCGGCCTCGGGCTCCGCCTCGGCGGCGTGCTCCGGGGCGTGCTCGTGGCCGTGGTCGTGCTCGTGGTCCTGGCCGGCGCCGCCGCGGCGCTTCTTGGAGCGCTTGCCGCCGCCACCGCCGCCCACCGAGGAGGGCTGCTCCATGTGGACGATGACCCCGCGCCCGTTGCAGTGGACACAGGTCTCGGAGAAGGACTCCAGCAGCCCCTGGCCGACCCGCTTGCGGGTCATCTGGACCAGGCCCAGCGAGGTGACCTCGGCGACCTGGTGCTTCGTACGGTCGCGGCCCAGGCACTCCAGCAGGCGCCGCAGCACCAGGTCCCGGTTGGACTCCAGCACCATGTCGATGAAGTCGACGACCACGATGCCGCCGAGGTCGCGCAGCCGCAGCTGGCGCACGATCTCCTCGGCCGCCTCCAGGTTGTTCTTGGTGACCGTCTCCTCCAGGTTGCCGCCCTGGCCGGTGAACTTGCCGGTGTTGACGTCGACGACGACCATCGCCTCGGTCTTGTCGATCACCAGCGAGCCGCCGCTGGGCAGGTAGACCTTGCGGTCCAGCGCCTTCATGAGCTGCTCGTCGATCCGGTACGTCGCGAAGACGTCCACCTCGGACGTCCACCGCGAGAGCCGGTCGGTCAGGTCGGGCGCCACGTGCGAGACGTAGCCGTGGATGGTCTCCCACGCGTCGTCGCCGCTGACGATGACCTTGGAGAAGTCCTCGTTGAAGATGTCGCGGACGACGCGGACGGTCATGTCCGGCTCGCCGTACAGGAGGGTCGGCGCGTTGGAGCCGCCGGTGCCCTTCGCCTTCTTCTGGATGTCCTCCCACTGCTGCTGCAGCCGCTCGACGTCACGGCGCAGCTCGTCCTCGCTCGCGCCCTCGGCGGCGGTGCGCACGATGACGCCCGCGTCCTCGGGGACGATCTTCTTGAGGATGCTCTTGAGCCGGGCGCGCTCGGTGTCGGGCAGCTTGCGGCTGATGCCGGTCATCGAGCCCTCGGGCACGTAGACCAGGTAGCGGCCGGGCAGCGAGACCTGGCTCGTCAGACGGGCGCCCTTGTGGCCGATCGGGTCCTTGGTGACCTGGACCAGGACGGACTGGCCGGACTTGAGCGCGGTCTCGATGCGGCGCGGCCCGTGGGCCATGCCGAGCGCCTCGAAGTTGACCTCACCGGCGTACAGGACGGCGTTGCGGCCCTTGCCGATGTCGACGAACGCGGCCTCCATGGACGGCAGCACGTTCTGGACCTTGCCCAGGTAGACGTTGCCGACGTAGCTGGTGGCCTGCTCCTTGTTGACGTAGTGCTCCACGAGCACGTTGTCCTCGAGGACGCCGATCTGCGTGCGCTCGCCGCTCTGGCGGACGACCATGACGCGCTCGACGGCCTCGCGGCGGGCCAGGAACTCCGCCTCGGTGATGATCGGCACCCGGCGGCGGCCCTGCTCGCGGCCCTCGCGGCGGCGCTGCTTCTTGGCCTCCATGCGGGTCGAGCCCTTGATGGACTGGACCTCGTCGAAGCCGGTGCCGGGCTCCCGCTCCTCCTTCTTGCGGGGCTCGCGGACCTTGACTCGCGAACTCGCGCTCCACCGTCTCGCGGTCGTAGCCCGCGATCTCGAACGCCTTGATCATCAGCTCGGGCTCGTGGTTCCGGATGGCGCCGGAGGACAGCTCGATGCCGTTGCAGACGATGTCGTAC
>NZ_JAKRGC010000582.1 GCF_022347745.1 Streptomyces sp. OfavH-34-F
GGCCTCGGCGGTGACCTCGGCGACCGCGGCCTCCGGGTCCTCGCCGCGCTCACGGGCGGCACGGGCCACCAGGCGGTCGGCCTCCTCGCGCAGCTCGACGGCGCGGCGCTGGGCGCGCTCCAGCTGCTTGGTCAGCTCGGCGGCCTCGCGCTCGGCCTGCTTGGCGGCGTTGTTCGCGGAGTCGGCCTGGACCTCGGTGAGCGAGCGGGCGCCGGTGATCTCGGCGACCTCCGGCTCGAAGACGCCCGCGCCCTGCACGATGTGGCGCGAGGCGTCCACGCCCGCGTCCTCCATCAGGCGGAAGATCTGGCGGCGCTGGTGCGGCAACGCCAGCGAGACGACGACACCGGACTTGCCGGCCCGCGCGGTGCGGCCCGAGCGGTGCAGGTAGTCCTTGTGGTCGCCGGCCGGGTCCACGTTCAGGACCAGGTCGATGCCGTCGACGTGGATGCCGCGCGCGGCGACGTCGGTCGCGACGAGCGCGTTGACGTAGCCCTTCTTGAAGTCCTCCAGGACGCGGGTGCGCGCGCCCTGGGTCATGCCGCCGTGCAGCGCGTCCGCCTTGACGCCCGCGTCGACGAGCTGCTCGGCGATACGGTCGGCGCCCAGCTGGGTGCGGACGAAGATGATGGTGCGGCCCTTGCGGGCGGCGATGGCGGAGGTGACCGGCGCCTTGTCCTTCGGCTTCACGACGAGGACGTGGTGCGACATGGTCGAGACGTTGCCCTGGGCGGAGTCGACCTCGTGGGTGACCGGGTTGCTCAGGTAGCGCTTGACCAGCGTGCCGATCTCGTTCTCCATGGTGGCGGAGAAGAGCATGCGCTGGCCGCCCCCGGGGATCTGGTCCAGCAGCTCGGTGACCTCGGGCAGGAAGCCCAGGTCGGACATCTGGTCGGCCTCGTCGAGGACGGCGACCTGGACGTTCTCCAGGGAGCAGGCGCCCCGGTTGATGATGTCGCGCAGCCGGCCCGGCGTGGCGACGAGGATGTCCACGCCGCGCTCCAGGGCGTAGATCTGGTTGCCCATCGACGTGCCGCCGCAGACGACCTTCATCTTGAGGCCGAGCACGTCGCCGTACGGCTGCAGCGCGTCCGCGACCTGCATGGCCAGCTCACGGGTCGGCGTGAGGATGATCGCGCGCGGCTTCTTCTTCTCGGTGTGGCCGCCCGCCAGCGCGGACAGGGTCGGCAGGCCGAAGGAGAGGGTCTTGCCGGAGCCGGTGCGGCCGCGGCCGAGGATGTCCTTGCCGGCCAGGGCGTCCGGGATGGTCGCCGCCTGGATCGGGAAGGGGGCGGTCACACCGTTCTGCGCGAGCTTGCGGACGATGCCCTCGGGCAGGCCCAGGTCGGCGAAGGAGATCGTCGGCTCGGAGTCCGCCGCCTCGGCGGACTCGGTGAGGACGGCCTCGGCGGCCGGGGCGAGCTCGTCGTTCTCGACGACCTCGGGCATGACGGTGTGGTCAGAGCTGGAAATTGACATGCGAAATGCGAAACCTTCCGGAGTCTCGGCACGCGCCCGTAACTCCGTGATTTCGCAATGTCGACCGCCTCAATGCGGTCCAGCCACGGCAAGGGAGAGTACGCGCCACACGGCGCTCTTCTGTGTCGGCGCCGGGCAATGGGATCAAACGATCTACCACCATACGCACTCTCACCCCCATCGCGCAACCCGCCCCCTGCCGGAGGCCGCTCAGACCGGCCCGGCCTGCGGTGACGCCTGCGGGGTCCGCAGCGCGTCCACGCTCCGCGGCCACGCCATCGCGTCGGTGCGCAGCCCGGCCGCCGGGGACGCGGACG
>NZ_JAKRGC010000583.1 GCF_022347745.1 Streptomyces sp. OfavH-34-F
CGCCGGCCTCGTCGCGCACGGCGGCCCGCACGCCCCGGTCACCGCCGCGAGCGCCGCCCTCACGGTCCTCGTCCACGGCCGGGGCGGTCACGCCGCGACCCCGCACCTCACCGTGGACCCCGTGGTCACCAGCGCGGCGGTGATCAGCCGCCTCCAGACGATCGTCGCCCGCGAGGCCGCCCCCGCCGAGCAGCTCACCCTGACCGTGGGCACCGTGCGCGCCGGCACGGCCGTCAACGTCGTCCCGGACACCGCCGAACTCGGCATCGGCCTGCGCGCCCTCTCCGACGCCGCCCTGGACCGCGCGCTGGCCGCGGTGGAGCGCATCGTCCGGGCCGAGTGCGCCGCGTCGGCCTGCCCCCGCGACCCGGACCTGACCGTGGTCTCCCGCGCCCCGGCCCTGCACACCGACCCGGCCGCGACCGAGGCGGTCCGCTCCGCCCACACCGCCCTGTACGGCCCCGAACGCGTCACCGGCTGGCCCCCCTCCCTGGCCTCCGAGGACTTCCCCCTCTACGGGGACGCCGGCCGCGCACTCCACGGCGAGGCGGGCATCCCGCTCGTCTACTGGATGCTGGGCACCACGAGCCCCCGCCAGTGGGCGGCGACCGGCGGCCGGGACATCCCCCCGAACCACTCCCCCCACTTCGCCCCCGCCGTCCGCACGGCCCTCCCCGCCGCGATCACCGCCCTCACCTCAGCGGCCCTGACCGTGCTGACCGGGGCGCCGCCCGCCTAGCGGAAGGCTCACGCCACCGCCGACAGGCGCGGGGCCGTGTCGCGGGGTGGGGCCGGGAGGGTGTGGGCGCAGTCCTGGAGGAGTTGGGGGATGGCCAGGTGGGCCGGGTCGGGTTCGTCGGCCAGGTTGTGGTCGAGGAGGGTGTCGAAGAGGCATTCCACGGCCGCGGGGGCGAGGCCGGTGGCGGCGCAGGTCTGGGGGATGTCGTGGACGGGGGCCGGGTGGAGGGCGAGGGCGCGGGTGAACTCCAGGGCCTCGCGGGGGAGGTGGTCGTAGGAGAGGGCGAGGACGGACATCAGGTCGCGGTCGGCCGTGCGCAGGAACGCGGCGCGGCTGCCGCTGGTGCGCAGGCGGGCGGTCACGTCCGGGACGGTCCATGAGGGGCGGTCGCGCAGCCGGGTCGCCGCGATGCGCAGGGCGAGCGGGTGGTGCCCGCACAGGGCGACCGTCCGGTTCAGGGGCGCGCCGGCGCAGGCGTCGCCGGCGATGCGGCGGAACAGGGTCTCCGCCTCGGCGGGGGCGAGCGCGCCCAGGGGCAGGGAGAGGGCGCCGTCCGTCGCGGTCAGCTTGCGGCGGGTGGTGATCAGGGTGAGCGTGTCGCCCGTGCCGGGCAGCAGCGGGGCCACCTGGGCGGCGTCCGCCGCGTTGTCGAGGACGAGCAGGGCGCTGCGGCCGGCGAGGTGGGAGCGCCAGATGGCGCTGCGCTCGGCCGCCCCGGCCGGGAGACCGTCGGGGGCGGCTCCGACGGAGCGCAGCAGCACCCCCAGCGCCTCCTCGGGGGAAAGCGGGGCGCGCGCGGTGCTGAAGCCGTGCAGGTCCACGTAGAACTGGCCGTCCGGGTGGTCCGGGGTGCGGCGGTGGGCGAAGTGGACGGCGAGGGCCGTCTTGCCGATACCGCCCATGCCGTCGATCACGACCGTGCGGGGGAGGCCGCCGCCCGGGTCGCCGGCGGCCCGGTCGAGCCGCGCCAGTTCGGCGGCCCGGCCGGAGAAGTCGGGGAGGTCGCGCGGCAGGTAGTTGTCCCGGGCGGGGCGGGGGGCGGCGGGCCGTACGGC
>NZ_JAKRGC010000584.1 GCF_022347745.1 Streptomyces sp. OfavH-34-F
GGCCGCCTCCGCCTCGCCGGAGCGCCCGGCGGTGCCCAGCTTGCCGCCGACCGCCACCGGCAGCGCGGCCGACTCCGGTTCGGCGCGCAGCGCGCGCACGGCGGCGAGGGCGTCCCGGTGGCCGTGGCCGTTGACGCTGCTGAGCACGACCGCGTCGGGGGCATGCCGGCGACAGGCGGCCGTGAGCAGCCGGGGACTCACGCAGGGGCCCAGCGCGACGACGTCGTGCCCCCGCTCCTCCAGGAACAGCCCGAGATAGACGAGGTTCCAGGTGTGGGAGTCCGAAGCGGTTCCGCTCAGGATTATCTTCATGCCTTCGATGGTAGGGAGCCGCATTCTTTTCCAGCGGAAGTCGAGCGGCAGTAACCGGCGGCAGTTTCCGGCCCCTGGAAAAATCCCGCGGAAGGGCCGGAATTCCCGGGCCGGCCGCATTCCGGGAGGGTACGCGAAAAGGCCGCGCCCCGCAGGAGCTGCGGGGCGCGGCGTGGATCGGGAGGCCGGTCAGGCGTACTGCTCGACCAGGCTGCGGGGGCGGATGTCGGTCCAGTTCGCGGTGATGTACTCCAGGGCCGCGGCCCGGTCACCGGCGCCCCAGACGCTGTTCCAGCCCGCCGGAATGTCGGCGAAGGCCGGCCAGAGGGAGTGCTGGCCCTCGTCGTTCACCACGACGTGGAAGGAGCCCTCGGCGTCGTCGAAAGGGTTCACGATGTCGCTCATGAATAACTCCTCGTTTCGTTTTCCCGCAGGTTTTCTTCCTGCAGTGCGGAGAGTTTCTCCGCGATGACTTTCCCGATGTGTGCGAGAGGTTCTTCCTCGGTCATCCGGAGATGGCCGCATTCCACGGTGTGGTTCTCCGCCGTCCCCGTCAGGAACGGATTCCAGGTGGCGGCCAGCGCGCCTTCCGGTTCGCCGGGCCTGCGGGCCGTGAAGAAGACCGCGCCGGTGTCGGCGACCCCGGGGACGTGCCGGGCCATGAGCGCCGCGTGCGTCTCGGAGGCGCGCAGCACGGCCCGGACCTCCTCCGCGCTGAAGCCGCCCAGCACCGGGTCCTCGCGGCGCACCCGCTCCACCGCGGCCGGCAACTCCTCCTCGTCCAGCGGCACGGCCGCCTCCGGCTCCCCGGGCGGCAGCACGGACACACTGCCCGGCCCCGTCTGGTGGACGTCCATCAGCGCGAGCAGTTCGACGCGCTGACCGGCCGCGCGCAGCCGGACGGCCATGGTGTGCGCGACGATCCCGCCGAAGGACCAGCCGAGCAGCCGGTACGGACCCCAGGGCTGGACCTGCCGGATGCGCTCCAGGTAGTCGTCGGCCATCTCCTCGACCGTGCGCGGCCGGTGGCCGGGCTCGCTCAGCGCGCGGGCCTGGAGGGCGTACAGCGGCTGGTCGTCCCCGAGGTGGCGGGCCAGGCCCGCGTACGACCAGCCGACCCCGGTGCCCGGGTGCACGCAGAACAGCGGGCGGCGGGTGCCGTGGACGTTCAGCGGCAGCAGCACCCCCATGGCGCCGGCCGTGCCGTCCGGGTCCTGGGCGCCGAGCAGCCCGGCCGGGGTCGGGGCCCGGAACAGGTCCCGCACCCCCCGGTCCACGCCGAGGACCGACCGCACCCGGCTCACCAGGCGCACACCGAGCAGTGAATGCCCGCCCAGGGTGAAGAAGTTGTCGTCGAGCCCGACCCGGGGCACGCCCAGGATCTCGGCGAACAGCCCGCACAGCACCTCCTCGCGCGCGTTGCGCGGCGCCCGGTGCGCGACGGCCGGCCGGTCCGGCGCCGGCA
>NZ_JAKRGC010000585.1 GCF_022347745.1 Streptomyces sp. OfavH-34-F
CGGCCGGGGGCGCGCGGGGCGCGGGCGGTGCCCCGGGGGCCGCCGGACAGCTCGTCGGGGGCCGGGACGCGCATGCTGGTGTGGGTGTCGCGGTTGGAGTCCGGGGACGAGCCGGGCACCAGCGGGACGGCGCCGCGCCTGCGGGGCTCGTCGCCGGCCGGGGTGTACTGCTGCTCGTCGTAGCCGGGGGCGCTCTCCGGCTCCTCGTCCGGCTCGTCCACCTCCAGCGGCGGGATGCCGGCCAGCTGCGGCAGCTGTTCGCGCAGCCGGGCGGCCAGTTCGGAGGCGCGCAGCCGGGAGGCCGGGGCCTTGGCGAGGCACTGGACGAGCAGCTGCCACAGCTCGTCGGGGATGCCGGGGAGCGGGACGACGGTCTCGGTGACGTGGCGGCGCAGCACCGCGCCGGGGTGGCCGCCGCCGAACGGCGTGAAGCCGGCGAGCAGCTCGTACAGGACCGTGGCCAGGGCGTAGATGTCCACGGCGGCGCGCGGCGGCAGGCCCTCGACGATCTCGGGGGCCAGGTAGTCCGGGGTGCCGATGATCTTGCTGCTCCGGGTGCGGCGCGGGGTGTCGATGAGCTTGGCGACGCCGAAGTCGGTGAGCAGCGCGGGGTGGGAGTGGCCGGGGCCGAGCGGGCCCTCCATGTCGAGCAGGATGTTCTCGGGCTTGACGTCGCGGTGGACGATCCCGGCGGCGTGCGCGGCGGCGAGGCCGTCCGCGACGTCGGCGACGATGGCGACGGCGGCCTCGGGGGCCAGCCGGCGTTCGCGGTCGAGCCGGGTGCGCAGGTCGGTGCCGCGGACGAGGTCCATGACGAGGGCGAGGTCGTTGCCGTCCACCACGAGGTCGCGGACGGCGACGACGTGCGGGTGGTCGAGTCCGAGCAGCGCGGTGCGCTCCTGGACGAACCGGCCGACGAGCTCCTGGTCGGACGCGAGGTCCTCGCGGAGCAGTTTGATGGCGACGGGGCCCTCGGGGCCGTCCCCGAGCCACACCGTGCCGGCGCTGCCGCGCCCCAATATCTGGTGGGCGGTGTACCGGCTGCCGATTTTCCGTGCCAAGACTGCTCCCTCAGCGGCTGGCGATGGACCCCCAACAACCCCCGGTCGACAAAGTTACGCGGCGATCGGGGGCCCGTGCGCCGCAGTCGGCGCCAACCTTCGCTTCTGCGGGCGAATCGCCCCGGATTGGGGCCGGATTCGGTCCGCGGAAGTCGACATAGCTACAGAGTGGTACGCCCGGCCGGGGCTTCCGGCCGGGCGCCGGGACCGTGCGGTCGCCGGGGACGGGGCGGTCAGTTGCCGCCGCTGCCGCCGCCCAGGTCGGAGACCCAGTCCTTCACGGTGGTGACGGCGTCGGTGATGGCGTGCCAGTAGCTCTGGCCCTGCCCGATCCAGTCCTTGAGCGGGGTCAGCTCCCAGATCAGCCAGCTCGCCACGAAGAGCAGGACCAGCGTGAACAGGCAGCCCTTGAGGCAGCCGAGTCCGGGAATCCTCATCGGGTTGGCGCTGCGCCGCCTCGGCTCCCGGGGCGCGCGCGGTGCCGGCTGCTGGGGCTGCTGCGGCGGCGCGTACTGCTGCTGCGGCGGGGGCTGGTACGGCTGGGGCTGCGGCTGGTACGGCTGCGGCTGGGGCTGCGGGCGGTACTGCTGCTGGTGCTGCTGGGGGTACGGCTGCGGCGCGGGCTGCTGGTACGGCTGCCGGTCGCGCGGCGGCTGCTGCTGCGGCGGGGCCTGGCGGCGCT
>NZ_JAKRGC010000586.1 GCF_022347745.1 Streptomyces sp. OfavH-34-F
GCCCCGCAGCGCACGGCATCGGCGGCGCTCGGCCGGGGGGTGCACCGGCTCGCCCGCCGCCTGGCCCCCGGCCATCCGGCCGTCACCGCGCTGTCCGCCCTGGACGGCCGTCCGCTGCGGCCGGTCGCCCTCGGCGCGCTCGCCGCCGTACTCCCCGCGACCGAGGAGGAACTGGCGCACGCCGTCGTCTACGACGAACTCCAGACCATCGCCTCGGCCGCGCTCAAACTCCTGCCCGGCGACCCCCTCGACTCGGTCGCCTGGATTCTCGCCGCCGAACCCGAGGCGGCACGGGCGGCCGACACCGCCCTCACCGTACGCGGTCCGGGCCGGCTGCCCGCCCGTACGGCCCCGCTCACCGAACAGTGGGCACTCGACCACGCACGACGCGAACGGAGGCTCTTCCTTGCCTGACACGACCCCGCACCCCGACGCCCCACACGCCCACCCGCACCCCCACACCCACCGGCCCCCGGTCCGGGCCCTGCGCCTGGGCGTCGCCGGACCGGTCGGTACCGGCAAGAGCTCCATCCTCGCCACGCTCTGCCGGGAGCTGGCGGACGAACTGGCCATGGCCGTCGTCACCAACGACATCTACACCGACGAGGACGCCCGCTTCCTGCGCTCGGCGGGCGTGCTGCCCACCGAGCGGATCCGCGCGGTCGAGACGGGCGCCTGCCCGCACACCGCCATCCGCGACGACGTCAGCGCCAACCTGGACGCCGTCGAGGACCTGGAGGAGGAGTTCGGGCCGCTGGACCTGGTCCTCGTCGAGAGCGGCGGCGACAACCTCACCGCCACCTTCAGCCCGGCCCTCGCGGACGCCCAGCTCTTCTGCATCGACGTGGCGGGCGGCGGCGACGTGGCGCGCAAGGGCGGCCCCGGCATCACCGGCGCCGATCTGCTCATCGTCAACAAGACGGACCTCGCACCCCACGTGGAGGTGGACGTCGCCGCGATGGTCGCGGACGCCGAGGCCGTACGCGACGGGCTCCCCGTGCTGGCGCTGTCCCGCAAGGACCCGGCCTCCGTCGCCGAACTGGCCGACTGGGTACGGGCCCTGCTCGCCCGCCACCGTTCCGGCCGCCATGTCCCCACCGACCCGGGCCCGATGGCGCCCCACAGCCACGCCCACGCGTGAACGAGCCCGTCGTCGTCGGCGTCGAGCGCGACACCTCGGGCCGCCACGTGGCGCGCGTGCTGCGCCCCGGCGCCTTCCTCGCCCCCCGCCCGCTGCTCCCCGAACCGGACCGGCTCAGGATCGCCCTGGTCGGCACCCGGGCCGGGCTGCTTGCCGGCGACGACCTCGGACTGCGGATCTCCGTCGGCCCCGGCGCCCGCCTCGAACTCGTCGAGCCGGCCGGGCTCATCGCCTACGACCACCGGGGCGGACGCTCCCGGTGGCGGGCCCGGGTCGAGGTCGCGGAGGGCGGTGAACTCCTGTGGTGCGGTCAGCCGTTCGTCGTCTCCTCCGGGGCGGACGTGCTCCGCGAGATGGACGTCGTCCTCGCGGCCGGGGCCCGGATGCTGTGGCGCGACACGCTGGTGCTGGGCCGCTCCGGGGAGCGCGGCGGCAGCGTGCGGGCGGTCACCCGGGTGACGTACGACGACGAGGAACTGCTCGTCGAGGACCTGGACCTCACCGATGCCGACGTACGCGCCCTGCCGGGGCTGCTGGGCCCGCACCGCGTCGTCGGCGCGGTCACGGCGCTCGGCGCCCGCCCGCCCGGCCC
>NZ_JAKRGC010000587.1 GCF_022347745.1 Streptomyces sp. OfavH-34-F
CCGCGACCCGCTCGCCCTGGACCAGCTCGCGACGGACGCGGCGGCCCGCGCCCACACCCTGCTGACCACCGGCCGCGATCCGGTCGCCGGGCTCACCCTCTGGCAGGACGCCGTGCGGCTCGCCGCAGCCGGGCCCACCGCCGGGCTCACCGCGACCACCCGCGCCCTCTACCGCGAGCTGGCCTCCGCCACCGGCCGCACCACCACGGACCTGGCCCGTGCCGTGGCCGCCTGGCGGCAGGGCGAGGCCGAGGGGCTGGCGGTCCTGGAGACGCCCTGGGATCCCCCGGCGGGACCGTTCGACCGGGCCCGCCCCGCCCTCGCGGCGGCCGGCTTCCCGCGCTTCCAGCCCTGGCGCAACCACCTGACCCACCCCGGCGGCGCCCTCCAGCTCCGCTTCGGCCGGGACGGCCGCTGGTACGGCTACGAGTCCGATCCCGGCGAGGAGGAGTGGTGGCCCCGCGCCGCACCGGACACCGACCCGGTGGCCGCGCTCCTGGAACTGACCGGCGGCGACCCGGACGACGACTGACGGGCGGGTGACCCGAGGGTGCCGCGCGACCGGCTGCCGGGCCGGGGCTCAGCCGCCCCGGACGGGCAGCACCGCGTCCACGACGGCCGTGGCGAACCCGGGCGGCACCGGCTCGTTCCGGAGCAGCGCCCGTACCCACACCGCCCCGGCCGTCAGATCCAGCAGCAGCATCGGGTCGGCCCCCGGCGGCAGTTCGCCGCGCGCGGCGGCCCGCCGGAACACCGGCTGCTCGCGGGCGAACCGGTCCGCGAAGAAGTCCCGCGCCAGCGCCGCCAGTTCGTCGTCCGCCAGCCCCGACCCGGCGGCCAGGGCGCGCACGATCGCCTGGGTGCGTGCCCCGGTCACCAGCGCGGTCACCTGCTCCGTGAGGGCGATCAGGTCCCCGCGCAGCGAACCGGTGTCGGGGACGGCGATGTCCAGGACGGGGGCCCGGAGCAGCGCGGCGCGCAGCAGCGCCGCCTTCGAGGGCCACCAGCGGTAGATGGTCGTCTTGTTGACCCCGGCCTCCTGGGCGACGCCCTCGATGGTGAGGCCGGGGTAGCCGCGCTCGGCGAGCAGCCGCAGGGTGGCGTCGAAGATCGCCTCGGCGGCGCGGGGGCCCTTGCCCGGGCGGGGCTGCGGGGGAGGGGCGGACATGGCGGCTCCAGTCGGTCCGGACAAAAATGCAACGCAACGTTGCGTTGCATTATAGGGTGGGGCCGACGGCACACGAGGCGCGGAGGGGTGCTCATGAAGGACGACGGGGCCGCCGGGGTTCCCGGGGCGGTGAGCTGGGGGCTGCTGGCCGCCTGGGCGGCCAACGACCTGGAGGAGATCGCGACCATGGCGGGCTGGCTGCGGACCGCGCGGCCGGAGCTGAGGAAGCGGCTGCCGTGGGTGCCGGAGCGGGTGTGGGAGCGCATGGACCTCTCGCAGCGCGAGGTGAACACGGCCATCGGCCTGATGGGCGTGGTCGTCGCGGCGGCCGCGGCGGACGGGGCGCGCACGGGCGGCCGCAGCGCCTTCTTCCGCTCCGCCCTGGCCGGGTTCGGGCTGCACGGCGTGGCGCACCTGGCGCAGTCGGCCGCGTACGGCGGCTACACGCCGGGGGTGGCCACTTCGCCGACGGTCGTCATCCCGTACTCGCTCTGGGCGGTGCGCCGGCTGCGGGCGGCGGGCATCCCGCTGGGCGGAACCCGCGCGGCGGCCTCCG
>NZ_JAKRGC010000588.1 GCF_022347745.1 Streptomyces sp. OfavH-34-F
CGGGCGCCGCGCCCGTGGAGCCGCCGCCCGTGGAGCCGCCGGCCGAGGCCCCGGCGGTCCCCGAGCGGCCCGCCGGTCCTCCCTCGGCCGACGACGGCCGGTTCACCGTGCGGCTGGCGAACTTCGAGGGGCCCTTCGACCTGCTGCTCCAGCTGATCTCCAAGCACAAGATGGACGTGACCGAGGTCGCGCTGTCGAAGGTCACCGACGAGTTCATGGCCCACATCCGCGCCATGGGCCCCGACTGGGACCTGGACCAGACGACCGAGTTCCTGGTGGTCGCCGCGACCCTCCTCGACCTCAAGGCCGCCCGGCTGCTCCCGGCGGCCGAGGTGGAGGACGAGGCGGACCTGGCGCTGCTGGAGGCGAGGGACCTGCTCTTCGCCCGGCTCCTCCAGTACCGCGCGTACAAGCGGGTCGCCGACATCTTCAGCGACCGCCTCGCGTCCGAGGCGCGCCGCTTCCCCCGCACCGTCGGCCTGGAGCCGCACCACGCGGAGCTGCTGCCGGACGTCGTCATCAGCATCGGCGCCGAGGGCTTCGCCCGGCTCGCCGTGAAGGCGATGCAGCCCCGGCCCCGGCCCCAGGTGTACGTGGACCACATCCACGCCCCGCTGGTCAGCGTGCGCGAGCAGGCGGGCATCGTGGTGGAGCGGGTCCGCGCGGCGGGGGAACTCAGCTTCCGGGCGCTGACCGAGGACGCCCCGGACACCCTCACCGTCGTCGCCCGCTTCCTCGCCCTGCTGGAGCTGTACCGGGAGAAGGCCGTCGCCCTGGACCAGGACACGGCCCTCGGCGAGCTGCTGGTGCGCTGGGCGGGGGAGGAGGGCGCCGAGCCGGCCGTGACGGACGAGTTCGACCAGGAGGCCCCGGACGCCTCACCGCGATCCCCGAAGGACGTGACGCCATGAGCGAGCAGGACCCCACCGGCTCCCCGGTCGCGGATCTCGACCTCAAGCCCGCCCTGGAGGCGGTCCTGATGGTCGTGGACGAGCCGGCCACCGAGGAGCACCTGGCGAAGGTCCTGGAGCGGCCCCGGCGGGCCGTGGCGGCCGCGCTGCGCGAGCTGGCCGGCGAGTACACCGCGCAGGGGCGCGGCTTCGACCTCCGGCTCGTCGCGGGCGGCTGGCGGTTCTACACCCGGCCCGCGTACGCGGCGGCGGTCGAGGGCTTCGTGCTGGACGGCCAGCAGGCCCGGCTGACGCAGGCGGCGCTGGAGACCCTGGCGGTGGTCGCGTACCGCCAGCCGGTGAGCCGGTCGCGGGTCTCGGCGGTGCGCGGAGTGAACTGCGACGGGGTCATGCGGACCCTGCTCCAGCGGGGCCTCGTCGAGGAGGCGGGCACGGAACCCGAAACAGGTGCGATCCTGTACAGGACGACGAACTACTTTCTGGAGCGGATGGGCCTGCGTGGCCTGGATGAGCTCCCGGAGCTCGCGCCCTTCCTCCCCGAGGCGGACGCGATCGAGGCCGAGACGCCAGAGGGTGTGCCGTCGTTCGATCCGGACGCACCGGACACCCCGGAAACTCACGCAGACGACAAGACGGACTTTTGATGCGAAGCAGTGGCAGGAACAGCGGTAGCGGCGGCGGCAGGAGCGGCGGCAGCGGCGGGGGCCGGAGCGGCAGGAACAACAGCGGCACCGGCAGGAACAGCAACCCGAACGCACGGGCGCCCCGCTCCGAGCGCGGCGACCGCCAGGAGGAGCGCCCC
>NZ_JAKRGC010000589.1 GCF_022347745.1 Streptomyces sp. OfavH-34-F
CCGGTCGTCGGCGGCGGCGTGCAGGACCTTGGCGAGCACGGCGCGTTCGCGTACGGCGCCGGGGCGGGCGGCGGCCCGTTCGGCGGCGCGTTCGGCCTCCTCCAGGAGGTCGGCGCCGCCCTGCACCTCCCACAGGCGCAGCACGCAGCGGGCGTACTCCGCCCAGAGTTCGGTGTCGTCGGGGGGCGGCGGGGTGTGCTCGGCGGCGCCCCTGAGCAGCTGTACGGCGTCGATCAGGCGCTGCACCATCTTGTCGGCCTCGAAGAGGCGGACGAGTTCGCGGGCGCGGCGGACGGCGAGGCCGCCGGTCTGCGGGGTTCCGGAGGTCCGGGGTTCGCGGGTGACGAATTTGGGGGGCACGGGCATGAATCGCTCCAGTACGCGGGCTGCGACTTCGGCAAAGGCGTGGGGGACGCGCGGGGTCGCGCGCCGGTCGTCCTCCCCGTTCCCCTCGGTCTCCTCACTCTCGTCGGCGTCCTCCGCCTCGGCTTCGGCGTCCGGGTTGGTGTCGCCGGGGGCCGGCCAGGCGGGGGCCGGGCCGGTGGTGCCGTCGCCGAGCTGGGCGTAGGCGAGGGCCGGGAAGTTGGGGCCGCCCTTGCCGAACCGCTGCTCTATGTATTGCGAACAGTGCTTGAGTACGAGCAGAGCCTCGTCACGGCCGAGGGGTCCGAGGAGGGCTTCCTGGACGTCGGGTTCGAAGGCGTACCACTGGCCGCGCCCGGTGCCGCCCTCCGTCCGCCTGAGGAGTCCGCTCAGCAGGACCTCGGCGAGTTCGGAGGGTCCGGAGTGGGGCAGCATCGTGCGCTGCACGAGTTGCATGACGGGCAGGTAGAGGGGGGCCGCCGCGAGGTAGACGGCGAGCTGTCCGGCCACCGGGGAGGCCGTCGAGCGGAACCGGCTGACCAGTTGCAGCGAGGAGAGGGTGTCGCCCCGGCGGCGGGCGGGGGCGGGTGGCTGGTCGGCCCGGACCCAGCCGACGGCGCCGGGCACGGAGGCCGCGCCGGTCCCGGAGAGCAGCCGCGCCCAGGCGGCGAGCGCGTCCGCCACCGGGGGCAGTACCGGTACGGCGAGGGCGCCGGGGTGGGCGGGGCGCGTTCCGGCGTCGCCGGTGACCTTGAGCAGGGTGGCTCCGGCGGGGCCCTCGCCGCGGGTCAGCGAGCCGAACGTGACGGGCAGCCGGGTCCGGTTCCACATGCGCTGGGGCAGCGGCTGGAGCACGGCGACCGGGGCGAGCCGGGCGAGCTGGTGCAGCAGCCGGTGGGCGTGGCCGCTGCGCCAGAGCGGGCCGGCGCAGTCGCTGACGACGACGGTGACCCGGCGGCCGGTGGGGTCGCTGAGCCGGTCCGCCGAGTGCAGCGGGGCGGCGGCCGGGTCGGGGCTGCGGCTGACGGTGCAGCCGCCGTCCGGGCCGGGGTGCAGGTAGCGCATCTGCACGTCCCGGAACGCGCCGAGCTGGGCGAAGATCTGCTGGAGTTCCTCGAACAGCCGGTCCCAGACCAGCATCGAGGAGGAGGCGTCCATCACGCACTGGACGACGGCGTCGCCCCGGCGCACGCCCCGGAACACCGGCATGACCATGCCGCCGGCGCGGGCGCTGCGTTCGGCGGTGGCCCGTTCGTCCAGGACGCGGCGCTTCGGCGCGGAGACGGGCCGGTAGCGCTGCAAGGGGCGCAGGGCGCGGGTCAGTTCGAGGGGCGCGGGCAGCA
>NZ_JAKRGC010000058.1 GCF_022347745.1 Streptomyces sp. OfavH-34-F
GGCCACGGCAGGGCGGCGCCGTACGCGTTGGCGGGGTCGGCGGCGGCCAGCACCAGGGCGCGGGGGTCCGCGCCGGGCTCCGTGCGGTCGCGGGCGGTGGAGACCGCGCGGAGGCGGTCCACCGCGCCGTCCATCGCGAACTGCGCCGCCCCCAGCCCCTCCACCACGTAGCCCCGGCGCGCCTGGCCGTTGTCCTCGAAGGCGGACAGCACCCGGTACGCCGCGGAGAAGCCGCCCTCGACGCCCTCCGCCTGGACCGCGCCCCGCGTCACCACCCCGTGCCGGTCCAGCAGGGTGCGGGCCAGGGCGTGGGCGCGGTGCGTGGGCTCGGGTTCGAGGGGCGGCAGCAGGGACCAGCGGCCCGAGACCGTGGGCGGCCCGGTGCGGGAAGCGGGGCGGGCGGCGGCGGTGAGGGTGCCGTACCGGCCGCGCGGGACGTTCCGCCGGGCGCGGTGCGCGGTGGATCCCGCCGTCCGGCCGGAGCCCAGGAGGGAGCGCAGCGGGGCCAGGGTGTCGTTGGTCAGCCGGCCCGACCAGGCGAGGTCCCACACGGCGTCGGCGAGCTGCGGATCGGTGCAGTCGGGGTGCGTGGTGGCGCGGACCTGGTCGGCGATCTGACGGAAGAAGAGGCCGTAGCCGCCGCCGAGCGCGGTCAGCACGGACTCGTGCAGGGCGCTCAGCTCCAGCGGGCGGGGCGGGGGCAGGAGCAGCGGCGCGCTGTCGGCGAGGTAGAGGGACAGCCAGCCGTCCTTGCCGGGGAGCGCCCCGGCACCGGCCCAGACGACCTCCCCCGTGGTCGTCAGCTCGTCCAGGAGCGCGGGCGTGTAGCCGGTGACGCGGCCGGGCAGGACGAGCCGCTCCAGCGCGGAGGCGGGGACGGGGGCGCCCTGCAGCTGCTCGATGGCGCGGGCCAGTCCGTCGAGGCCGCGCAGGCCGCTGCCACCCAGGTGCTGCCACTGGGGCAGGAACCCGGCCAGGGCGGCGGGCGGGACCGGCTCCAGCTCATGACGCAGGGCGGCCAGCGAACGGCGTCGCAACCGCCGCAGCACCGTGGCGTCGCACCACTCCTGGCCGATGCCCGCCGGATGGAACTCGCCCTGCACGATCCGGCCGGAGGCCGCGAGCCGCTGGAGCGCCCCGTCGGTGACCGCCGTGCCGAGACCGAAGCGCGCGGCCGCCGCGGTCGAGGTGAACGGGCCGTGCGTACGGGCGTGGCGGGCGAGGAGGTCGCCGAGGGGGTCCTTCACCGGTTCGGTGAACGCCTCGGGGACGCCGACCGGGAGGGCCGTGCCCAGGGCGTCGCGCAGCCGGCCCGCGTCCTCGATCGCCGCCCAGTGGGCCTCGCCGGCGATCCGGACCCGGATGGCGCGGCGGGCGGACTCCAGCTCCCGCGCCCACTCCGTGCGGCCCCCGCGCTCGGCCAGCTCCGCGTCGGTGAGCGGGCCCAGGACGCGCAGCAGGTCGGCGACGCCCTCGGAGTCCTTGACGCGGCGGTCGTCCGCCAGCCACTGCAGCTCCCGCTCCAGCTCGGTCAGGACGTCGGCGTCGAGCAGTTCCCGCAGCTCGGCCCTGCCCAGCAGCTCGGCCAGCAGCCGGGAGTCCAGGGAGAGCGCGGCGGCGCGCCGCTCGGCCAGGGGCGAGTCGCCCTCGTACAGGAACTGCGCGACGTAGCCGAACAGGAGCGAGCGGGCGAACGGGGAGGGCTCCGGGGTGGTCACCTCGACGAGGCGGATGCGCCGGGCCTCCAGATCGCCCATGACCTCCGCGAGCCCCGGTACGTCGAACACGTCCTGGAGGCACTCGCGGACCGCTTCGAGAACGATGGGGAAGGAACCGAACTCGGAGGCGACCTGGAGGAGCTGTGCGGCCCGCTGGCGCTGCTGCCAGAGCGGGGTGCGCTTGCCGGGGCTGCGGCGGGGCAGCAGCAGCGCCCTGGCGGCGCACTCCCGGAACCGGGAGGCGAACAGGGCGGAGCCGCCGACCTGGTCGGTGACGATCTGCTCGATCTCGCCCCGGTCGAAGGCCACGTCGGCCGCGCCCACCGGGGGCTGGTCGCTGTCGAAGGCGGTGTGGGCCGGGGCGGGCGGGGCCGCGCCGGCCGCGTCCTGGGACGGGTCCTGCGCCGGGTCGAAGTCGAGGAGGTCCAGGCCCATCATGTCGGCGTCCGGCAGCCGCAGCACGATGCCGTCGTCGGCGTGCATGACCTGCGCGTCCATCCCGTAGCGCTCGGCGAGGCGGGCGCTGAGGGCCAGGGCCCACGGGGCGTGCACCTGCGCGCCAAACGGGGAGTGCACCACGACGCGCCAGTCGCCCAGCTCGTCCCGGAAGCGTTCGACGAGGATCGTCCGGTCGTCCGGCACGTGGCCGCAGGCCCGGCGCTGCTCGTCGAGGTAGGCCAGCACGTTGTCCACGGCCCAGGTGTCGAGCCCGGCGGACAGCAGGCGGGCGCGGGCGTCCTGGTCGGAGAGCCCGCCCAGCTCGCGGAGGAAGGCGCCCAGGGCGCGGCCCAGCTCCAGCGGCCGTCCGAGCTGGTCGCCCTTCCAGAACGGCAGCCGCCCGGGGACGCCGGGCGCGGGGGAGACGAGCACCCGGTCACGGGTGATGTCCTCGATCCGCCAGGAGGTCGTGCCCAGCGTGAAGACGTCGCCGACGCGGGACTCGTAGACCATCTCCTCGTCCAGCTCGCCGACCCGGCCGCCGCCCTTCTTGGGGTCCGCGCCGGCGAGGAAGACGCCGAACAGGCCGCGGTCGGGGATCGTCCCGCCCGAGGTCACGGCGAGCCGCTGGGCACCGGGCCGGCCCGTGACCGTACGGGCGACCCGGTCCCACACGACGCGGGGGCGCAGTTCGGCGAAGGCGTCGGACGGATAGCGGCCCGCCAGCATGTCGAGGACCGCCGTGAACGCCGACTCGGGGAGCGAGGCGAACGGGGCGGCCCGGCGCACCACCGCCAGCAGGTCGTCCGCCTGCCAGCTGTCCAGCGCGACCATCGCCACCAGTTGCTGGGCCAGCACGTCCAGCGGGTTGGAGGGGATGCGCAGCGCCTCGATGGAGCCCGTCCGCATCCGCTCGGTGACCACGGCCGCCTGCACGAGATCGCCGCGGTACTTGGGGAAGACGACGCCCGTGGAGACCGCGCCGACCTGATGGCCGGCCCGGCCGACCCGCTGGAGCCCGGAAGCGACGGAGGGCGGCGACTCGACCTGGATCACCAGATCGACCGCGCCCATGTCGATGCCCAGCTCCAGGCTGGAGGTGGCGACCACGGCGGGCAGCCGGCCCGCCTTGAGGTCCTCCTCGACCTGCGCGCGCTGCTCCTTGGAGACCGATCCGTGGTGGGCGCGGGCGAGCAGGGCGGGAGCGCCCTTGGCCGCGCCGGACTCCGCCATGATCTCGGCGGGGGAGTGGGCCTCCGGCATGGTCTCGCCGGTGGCCCTCTCGTACGCGATCTCGTTGAGCCGGTTGCACAGGCGCTCCGCGAGACGGCGCGAATTGGCGAACACGATCGTCGAGCGGTGCTCCTGGACCAGATCGGCGATCCGCTCCTCCACATGCGGCCAGATCGACGGCTTCTCGGCCTGGGCCCCGGACTCCGGGTCGGTGGCCGGAGACCCTCCCAGCTCCCCCAGGTCCTCCACGGGGACGACCACCGACAGGTCGAACCGCTTGCTGGACGGCGGCTGGACGATCTCCACCTTGCGCCGGGGCGAGAGGAAACGCGCCACCTCGTCCACCGGGCGGACCGTGGCCGACAGGCCGATGCGCCGGGCCGGCCGGGGCAGCAGCTCGTCCAGGCGCTCCAGCGACACGGCGAGATGGGCACCGCGCTTGGTGCCCGCCACCGCGTGCACCTCGTCCAGGATGATCGTCTCGATGCCGGAGAGCGCCTCGCGCGCCGAGGACGTCAGCATCAGGAACAGCGACTCGGGCGTCGTGATCAGGATGTCCGGCGGGCGGGTCGCCATGGAGCGGCGCTCGGCGGCCGGGGTGTCACCGGACCGGATGCCCACCCGCACCTCCGGCTCGGGAAGCCCCTGGCGCACGGACTCCTGCCGGATGCCGGTCAAGGGCGAGCGGAGATTGCGCTCCACGTCCACCGCGAGGGCCTTGAGCGGCGACACGTACAGCACGCGGCAGCGCTTCTTCGCCTCGGCCGGCGGCGGGACGGCCGCCAGCCGGTCCAGCGCGGCCAGGAACGCGGCCAGCGTCTTGCCCGACCCGGTCGGCGCGACGACCAGCACGTCCGATCCCTCGCCGATCGCCCGCCAGGCGCCCTCCTGCGCGGCGGTCGGCGCGCTGAAGGCCCCCGTGAACCAGCTGCGGGTCGCGGGGGAGAAGGAATCGAGAGCGGAGCCGGTCATGCCCCCATCGTGCACCCCGCCACTGACAACGGCCGTGACCACCGCCGGACGGGCCGTCGCACGCGCGGTCGCGGTGCCCCGCGAGCTGGGACAATCCCAGCATGACGGGAGCACGGCAACCGGGGGAGTGGGCGCGGCACTGGAGCTGTGCGGCGCTGCCCGACCTCGATCTGCTGCGCGCCCGCTACATCCGCCACACCTTTCCGCGCCACAGCCACGAGGGCCATGTCCTCGCCGTGGTCACTCACGGCGTCGAGGACATCGGCCTGCCCGGCGGCACCCTGCACGCCGGCCCCGGCACCGTCGTCATGATCAACCCGGAGGTGCCGCACACCGCCCGCGCCGGGGCGCCCGAGGGCTGGGTGTACGCCACGCTCTACCCGTCCGCGCGGGCGATCGACGCCATCGCCGCCGACACCACGAAGCTGCGCGGCACCGTCGCCTTCACCGAGACCGGGGTGGCCGATCCGTACGCGGCCCGGCTGATCGGGGAGGTGCACCGGGCGGCCGAGGAGGGCAACGCGCTGGCCGCCGACAGTGTGCTCCGGATCGCCGTCACCCGGCTGCTCACCCGGTACGGCAGCGCCCCTGCCGCCTCGGCACCGCGCGCGGCGGGGGCGCGTGACGCGGCGCGCGCCCGGGCCCTGCTGGAGTCGCGGATGGCCGACCCGCCGACCCTGGAGGCGCTGGCCACCGAACTGGGCACGAGCCCCTTCGCCCTGCTGCGCGCGTTCAAGAAGCAGTACGGCATGCCCCCGCACACCTGGCTCACCGACGCCCGAGTCCGGCGGGCCCGCCGGATGCTCGACGCGGGCACCGCCCCCGCCGTCGCGGCGGCGGAGGTCGGCTTCACCGACCAGCCGCACCTCAACCGCCACTTCACCCGGATCGTGGGTGTACCACCCGGCGCGTACCAGCGCGAACGTGCAAGAACGTACAAGACCGGTCCGGAGCGATCCCGGTAGCGTGCCGGACGTGGCAGAACAGACAGCACCCCTTCGCACCGACGGCGCACCGGCCGGGGGCAGCAGCCTCGCCGCCGGGGCCAAGCCGGACGCGGCCGTCGTACGCGACGCGCTCGGCGTCGGCATAGCCGTCGGCCTCTCCGGCTTCGCCTTCGGCGTCACCTCGGCCGGCTCCGGCCTGAGCCTGCTCCAGACCTGCGCGCTCAGCCTGCTCGTGTTCACCGGGGCCTCCCAGTTCGCCCTGGTCGGCGCGCTCTCCGCCGGAGGCAACCCGTACACCGCGGCGGCCGGGGCCTTCTTCCTCGGCGTACGCAACGCCTTCTACGGCCTGCGCCTCTCCCAGCTGCTCGCTCTGCCGCGTCCCCTGCGTCCGCTCGCGGCCCAGTGGGTCATCGACGAGACGACCGCCGTGACGCTGCCCCAGCCCACCCGGAGGGCCGCGCGGATCGGTTTCACCGTCACCGGGCTCACCCTCTACGTGCTGTGGAACCTGACCACCCTGGTGGGTGCCCTGGGGGCCGAGGCCCTCGGCGACACCGACGCCTGGGGGCTCGACGCGGCGAGCCCGGCCGTCTTCCTGGCGCTGCTCGCCCCGATGCTGAAGTCCACGACGGAACGCGTGACCGCCGGGCTCGCCGTCCTGCTCGCCCTGGGCCTGCTGCCGGTGCTGCCGGCCGGGGTGCCCGTGCTGCTGTCGGCGCTCGCCGCGCCCGTCGTCCTCTTCCTGACGGGACGTGTGAAGGGCGGCGGCGCGGGGAAGGGCGCGGCTACGGCCGGGACGGAGGGCGGCCGGTGAACGTCTGGATCGCCATCGCCCTGACCTTCGCCGGCTGCTACCTCGCCAAACTCCTCGGACTCCTGGTCCCGGCGGGAGCCCTGGAGCGCCCGCTCGTGCAGCGCCTCGCCGCCCTGCTGCCCGTGGCCCTGCTGGCCGCCCTCACCGCCCAGCAGACTTTCGGCGACGGACAGCAGCTCACCCTGGACGCCAGGGGCGCGGGACTGGCGGCGGCCGCGCTCGCCCTCGTCCTGCGCGCCCCCTTCCTCGTGGTCGTGGGCGCGGCCGTGGCCGTCACCGCAGGAGTGCGCGCGCTGGGATGAACCCCCGCGCTGGGATGAGCCCTCAGTCCAGGGCGCGGCCGTGGGCCCGCAGGGTCTCCAGCGCCCGGAGGGTCACCAGGGGCCGCCCCTCCAGCGCTGTGCCGGGGGCCCATTGCCGCCAGGTGACGGGCCAGCCGCCGTCCGCCTCCTGCGCGGCGGCGAGATGATCGAGCGCGCGTTCCATCTCGACGTCGGAGAACCACCGCCGGGCGAGCGATTCGGGAGTACGGGCGTAGTCGTACGGGAAGTGCTGCTCGCCCGGCGCGTACCCGGGGGCCACCGGGTACTCCGCGCGCCGCTCCGGATCGAGCACCACCAGGCGCTGGTCGCGGACCAGCCGCCCCAGCCGTTCGGCGGCGGCCTCGGCCCGCGGCCGGTCCGGCACCCCGTCGAGGAAGGCGACCGCCGCCTCGATCTCGTACGGGTGCGAGACGTCCAGGGCGTCCACGGCCGACCAGCAGAAGTCGGTCGCCCGGAAGAGCCAGGCGTGCCACACGGCGTTGCGGTGCAGCAGGCCGACGACGGGGCCGGTGGCCAGCAGTTCGGGCGGTGGTTCGTCGATGATCGGGATGAAGGGGGCCGCCGGGTAGCCGCGCTGGGAGGGCAGCAGCGCGGGCAGGGCGCCCTCCTTGGTCGACACCTCGGTCAGGTACCGGCAGATCCGCTCCACCCGCAGACCGTTGCAGCGGCCGATGGAGTCGAGGACGCTGAGCGCGTGGGCGGTGTGCAGCGGCTGACTGACGGGGCCGCGCAGATCGGGTTCGAGCGCGTGGCCGTAGCCGCCGTCCTCGTTGGCGTACGCGCCGAGGGCCGTCTCCACGGGGTCCGCGCCTCCCCCGAGGTAGTGGTGGGCGAACCGCCGCTGTTCGAGGACGCGGGCCGTGAGCCAGACGAACTGCTCGGCGCGGGCGAGGGGACTTGTTCCAGTTGCAGCCATGGGACCGACCGTAGGGCGCGGGCGTCCCGGGCAGGGCCGGGGCGGCCCGGCTGCACTCTCAGGGGCGGGATACTGAGGGCATGCGGTTGACGATTTTCTGGGAACGGATGGCGGACCACTTCGGCGCGGCCTACGCGGACTCCTTCGCACGCGACCACGTGATGGCCGAACTGGGCGGGCGCACCGTCCACCAGGCGCTGGCCGCCGGCTGGGAGGCGAAGGACGTCTGGCGCGCGGTCTGCACCGCGATGGACGTTCCCGCCGACAAGCGCTGACGTCCCTCGGGGCGCGGGACGGCCCGTCACCCACATAGGCGAGACTTGCTCCGTGGCCCCCACAGACGAGACCGATCAGATCCAGCCGCCCCGTACCCCGCCGGCACCACCCGCCCCGCCGTCCGGCGCCGGACCCGCCCGCATGCCGTCCTGGCTGCCGCGCGCCATGGTCCTCGCCCTCGCGCTCTACGCCTGTTTCCGGCTCGGCAGCTGGGCCTTCGACCAGCTCATCGGCCTGCTGATCAACGTACTGATCGCCTTCTTCCTGGCGCTCGCCATCGAGCCCGCCGTGAGCCGGATGTCGGCCCGGGGCATGCGCCGGGGGCTTGCGACCTTCCTGGTCTTCCTCGTGGTGCTGATCGGCGCGGCCGGTTTCGTCTTCCTGCTCGGCTCGATGCTCGCCGGGCAGATCGTGGACATGGTCGAGGACTTCCCGAAGTACCTCGACTCGGTGATCAACTGGGTCAACCAGACCTTCCACACGGAGCTCTCCCGCGTCGAGGTCCAGGACAGCTTGCTGCACTCCGACTGGCTGCAGAAGTACGTCCAGAACAGCGCGACCGGCGTCCTCGACGTGTCGGCGACGGTCCTCGGGGGCCTGTTCCGGCTGCTGACGATCTTCCTGTTCTCGTTCTACTTCGCGGCCGACGGGCCCCGGCTGCGCCGGGGGCTGTGCTCGGTGCTGCCGCCGGCCCGCCAGGCCGAGGTGCTGCGGGCGTGGGAGATCGCGGTCGACAAGACGGGCGGCTACCTGTACTCGCGCGGCCTGATGGCGCTGATCTCCGGGATCGCGCACTACATCCTGCTGGCCGCTCTCGGGGTGCCCTACGCCCCGGCGCTCGCGGTCTGGGTCGGGCTGGTCTCCCAGTTCATCCCCACGATCGGCACGTACCTCGCGGGTGCCCTGCCGATGCTGATCGCCTTCACCGTCGACCCCTGGTACGCGCTCTGGGTGCTGGGCTTCGTCGTGGTGTATCAACAGTTCGAGAACTACATGCTCCAGCCCAAGCTCACCGCGCGGACGGTGGACATCCACCCCGCCGTGGCCTTCGGCTCGGTCATCGCGGGCACGGCGCTGATGGGCGCCGTGGGCGCGCTGATCGCCATCCCGGCCGTGGCCACGCTGCAGGCGTTCCTCGGCGCGTATGTGAAGCGGTACGACGTGACGGACGACCCGCGTGTCCACGGCGGCCGTCCCGGCGTGCGCGGGGAACCGCTGTGGACGCGGCTGCGGCGGATGCGGGCGGCCCTCGCGGGCGAGAACGGCACGGAGCCGGGGCAGGGCCCGGGGGCGGACGGGGCGCCGGACGACGATGCGCCGGAGGGTTCGCAGCGGCCGGACGGGCCTGCGGAGCCGCGCGGCTGAGCGGCCGTACCGGGGCCGCCGGAGCGGTCCGGGCGGGGGCGCGGGCCGCCCGGGGCGGGGCGGCGTGGTGCGCTTGACACTAAAATCGAACATCCATTCTCATGGGATTCCGGCCGGGTTTTCCCGGACCCCGGCCGCCGAGTTGTCCACAGGCGGGGAGGACGTCGAGGCCCATTGTCAGTGGCAGGGGTTAGCGTCTTTGACGTGAAGCGATCGACACAAGCAAATCGGGTGGAACCCATGGCAGGAACCGACCGCGAGAAGGCGCTGGACGCCGCACTCGCACAGATTGAACGGCAATTCGGCAAGGGCGCGGTGATGCGCCTGGGCGAGCGGCCGAACGAGCCCATCGAGGTGATTCCCACCGGGTCCACCGCGCTCGACGTCGCGCTCGGCGTCGGCGGCCTGCCGCGCGGCCGCGTGGTGGAGGTGTACGGACCGGAGTCCTCCGGTAAGACGACGCTGACGCTGCACGCCGTGGCGAACGCGCAGAAGCTCGGCGGCTCGGTGGCCTTCATCGACGCGGAGCACGCCCTCGACCCCGAGTACGCGAAGAAGCTCGGCGTCGACATCGACAACCTCATCCTGTCCCAGCCGGACAACGGTGAGCAGGCCCTCGAGATCGTGGACATGCTGGTCCGCTCGGGCGCCCTCGACCTGATCGTCATCGACTCCGTCGCGGCCCTGGTGCCGCGCGCGGAGATCGAGGGCGAGATGGGCGACTCGCACGTGGGTCTCCAGGCCCGTCTGATGAGCCAGGCGCTCCGGAAGATCACCAGCGCGCTCAACCAGTCCAAGACCACCGCGATCTTCATCAACCAGCTCCGCGAGAAGATCGGTGTGATGTTCGGCTCGCCGGAGACCACCACCGGTGGCCGCGCGCTCAAGTTCTACGCCTCGGTCCGCCTCGACATCCGCCGGATCGAGACGCTCAAGGACGGCACCGACGCGGTCGGCAACCGCACCCGCGTCAAGATCGTGAAGAACAAGGTCGCGCCGCCCTTCAAGCAGGCCGAGTTCGACATCCTCTACGGCCAGGGCATCAGCCGTGAGGGCGGCCTCATCGATATGGGCGTGGAGCACGGCTTCGTCCGCAAGGCCGGCGCCTGGTACACGTACGAGGGCGACCAGCTCGGCCAGGGCAAGGAGAACGCGCGCAACTTCCTCAAGGACAACCCCGACCTCGCCAACGAGATCGAGAAGAAGATCCTGGTGAAGCTGGGCGTCGGGGTCCGGCCCGAGGACGCGGCCGAGGCCGGTGCGGAACCGGCGGCTCCGGCGGAGAGCGCGGCGAAGCCGACGACGGCCGCGAGCAAGACCAAGCCGGCCAAGGCGGCCGCCGCCAAGAGCTGACCCCGTGACGCGTCGTACGGAATGGCCGGAGCACACCGCGGGCCCCGGCCCGGCCTCCGCCTCCGGTGAGGGAACGGGACGCCGTTCCCGCTCCCGGCCCAGTGACAGCGGTTCCCCCTCCTCGTCGAGGGCCGAGAAGGGGGAACCGCGCGATCCGGTCGAGCAGGCACGCAACATCTGCCTGCGCCTGCTCACCGGCACCCCGCGCACCCGGAAACAGCTCGCGGACGCCCTGCGCAAGCGGGACATCCCGGACGAGGCGGCCGAGGAAGTGCTGTCCCGGTTCGAGGACGTCGGGCTGATCGACGACGCCGCCTTCGCCGACGCCTGGGTGGAGTCCCGTCACCACGGGCGCGGGCTCGCCCGCCGCGCTCTGGTGCGTGAGCTGCGGACCAAGGGGGTGGCCTCCTCGGTGATCGACGAAGCGGTGGGGCAGCTCGACCCGGAGCAGGAGGAGCAGACCGCGCGGGAGCTCGTCGCCCGCAAGCTCCGGTCCACACGGGGGTTGGACCGGGACAAGCGGCTGCGCCGCCTCGCGGGCATGCTCGCCCGCAAGGGGTACGGCGAGGGCATGGCCCTGCGCGTGGTGCGCCGGGCGCTGGAGGAGGAGGGGGAGGACACCGACGGGCTGGACGAGCCGTTCTGACCCGCCGGGGGGGGGGCGACCGGACGGCCGCGCGAGGGGGACGGCCGCGCGACGGGGACGGTCCGGGGCGGCGGAGACGGCCGCGCGAGGGTGGGGCGGTCGGGGGAGTGTCGGCTACTGGCCGGCGCGGGCCGCGCGCGCGATCGTGGCGTCGATCAGCGCGAGGGCGTCCGCCGCCGTGCGTCCGGGGTAGCGGTTCCAGGGGCCGATCAGCCCGGTCCAGCCCCGCGAGCGCAACTCGGCGATCATCCAGGCGCCCGCCCGGTCCACCGTCTCCGCAGAGCCGTAACCCAGCCGGTGCGCGGTGAGCATGGCGCCGCAGACGCAGCGCGCGCCCCGGACGTCGCGCAGCCGGTACGGCGTGTTCTGCCAGCCCCACGCGGTCAGGATCTCGCGGGCATGGGCGAGATGGACGGACGGCGGCACGTCGGGCCGCCCGATGCGCCGCCACGCGTGGAGCCGGTCGGGCAGCATCGCGCCGATGCGACCGGGCAGCGGACGCTCGCGCGGGGCCGCTGCGGGCAGCGCGCGGACCGCGTCGGCGACGAGCCGGTCCACGGGCACGGAGAGCAGGGCGCGCCAGTCGGCCGGAGCAGGGGCAGGGGCCACGGTCGGATCGGGGGCGGTCCGGTCCCAGCCGGTGACGATCTGCTGCCAGGCGTCCGTGTCGTGCAGGCGCGCGGCCTGGGCGTCGAGGGCGTCGGGGGTGAGGGCAGTGGTGGTCGGCATCGGTGCGTGCTCCCCGTCGTAGCGGCGATGGGGCGCCCTGACGGCGCCCCGGCGTTCCGGCGGTTGGTTCCCTAGAGGCCGTGCGAGAGGCCCGCGCCCGCCGTGAGGCGAATGTCCGTCGAGGGGCCGGAGCGCGCCCCCGGAGCGATGCCATACGGGTGTGTCGCGGCGCATTCCGGTCGAAGCGACGCCCACGGGCCGCGGGGCGGCGGGCGTAGGGGGGACAACCCCCGTATCGAGACGCCGGAACGCTCCAGTGCACAGATATCTGTGCACAGAGCAGTGTGTGACGCATGCCAGAGAAGCCCGGTGGAACCGAGATCACGGAGCTGGCCGCCCTCAAGGCGCTCGCCCAGCCCCGACGCCAGCAGATCCTCCAGCACCTCACCCTGCACGGCCCCGCGACCTCCGCGATCCTGGCCCGCGCCCTGGGCCTGAACACCGGAGCGACCAGCTACCACCTGCGCGAACTGGCCCGCTACGGCTTCGTCGCCGACACCGAACCGCAGGAGCGCGAGCAGGAGCAGGGGCCCTCCGTGCGGCGGGAGCGGTGGTGGCGGGTCGTGCCGGGGGACCGCCGCTTCCCGCCGCCGTCCCGGCGCACGCCCGAACAGCGCCTCGTCATGGACGAGCTGAACCGCACCGCGTACGCCGCCGACCTCGCCCTCTTCGAACGCCTCCAGCGCGAGAGCGCCGAAGCCGCCCGGAACCCGGCCGAGGCGGACGAGTGGGCCGACGCCTTCGCGTACTCGCGAGGCGCCCTCAGCCTCACGCCTCCCGAACTCCGCGCGTTCTTCGAGGAGTACATCGCCCTCATGAACCGCTACCGGCGCCCCGGAGCCGAATCGGCGCCGGGCGCCCGGACGGTCCACACCCGCCTGCTCGCCTTCCCGGACCCCGGCCCCCGGACCCCCGCCCGGACCGACCACACAGAGACGGACGCCTCATGACACTGCTGCGCTATGCCCTGCGCACGATCCGGCACCGCACGGCGGGATTCCTCGGCGCGTTACTCGCCCTCATGTGCGCGGCCGCCCTCGTCACCGCCTGCGGCACCCTGCTGGAGACCGGACTGAGCGGACGGATCGCCACCGAGCGGTACGCGGCCGCCCCGCTGATCGTCTCCGCCGACCAGAACGTCCACCGCACCACCGTCAAGCACAAGGGAAACGGCAAGACGAAGATCAAGCACAAGGCGAAGCCCGTCGCCGAACGCGCCTGGCTGCCCGCCGCCACCGCCGGCCGGCTGCGCACCGTGCCGGGCGTCCGCGCCGTCGTCCCCGAACTCACCTTCCTCGCCCAGCCGCTCGGCCTCCCCGGCCACGCCCCGGACCGCGAAGTCCCCTTCTACGGGCACGCCTGGTCGTCGGCACCGCTGACGCCCTTCGCCCTGACCGCCGGCCGCGCCCCCGCCTCCCCCGGTGACGTGGTGATCGACCGGGCGCTCGCCGCACGGGCCGGCCTCGCGCCGGGGGACCGGATCACCGTGCAGTCCACCCGCGCTCCGCGCACGTACCGGATCAGCGGCATCGCCGCGCCCAGCGGCACCGGCGACCTCGGGCAGCAGCGCTCCCTGTTCTTCTCCGGCGCGGAGGCCGCCCGCCTCGCCGACCGTCCCGACCGGGTCACCGCCATCGGCGTCCTGCCCGAGTCCGGCACGGACCTCGACGCCCTGAAGCAGCGCGTCACGGCCGCGCTCAAGGGCACCACCGCGCAGGTGGCGACGGGTGACGGACGCGGACCGGTCGAGTTCCTGGACGCCTCGGGGGCCCGGGTCAAGCTCATCTCGATGGGCGGGGCGATGGGCGGCACCTCGCTGCTGGTCGCGGTGCTCGTCGTCGTCGGGACGTTCGCCCTCTCCGTCCAGCAGCGCCACCGCGAGCTGGCCCTGCTCCGGACCATCGCCGCCACCTCGCGGCAGGTCCGCAGGCTCCTCGGCCGGGAAGCCCTGGTCGTCGGGGCCTTCGCAGGGGTCCTGGGAGCATTCGCCGGACTGCCGCTCGCCGCCTGGCTGCACGGCCGGTTCACCGGCATGGGAGTGATCCCGCCGACGCTGGAACGTACGGCCGGGGTCCTCCCCGCCCTGGCCGCCGTCGCGGTCACCCTGCTCGGTGCCTGGGCCGCCGCCCGGATCTCCGGCCGCCGGATCGCCGGCCTGCGTCCGGCCGAGGCCATGGCCGAGTCCGCGGTCGAGCGCGGCCGCCCGGCCCGGGGACGCCTCCTCGTGGGGCTGCTCCTGCTCGCCGGCGGCGGTGCGCTGGTCGGCGTCCTGAGCGTGCTGCGCACCGAGGCCGCGTCGACCCCCGTCACCTTCCTGGCCGTGGTGGTGCTGGCCACGGCGGTCTCGCTCCTGGGCCCGGTCCTCGTCCGGGCCGCCGCCTTCCCGCTCTCCGCAGTGCTCCGGCGGACGGGCCCCATGAGCACCCTGGCCACCGCCAACATCAGGGGGAACTCCACCCGGATGGCCTCCGTCGTCACCCCCCTCACCCTGCTCATCGGCATGACCTGCACGGTGCTCTTCCTCCAGCCGACCGTCGACGCCGCCGCACGCGCCCAGGCCCAGGAGGGCACCCGCGCCACCTGGGTGCTCGGCGCCCAGGGACCGGGCGTCCCCTCGGCGGCCGCGCGGGCGGTCCGCGCGACGCCCGGCGTCACGGCCGCCACGGAGGTCGTACGCACCACCGTGCGCGTCGGGCTGGCGAAGTACACCGCGCAGGGCGTCACCGGGGCCGGCCTCACCCGTACCTGGAACCCGGACGTGACCAGCGGCTCCCTCGCCGCGTTCGCCGCGGACGAGCGGTCCGCCGCGATCAGCGAACTCGCCGCCGACCGCCTCGGACTGCGCCCCGGCAGCCGCCTCTCCCTGCACCTGGGCGACGGCACCCCGGCCTCCCTCACCGTCGCGGCCGTCTACCGGCGCGGCCTCGGCTTCGGGGATCTCACCCTGCCGCACGACCTGGTCGCCCGGCACATGGACAACCCGCTGGCCGCGACGGTGCTGGTGGCCGGAACGGCCTCCGCCGGACAGCTGACCGCCGCCGTGAAGAAGTTCCCCGGGGTCACGGTCGCCGCCCCGGCCGTCGCCGAACAGCTCCAGGCCGACCGCCGGCAGGAGAACGCCGAGGTCAACCTGCTCGCCATGGGCCTGGTCCTCGCCTTCACCGCCATCGCCGTCGTCAACACGCTCGCCATGTCCGTCGCCGAGCGGTACCGCGAGTTCGCGCTGCTGCGGCTCGCCGGTGCCACCCGCCGACAGGTGCTGCGGATGCTCCGTACCGAAACCCTGGCGGTGCTGCTCCTCGCCACCGTGCTCGGCACCGGCATCGCGCTCGCCGTGCTGACCGCGTTCAGCATCGGGATGACGGGCGGCGCCGCGCCCGGCTTCCTGCCGCTGGTGTACGGGGGCGTGGTGGCCGGGGCCGCCCTGACGGCCCTCGTCGCGACGGCGCTGCCGGGCCGGTTCGCCCTGCGCACCCGGCCGGTGGAGGTCGCGGGCGGCCGGTGAGCGACGGCCGGTGACCGGGGGGCGGCTCCCACGAGCCGCCCCCCGGTCACCTCACCCGCGTACCGGCAGGCCGGCCGCGCGCCACGCCTGGAAGCCGCCCACCAGATCCGTCGCCCGGTGCAGGCCGAGCCGGTGCAGGGAGTCGGCGGCCAGGCTCGACGCGTACCCCTCGTCGCAGATCAGCACCACCCGCAGATCGTGGTCCACCGCTTCGGGGATTCGGTGGCTTCCCCGCGGGTCCAGCCGCCACTCCAGCTCGTTGCGCTCGATGACCAGAGCGCCCGGAATCAGCCCGTCCCGCGCCCTCAGCTCCGCGTAACGGATGTCCACCAGCAGGGCACCGGCACGGGACGCCGCCCACGCTTCCCGCGGCTCCAGCCGTACGTAACCGGCCCTGACCCGCTCCAGCAGCTCGTCGATCCCGAGCGGCCCGCCGCTCACCGCCAGTCCTCCGGGCCCTCGGTCTGCTCCAGGCGGAGCAGCGCGCCGTCGCGGCTGTAGCGCCGGATGCGCGGCAACGGCGGGTAGTACGCGTGGACGGAGACGGCGTGCTCCGTGGCGGACTCGTTCAGCACCTCGTGGACGTGGTGGCGGCCGAAGGCCCGGCCCCGCCCCGCCGGCAGTTCCCGGGTGCGGTCGATGCCGGCGGTCAGCTCCAGGGTCCTCCAGCCCTCGGTGGGCAGCCGGGCCGCGAGGGAGTGTTCCCGGAGCGTGCCCGCTGCGGTGAGGAAGGCGCCCACCGAGTCGGCGTGGTCGTGCCAGCCGGTGCCGGTGCCGGGCGGCCAGCCGATCAGCCAGGCCTCGCTGCCGCCCGGACCGTCCAGCCGGAGCCAGGTCCGGCCCCCGGGATCGAGGGGCAGCGAGGCGACGAGTGCGGTGTCCCCGGCGACGCGGCGGACGAAGTCGAGCAGGTGCGCCGCGGTCGGGGCCGGGGCGGAGGTGCGCATGGGCACGGGAACAACGGGGAACGAAGAGGCAGACACGGTGACCGTCCTGGAAGTACGCGCGGATGCCCCGCCGCACGGCACAGCGCACGGCGCGGGCAGGTGAAGGCGTTTCAGCAGGACGGACGACACACGCAGCCCGCATAGCGGAGCAGGTCCATATGGACCCTCCGCCACAGGCGCACGTCGGTGCCGTTCATGATCGGGAGTAGACCATGCGCACCGCACCCGGTCAATTGACGTCCGCGGTCCGGTCGTCGCGCACCGAGCCACGCGCCGCGCCGCCGCGCACCGCGTCCGCCGCCGCGAACAGCTCGGCCGGCCGCACCCCGCCGAACGCCTCGGCGAGGTGGCCGTCCGGCCGGACCAGCAGCACCGAGTGCGCGGAGGCCCCGGGGTAGCTCTCGGCCACCAGCAGTTCGGCCGGCACCGGCAGCGCCTCGACGGCCTCCGCCAGCCGGGGCATCACTCCGGCGCGCATCCAGTGACGGCGGTCCCACACACCGGTGCCCGGCGCCACGAGCACCACCAGCAACTGCCCCCGCCCCAGCCGTTCGCGCAGTCGCACAGCGGTGCCGTCGGGCGCCATCACCCGTACGTCGGCCACCGGCGCACCGGGGGGCGTACCGACCGAGGTGTGCGCCTCGGCGCGCGGGGGCGCAAGGGGGGACAGGGCGTAGGAGGGGGGCGCACCGAGGGGGCCGCAGCCCAGATGTCCGTCCATGAGCAGCGTGTCGTGCCCCCGTGCGCTCCCCGGTACGAGGGTCCGCAGGCCCCCGCCGCCGCGCAGTATCGGCAGCGACTGATCGGCGGCGCGCAGCCGGGAGGCCACGGCGGCCCGCCGTTCGGCCTGGTAGCTGTCGAGGAGGGCGTCGGACGCGCCGTGGTGCCAGGCGAGGGCCAGCTTCCAGGCCAGGTTCTCCGCGTCGCGCAGCCCCTCGTCCACGCCCTGGGTGCCCAGGGCGCCCAGCAGGTGGGCGGCGTCCCCGGCGAGGAAGGCCCGCTGCACGCGCCAGCGCCGGGCGAGCCGGTGGTGGAGCGTGTACACGCCGGTGTCCAGCAGCTCGTACGGGGGCGTCTCGCCGCACCAGCCGGCCAGGGTGTCGCGGACCCGGGTGACCAGGGCGTCCGGCGTGACCAGTTCGCCGCGCGCGGGCAGCAGCCAGTCCAGCCGCCACACGTCGTCCGGCAGGGGCCTGGCGGTAACCTCGGCGCCGCCCGTACGCCAGGGCGGCGACCGGTGCAGGACAGCCTCGCCGGGCCGGGGCAGCTCGGCGCGCAGCGCGGCCACGGCGTGCCGTTCCACCGCCGTACGGCCGGGAAACCTGATGTCGAGGAGTTTGCGCACGGTGGACCGGGCGCCGTCGCAGCCGACGAGGTAGCTGCCGCGCCACCACGTCGCCCCGGGCTCCCTGGTGTGCACGGTGATCCCGGCCGGGTCCTGCTCCAGGGTGTCGACGCGGCTCGGTCCCGCCGTGCGGACCAGCTCCTGGGCGGCCACCGCGTCCCGCAGCCCTCGGACCAGCGCGTGCTGCGGGACGTGGACGGGGGCGGCGGGCGCGCCGACACCGGGGTCCGGGTCCTCGCCGAGGGCCAGCTCGCGCACCAGCTGCTTGCGCCGCACGGACCGCCAGCCGGTCCAGCGCAGCCCCTCGTCGCCGAGCGTCTTGCAGCCGAGGCGTTCCAGGAAGGCGGCGGTGTCCTCGCGCAGGACGACCGTGCGGGCGGGGCGGGTCTCGTCCTTGGCCGGGTCCTCGTCCAGCAGGACGGACGGCACGCCCTGAGCGGCGAGGGCGAGGGAGAGGGCCAGGCCGACGGGCCCGGCGCCGACGACGATCACCGGGTCCACGGCGCGTCCCCCGTCGGAAGTGCGGTGAAACCGAACATGCCGGTGCGACGGAACGGAAGGTGCGCGGGGGTCGAAGGGGGTGCGGCGGCGTAGGGGACTCGGTGCGCGATCACAGAACGTATGCAACCTACTGCCGGTGTCCGCGTCAAGCGACGCCGGAACGCGGCGAGGGGCGGTGGCGGATGCGCCACCGCCCCTCGTGGGCTCATTCCGATGGGCCGTCAGCCGGCGCTCTCGTCACTCATCTTGAGCGCCGGCGCACCGGCCGTTTCCAGATCGCCCCCCGGTCCGTTGGTCACGACGGCGCCCGTGCTCTTCTTCCCGCGCCGCAGCCACCGCTCCAGCCAGCTCGCGAAGGACGTCAGCGCGAAGTTCAGCGCGAGGTAGATCAGCGCGATGATCGTGAAGCACGCGATGGTGTTCGACCCGAAGTTCGCGGACATCGGCCGGACGGAGGCCAGCAGCTCCGGGTAGCTGAGGACGGCGCCGCCGAGTGCGGTGTCCTTCACGATCACCACGAGCTGGCTCACGATGGCCGGCAGCATGGCGGTGACTGCCTGCGGCAGCAGCACGAAGACCATCGTCTGCCCCTTGCGCATGCCGATCGCCTTGGCCGCGTCGGTCTGCCCGCGGGGGAGCGTCAGGATGCCGGCCCGCACGATCTCGGCGAGCACCGAAGCGTTGTAGAGCACCAGACCCGTCACCACGGCGTACAGCAGACGGGTGTCGGGGTCGAAGTCGGCGTACTCGGAGTACACGGCGTTGGCGATGATCATCAGGAGCAGGACGGGGATGGCGCGGAAGAACTCCACGACCGCACCCCCCGGCATGCGCACCCAGCGGTGGTCCGAGAGCCGCCCGATCCCGAAGAGCGCGCCCAGCGGCAGGGCGATGAGCAGCGAGTAGAACGCCGCCTTGATCGTGTTCTGGAAGCCCGGCCAGATGTACGTCTCCCAGGCCTGGGTGTTGACGAAGAACGGCTTCCACTTGACCCAGTCGAGCTGGTTCTTCTCGGCGAGGCCGTCGTACACCCACCACACCACCGCGGCGGCGGCGAGCACGAAGAGGACGGTGTACAGGATGTTGCGCCGCTTGGCGCGCGGGCCCTGTGCGTCGTAGAGGACGGAACTCATCGCTTCACCGCCACCTTCTTGGCCACCCAGCCGAGGATGAGACCGGTCGGAAGGGTCAGGACGATGAAGCCGAGGGCGAAGATGCCCGAGATCAGCAGCAACTGGGCCTCGTTCTCGACCATTTCCTTCATCACATACGAGGCTTCCGCGACCCCGATCGCCGCTGCGACGGTGGTGTTCTTCGTCAGTGCGATGAGCACGTTGGACAGCGGGTTGACCACCGACCGGAACGCCTGCGGGAGCACGATCAGCCGCAGCACCTGGGTGAAGCTGAGCCCGAGCGCCCGGGCCGCCTCCGCCTGGCCCACCGGGACCGTGTTGATGCCCGAACGCAGGGCCTCGCATACGAATGAGGCGGTGTAGACAGTGAAGGCGAGCACCGCGAGGCGGAAGTTGATGACCTTGAAGTCGCCCTCGCCCCCGAGCGTGATCTGCAGGGTCTGGAAGAGGCCCAGCGAGGCGAAGACGATGATCACGGTCAGCGGAATGTTCCGGATCACGTTCACGTAGGCGGTCGCGAAACCGCGCATCAGGGGGACCGGGCTGACCCTCATGCCGGCCAGCAGCGTTCCCCATATGAGGGAGCCGAGGGCGGAGATCACGGTGAGCTTCACCGTGATCCAGAAGGCCCCCAGCAGGTCATAACCATCAAGAAAGTCGAACACGATCTCCCGTGCTTCCACGTGTAGGAGGGCGCGGCGCGCCGCCGGTCAGCGGCGGCGCGCCCGGTCAGCCCTGCTTCACTTGACGACGTTGCCGATCTTCGGGGCGCGCTCGTTCTTGTAGCCGGCGGGACCGAAGTTGGCGTCCACCGCCTTCTGCCACGAACCGTCCTCGACCATCTTGGTCAGCGCGTCGTTGATCTTCTTCTTGAGGTCGGCGTCGCCCTTCTTCAGGCCGATGCCGTAGTTCTCGTTGGTCATCTTGAAGCCGGCCAGCTTGAACTTGCCCTTGTTGACTTCCTGCGAGGCGTAACCGGCCAGGATGCTGTCGTCCGTGGTCAGCGCGTCGACGGCCTTGTTCTCCAGGCCGGTCAGGCACTCCGAGTAGCCGCCGTACTCCTGGAGCTGGGCCTTCGGGGCCAGGTCCTTCTTGACGTTCTGCGCCGACGTCGAGCCGGTGACCGAGCAGAGCTTCTTGTTGTTCAGGTCCGCGGGCGCCTTGATCGAGTCGTCGTCGGCGCGGACCAGGATGTCCTGGTGGGCGAGGAGGTACGGACCGGCGAAGTCGACCTTCTTCAGGCGCTCGTCGTTGATCGAGTAGGAGGCGACGATGAACTTGACGTCACCGCGGGAGATCGCCGTCTCGCGGTCGGCGCTCTTCGTCTCCTTGAACTCGATGTCGTCGGCGGAGTAGCCGAGCTCCTTGGCGACGTACCGCGCGACATCGACGTCGAAGCCGGTGTACTTGCCGTCCGGCGTCTTCAGGCCGATACCCGGCTGGTCGATCTTGATGCCGATGGTGATCTTCTTGCCGTCGCCGGAGCCGGCCGAGTCGTCCGTGTCGTCGGAGCCGCAGGCGGTGGCGGTGAGGGCGAGAGCGAGCACGGCGGCCGAGGCGGCGGTGACCTTACGAAGCTGCATGGTGAAATTCCCCTGGGGTTGACGCGATGTGAGTGATCAGCAGATACGGAAGCCCGGTGCTGAAGGCTCCATCAGTGGTGAAGGATCTTCGAAAGGAAGTCCTTGGCCCGGTCGCTGCGCGGGTTGCTGAAGAACTGGTCGGGCGTGGCCTCTTCGACGATCTTTCCGTCCGCCATGAAGACGACCCGGTTGGCCGCGGAGCGGGCGAAGCCCATCTCGTGGGTGACGACGACCATCGTCATGCCCTCGCGGGCGAGCTGCTGCATGACCTCCAGCACCTCGTTGATCATCTCCGGGTCGAGCGCCGAGGTCGGCTCGTCGAAGAGCATGACCTTCGGGTCCATCGCCAGGGCCCGCGCGATCGCCACGCGCTGCTGCTGGCCGCCGGACAGCTGGGAGGGGTACTTGTCGGCCTGGGTGCCGACGCCCACCCGGTCGAGCAGGGAACGCGCCTTGTCCTCGGCCGCCTTCTTGTCCGCCTTGCGGACCTTCAGCTGGCCGAGCGTCACGTTCTCCAGGACCGTCTTGTGGGCGAAGAGGTTGAACGACTGGAAGACCATGCCGACGTCGGCACGCAGCCGGGCCAGCTCCTTGCCCTCCTCGGGCAGCGACTTCCCGTCGATCGAGATCGAACCCGAATCGATCGTCTCCAGGCGGTTGATCGTGCGGCACAGCGTGGACTTCCCGGACCCGGACGGCCCGATGACGACCACGACCTCGCCGCGGGCGATCGTCAGGTCGATGTCCTGGAGCACATGCAGTGCGCCGAAGTGCTTGTTGACGTTGCTCAGCACGACCAGATCGCCGGCGGGCGCGGGTGCAGCGTCCTCGGCGCCCTTGGTCACTGAAACTCCGCTCATCGGCTTCTAGCTCCGTCCTCCTCGGTTGGGAAGGACCCTAGTGACGCAGTGCTACCAGCGTCATTACATCTGAGCGGAAATTGAGCATAACGATCCGGCGGCAACCGGACACTCCGCGTGAAGGGGACGTCACGCCTGCCGTGCCGGGCGTACCGGGTGCATAACGGAAACCCGGATACATCGGACAGGCCCTTGACTGTCCACCCCTCATCGGAGTGGATTCCCTGGTACACCCCTTTGTGGAACACCCCGGAACGGGGAAGTGACCGGGGGCGTACACGACCGTACGCACACACCCGGCACACAGCGACGCCAGAGGGGGGCCCATGAGACTGCTGCTCGTCGAGGACGACAACCACGTCGCCGCCGCCCTGTCCGCGATCCTGACCCGGCACGGCTTCCAGGTGGTCCACGCCCGCAGCGGCGACGAGGCCCTCCAGGCCCTGCTGCCCACCGACACCGAGCCCTTCGGCGTCGTGCTCCTCGACCTGGGGCTGCCCGACCAGGACGGCTACGAGGTCTGCGGCAAGATCCGCAAGCGCAGCTCCGTGCCGGTGATCATGGTGACGGCCCGCGCCGACGTACGCTCCCGCATCCACGGACTCAACCTGGGCGCGGACGACTACGTGACCAAGCCGTACGACACGGGCGAACTGCTCGCCCGCATCCACGCGGTCAGCCGGCGCAAGACGAGCAACGAGGACACCGTGTCCACCCCGGTCGCCGCCCTCCGCCTGGGCCACGTCAGCATCGAACTGCCCACCCGCCGGGTCAGCGTGGACGGGGCCGAGGTCCAGCTCACCCGCAAGGAGTTCGACCTGCTCGCCCTGCTCGCCCAGCGGCCCGGCGTGGTCTTCCGCCGCGAACAGATCATCAGCGAGGTGTGGCGCACCAGCTGGGAGGGAACAGGACGCACGCTGGAGGTGCACGTGGCCTCGCTGCGCTCCAAGCTCCGGCTGCCCGCACTCATCGAGACGGTGCGCGGGGTCGGCTACCGCCTCGTCTCCCCGCCCGCGTAGAGGCGTTCGTCCCCGGTGCGTACCCGGCTGCTCCCGCTGCTCATCGTCCTGATGGCGAGTGTGCTGCTCGCGCTCGGCTTCCCGCTCGCCGTCAGCGTGGCGGCGGCCGAGCAACAGCGCGTCGTGATCGACCGCATCGACGACACGGCCCGCTTCGCCGCCCTCGCCCAGTTCATCACCGAACGCACCAGCGGCTACGACGAACGGCGCCGTACCCTCCAGACCGAGCTGGAAACGTACGACTCGGTGTACGGCATCCGCGCCGGCGTCTTCTACCGCGACGACTCCGCCATGGCCAAGGCCCCCGCGTCCTGGCGGCTGCCCGTCGAGGGCGAGGGCCGCGCCGCGTTCAACGAGGCACTGCTCGGCCGCCGCAGCCACGACCCGCCGCAGGTCTGGCCCTGGCAGGACGGCCGCGTGGTCGTCGCCTCGCCCGTCGTACGCGACGGAGACGTCATCGCCGTCGTCGTCATCGACTCGCCGACCGGCCAGATGCGCGCCGACACACTGCGCGGCTGGCTGCTCATCGCGGCCGGCGAGGCGATCGCCATGCTCGTCGCCGTCGGCGCCGCCATCCGCCTCACCGGCTGGGTCCTGCTCCCCGTCAAGACGCTGGACGCCGCCGCCCACGACATCGCCAGCGGCCGGATGCGCTCCCGCGTCGTGGCGTCCGGCGGCCCCCCGGAACTCCGGCGGCTGGCCCGCTCGTTCAACGAGATGGCCGACAACGTCGAGGACGTCCTGGAGCAGCAGCGCGCCTTCGTCGCCGACGCCTCCCACCAACTGCGCAACCCGCTGGCCGCGCTGCTCCTGCGCATCGACCTGCTCGCCCTCGAACTTCCCGAGGACAACGAGGAGATCGCCTCCGTACGCACCGAGGGCCGCCGCCTCGGACAGGTCCTCGACGACCTGCTCGACCTGGCGCTCGCCGAGCACGCCGAGAGCGACCTGCGGCTCACCGACATCGGCGCGCTCACCGCCGAACGCGCCGCGTCCTGGCGCCCGGTCGCCGAGGAGAAGGGCGTACGGCTGCGCGCCGGGGGGCTGCCCGCCGTCACCGCCTGGGCGGACCCGATCGCCCTCTCCAGCGCCCTCGACGCCATCATCGACAACGCCCTCAAGTTCACCCCGGCCGGCGAGGAGGTGAGCGTCACCGTCGCCTCCGGCAGCCGGTACGTCACGGTCGTCGTCGCGGACGGCGGACCCGGCCTCACCGACCAGGAACTCGAACGGGTCGGCGACCGCTTCTGGCGCAGCCCCCAGCACCAGAACATCCAGGGCTCCGGCCTCGGCCTCTCCATCTCCCGGACGCTCCTCGCGGCGGGCGGCGCCTCACTCTCGTACGCCCGCAAGGAACCGTACGGACTGAGCGTGACGGTCTCCGTGCCGCGCCACGACCCGAAGGGCTGAGGCGGGCGGAGGTCACGGCTTGACGGAGCGGTAGTACCGCTTGGCGCCCTCGTGCAGCGGCAGCGGATCGGTGTAGATCGCCGTCCGCAGGTCCACCAGTTGCGCCGCGTGCACCTCGCGCCCGATGCGGTCGCGGCTGTCGATCACGGTCCGGGTGAACGCCTCCGTCATCGCCGCGTCCGTGCGGTCCGTGGTGACCAGCACGTTGGCGACCGCCACCGTGGGCACGGCCTGGCCCTGCTGCGCCTTGCGGTACGCGTCGGCCGGCATCACGGCCGAGCGGTAGTAGCTCGTCGGACCGCCCGCCGCCTGGAGCCGCTTGATCAGGTCGTCCTCCAGCGGCACGAGCCGCACCGGGAACCGTTCGGACAATTCGGCCACGGCCGTCGTCGGCAGCCCGCCGGACCAGAAGAACGCGTCGAGCCGCCCCTTCTCCAGCAGCTGGGGCATGGTGTCGATGCCCACCGACAGCGGCGTCACGTCGGCCACGGGATCGAGCCCGGCCGCCGTCATCAGCCGGTCGGCGACCAGCTTCACCCCCGACCCCGGCTGCCCCACCGCGACCCTGCGGCCCCGCAGATCCGCCACGCTCCGGATGTCCGAATCCCGCCGCACCACCAGCTGTATGTAGTCGTCGTACAGCCGAACACAGCCGCGCAGCCGCTCATGGCCGGGCTTGCGGGCCCGCAGATACGTGGCGACGGCGTCGGTGGTGGCGATCGTGAAATCCGCCTCACCGGCCGCGACCCGGGCGAGGTTCTGCTGCGAGCCCTCGCTGGTCTGGAGCTTTATCGACACCCGGGGAAGATCCCTGGCCAGGGCCCCCTTCAACCGCTCCCCGTACCGCTGGTAGACGCCGCTGCGCACGCCCGTACTGAACGACAGACTGCCGGTGGGCGCCGGATCGCCGAGCGGGAGCAGCCACCACAGGAGCGTCCCGAGCACGACGGCGGCGGCGACGCCCGCCCGCAGGGAACGGCGCCGGCCGGTTGGGGACAGGGCCGTGAGCATGGCGGCGATCCTGCCAGGTGCTCACCGGCCGTGGCCAGGGCCGCCCCGGAACGCCCGCCGGATCGCCCGCCCGAGACGGACGGGTGCCGGGCAGCGCCTACCCTTGTCGCATGAGCAGCGGCAACCGGAGCGAAGCAGTGGACGTCAGAAGAAGCTATGAGGTGCGCACCTACGGGTGCCAGATGAACGTCCACGACTCCGAGCGCTTGTCGGGGCTCCTGGAGGACGCCGGATACGTCCGGGCGCCCGAGGGCTCCGACGGCGACGCCGACGTCGTCGTCTTCAACACCTGCGCCGTCCGCGAGAACGCCGACAACAAGCTGTACGGCAACCTGGGCCGGCTCGCCCCGATGAAGACCAAGCGTCCCGGCATGCAGATCGCGGTCGGCGGCTGCCTTGCCCAGAAGGACCGCGACACCATCGTCGAGCGCGCCCCCTGGGTCGACGTCGTCTTCGGCACGCACAACATCGGCAAGCTGCCCGTGCTGCTGGAGCGCGCCCGCGTCCAGGAGGAGGCGCAGGTCGAGATCGCCGAGTCCCTGGAAGCGTTCCCCTCCACGCTGCCCACCCGCCGCGAGTCCGCGTACGCCGCGTGGGTCTCCATCTCCGTGGGCTGCAACAACACCTGCACCTTCTGCATCGTCCCGGCCCTGCGCGGGAAGGAGAAGGACCGCCGCACCGGCGACATCCTCGCCGAGATCGAGGCCCTGGTCGCCGAGGGCGTCTCCGAGATCACCCTGCTCGGCCAGAACGTCAACGCCTACGGCTCCGACATCGGGGACCGGGAGGCGTTCTCCAAGCTGCTGCGCGCCTGCGGGAAGATCGAGGGCCTGGAGCGCGTCCGCTTCACCTCGCCGCACCCCCGCGACTTCACCGACGACGTCATCGCCGCCATGGCCGAGACGCCGAACGTGATGCCGCAGCTGCACATGCCGATGCAGTCCGGTTCCGACAAGGTCCTCAAGGCGATGCGCCGTTCGTACCGGCAGGAACGCTTCCTCGGCATCATCGAGAAGGTCCGCGCCGCGATGCCCGACGCCGCCATCTCCACCGACATCATCGTGGGCTTCCCCGGCGAGACCGAGGAGGACTTCGAGCAGACCATGCACGCGGTCCGCGAGGCCCGCTTCGCGAACGCCTTCACCTTCCAGTACTCCAAGCGGCCCGGCACCCCCGCCGCCGAGATGGAGGGGCAGATCCCCAAGGAGGTCGTGCAGGAGCGCTACATGCGCCTGTCCGCCCTCCAGGAGGAGATCTCCTGGGAGGAGAACAAGAAGCAGGTCGGCCGCACCCTGGAGGTCATGGTCGCCGAAGGCGAGGGCCGCAAGGACGGCGCCACCCACCGGCTGTCCGGCCGCGCCCCCGACAACCGCCTGGTCCACTTCACCAAGCCCGGCCAGGACGTGCGCCCCGGCGACGTGGTCACCGTCGAGATCACCTACGCCGCCCCGCACCACCTGCTCGCCGAGGGCGCCCCGGTCGCGGTCCGCAGGACCCGCTCGGGCGACGCCTGGGAGAAGCGCAACGCGGCCGAGGCCGCCAAGCCGGCCGGTGTCATGCTGGGCCTGCCCGGCATCGGCACCCCGGCACCACTGCCCGCGGCGGCCGCGCCGGGCTGCGGCTGCGACTGAGCCGCCGGTCACCGGAAAGGTGCCGGACGCGGCCGGGGCGGGCCGCTGCGCCGCGCAGTACGCTGCCGACCATGCTTGTCGCCGCCGCAGTCTGCCCCTGCCCGCCGCTGCTCGTCCCCGAGGTGGCCGCCGGTGCCGCGCCCGAACTGGACGCCGCCAGAACCGCGTGCACCGACGCCCTGGGCGTCCTCGCGGCCGCCCGGCCCGATCTCCTCGTGGTGATCGGCCCGGCCGCGCGGGACGGGCGCGGCACCCACCCCGAGGGGGCCGCGGGCGACTTCCGCGCGTTCGGCGTCGATCTGGAGGTTCGGCTCGGCCAGGACCGGGGAACACCGCCGGACCGCCCGCTGCCGCCCTCTCTCGCCGTGGGCGCCTGGCTGCTGGCCCGTACGGGCTGGGCGGCCGCGCCCGTCGAGGGCCTCGGCGTGTTCGAACCCCTGGAGACCGCCCGCTGCACGGAGACCGGGCGGGAGCTGGCCCTTCGCGCGGACCGGGTCGCCCTGCTGGTGATGGGCGACGGCAGCGCCTGCCGCACCGTGAAGGCACCGGGCTACCTGGACGAGCGCGCCGCCGCCTTCGACGCG
>NZ_JAKRGC010000590.1 GCF_022347745.1 Streptomyces sp. OfavH-34-F
CCTCCGGGGCCGTGCCGCCGCAGCGCCCGGCCTCCTCGCCGGTCAGCCCGCCGCGCGCCTCGCTCACGGACGTCGTGCCGCGCCGCACCCTGGCGATCATCGCGGCGATCATCGTGCTCGCCGTCCTCGGCACGGTGCTGGCGCTCACCCTCGGCGGCGACGACTCCACCGGCGACAAGGGCGCCGGGAACCCGGGCGCGTCCGCCCCCGCCGGGGCGCCGAGCGCCGACGGCCCGGCCGAGTCCGGCGAAGCCCCGCAGGGCGGCAGCGGCAAGGAGCAGGACGGCGACGACTCCGGCAAGGGCAAGGGCAAGGACGACGGCCGGGAGGGCGAGGACGGAAAGAAGGGCGGCAAGGGCGACAAGGCGGACGACGCCGTGCCCGCCGGCTACCGCACGGTCACCAACAAGCGGTTCCACTTCTCCATCGCCATGCCCGAGGGCTTCCAGTTCGCCACCACGTCGGGTCAGGGCGCCGGCGCCATCTACAACGCGAAGGGCGGCTTCCCCCGCCTCCAGGTCGACTACACCTCCTCGCCCGGTGACGACGCCGCCGCCGCGTGGAAGTCCGCCCGGGGCGGGGTCGCCGCCACCAGCACCGGCTACCAGCACCTCGGCATCCAGGAGGTGCAGTACAACGGCTACCCGACCGTCGCCGACTGGCAGTTCGAGCGCACCCAGCACGGCCAGCGGGTCCGGGTGCTCAACCGGGGGTTCAAGGTCGACGGCGACCACGGCTACGCGATCATGATCAGCTGCAAGGCCGACGCGTGGGACGGCAAGGAGTGCCGCACCCTCCGCAAGACCGCGTTCGGGTCCTTCGAGCCGGTCGACTGAGGGCCGCGGCGGAGTTCCGGGGCGGCCGGGCGGCCGGGATGCGCCGACCCTGCCGCGCGGTAGCCGCATGCCACGTATGGTGAGAGACCGGAGACCGTACGCAGCCGGGACACGGGGTCGAACGCACCGCGGACGGCTGCGGGACGACAGATGCGTCGCGGATTCCGTGACCGGGGGACAGCGCGCTCTGGGGAGGCGTCGTGGACGACTATGCGGGTCGGGTGCTGGCCGACCGCTACCGCCTTCCGCTGCCCCCGTCCGACGCGTACGAAGCCGTCGAGACGCGGGCCTTCGACACCTACAGCGGGCAGGAGGTGCTGGTCCGTCAGGTGCCGCTGCCCGAGGTGGTGGACGCCGAGTTCGTCGAGGGTGACGGCCGGCCGGTGCCCTCGCCGCGCGGTGGGCGGGCGGTGCGCGGGGCCGAGGACCCGGCCGTGCGGCGCGCCATCGAGGCCGCGCAGGCGGCGGCGCAGGTGCCCGACCATCCGCGCCTGGACCAGGTCTTCGACGTGTTCGCGGAGGCCGGTTCGCTCTGGATAGTCAGCGAGCTGGTGGCCTCCCGGCCGCTGGCGGCGCTGCTCGCGGAGCGCCCGCTCACCCCGTACCGGGCCGCCGAGATCGGCTCCGACGTCCTCGCCGCCCTCCGCGTCCTGCACGCGCACGGCTGGATCCACCGCAACATCACCGTGCGCACGGTGCTCGTCTGCGACGACGGGCGCGTCGTCCTGACCGGCCTCGCCGCGGGTGCGGCGGAGGAGGCGCTGTGCGGGTACGACACGGTGCCGCGCGACGACGACGAGGACGAGCCGGACGGCCCGGGGGACGGGCCGCCGCCCGCGTCCCCGGGCCCCGCCGCACCCGACCCGGG
>NZ_JAKRGC010000591.1 GCF_022347745.1 Streptomyces sp. OfavH-34-F
CGACAGACGGGGCCGCGACGGAGGGGTCCGCCCGGGTCGCCGCCTGGCTGGAGGCTCAGCTGCACCTGCTGGTGAGCGGCGAACTGCTCGCCGCCGAGGGGCCGGGACCGGGCGGGCGCGGCCCCGTGCCCCCGGTCCGGCTGCCCTGACGCGCGGTCATCGCAGGTACGCCAGTCCCGGGTGCGCCTTCGTGTAGCCGTCCACCAGGCGGCGGGCGACGGAGACCGAGTCGACCAGCGGGTGCAGGGCGAAGGCCCGGACCGCGTCGGCGCGCGATCCGCTCGCCGCCGCGTCGAGCACCGCGCGCTCGACGGCCTTCACCGAGGTGACCAGGCCCACCGCGTGGTAGGGCAGCGGGTCGGCGGCCAGCGGCCGGGCGCCGTTGGCGTCCACCAGGCAGGGCGCCTCGATCACGGCGTCCGCGTCGAGCACGGCGAGGGTGGAGCGGTTGCGGACGTTGAGGATGAGGGTGGCCTGCTCGTCGCGGGCGATCGCGCGCATCAGGGCGAGCGCGACCTGTTCGTAGCCGCCGGAGTCCAGGTCGCTCTCCTCGCGCTCGCCCGCGCCGGCCACGTCCCGGTTCTCCGACATGTAGGTGGCCTCGCGCTCGGCGCGGGTGCGGTCCCAGGTGGCCAGGGCGGGGGTCGCCGGGTCCTTCATCCGGCCGTAGAAGCCTTCCTGCTGCTCGCGGAGGAAGGCGCCCCGGGTCTGCGCGGCCTCCTGGTAGGCGCGGACGGCCTCGCGGTTGAAGTAGTAGTAGTGCAGGTACTCGTTGGGGATCGCGCCCAGGGAGCGCAGCCAGTCGGCGCCGAACAGCCGGCCCTCCTCGAAGGAGCCCAGCAGTTCGGGGTCGGCGAGCAGGCGCGGGAGTTCGTCGCGGCCCGCGACGTACAGCCCGCGCACCCAGCCGAGGTGGTTGAGGCCGATGTAGTCGACGCGGGCCAGGTCCGGGTCGGCGCCGAGGACGCGGGCGATGCGGCGGCCGAGGCCGACCGGTGAGTCGCAGATGCCGATGACGCGGTCGCCGAGGTGCCGGGACATCGCCTCGGTGACCAGCCCGGCCGGGTTGGTGAAGTTGATGACCCAGGCGTCCGGGGCGAGCCGGGCGATGCGCCGGGCGAGGTCGACGGCGACGGGCACGGTGCGCAGCCCGTACGCGATGCCGCCGGCGCCGACCGTCTCCTGCCCGAGCACGCCCTCGTCCAGGGCGACCCGCTCGTCGGCGGCCCGGCCCGCGAGACCGCCGACGCGGATGGCGGAGAAGACGAAGTCGGCGCCGCGCAGGGCGTCGTCCAGGTCGGTGGTGGCGCGGACGGCCGGCGCGTCCGGGACGTCCGCGGCCTGTTCGGCGAGGACCCGTGCCACGGCGGTGAGCCGGTCGGTGTCGGTGTCGTAGAGGGTGACGGCCGACACGCGGCCCTCGGCGTGGTCGGCGAGCAGCGCCCCGTACACCAGAGGAACCCGGAATCCGCCGCCGCCCAGAATTGTCAGCTTCACGCTTCCGCATGGTACGTGGGGCGGGTGCGGGGCGGCCCGGTGGCGAGAGGGCCGGAGCCTTCGTCCACCGGGCCGCCCGGGGTGCGCGGGCGGGTCTCAGTCGCCGTGCCACCAGCGGGTCACGACGCTCCAGAGCCGGGCGGGCGCGCCGGGCTTGCGCTGGCTCGGCACGCCGGCGGCGTGTCCGCCCGGTGTGCCGGTGACGTC
>NZ_JAKRGC010000592.1 GCF_022347745.1 Streptomyces sp. OfavH-34-F
AGGGCGGCCGCGGCGCGCAGGCGGCCGTCGGCCTGGTCGAAAGCGGCCTGGACCGCAGGCTGTCCGGCCATCGGCCCGGTGCCGTAGCGGCTGGTGGTGGTCGCCACGAGCCGGGTGAACGCGGCGCGGGCCCGCTCGCCGGTCGCGCGGGCGACCTCCGCGATGCACCCGGCGAGCAGCCCGTACAGCGGGTAGCGGTACAGCGCCCCGTCCGCGAGCGGCGGGTCGGTCAGGCTGATGCTGTGCGCGGGCTGCAGCAGGGTGTCGCAGGCGACCGTGTGGGAGGCGCTGCCGCGCAGCCCGAGCGCGTCCCAGTCCTCCTCGACCGTCAGCCGGCTGCGCGGGACGAGCCACCAGCGGGTGCCCGTCATGCCGGAGCTGTCGGCCGGGGCAGCGAGGGCGGCCAGGGTCATCGCCGGTGCCCCGGTGACCAGCGGCCAGCGCCCCCGCAGCCGCACCCTGTCGCCCTCCGGCTCGGCGCGGCCGACCGGCACCGAGGAGCCGGCGACCACCGTGGCGGGGCCGGTCAGGTCCCGGGCCGTGCGGACGTCGAGGCGCGACAGGAACGCCCCGGCCGGGGCGTGGATCGCCGTCACCCACCCGGCGGCCGGGTCCGCGAGCGCGACCTCGCGCACCGCCAGAAGGATCTGCGGCACATCCCACTGCAGGCCGCCGCAGTGGGACGGCAGCGCGGCCCGGGGCAGCACCGAACTGGTCAGCGCCTCCCACACCTGCGGATGTAAGGTCCCGTTCCGCTCCCCGAACTCCCGGTGCTCCGCGGCAGCTCGGCTCAGCTGCTCCACGGCCGCGAGGGCGGGGCGCTCTTGGACAAGGGTCATCACGAATCTCCACTCGGATCAGGTCGAGAACAAGGCGAAGGTGCCGCCGACGGCGGCGAGAAAGGGCAGGTAGGGGCGCGCCCGGGTCAGGGACGGGCGGGGGCGGCGAGCAGGTCGCGCAGGGCGGCGGCGACCGCGTCCAGGAGTTCGCGTGTCAGCCAGCCCGGCCCCGCCGTCCGCTCCAGCACCTCGCCGGCGGTGCCGACCAGGTGGCAGGCCAGCGCCGCCGCGTCGGCGGGCGCCAGTGTCTGGGCGAGCAGTGCGGCGGCGGCGCCGGCAAGCACGTCACCCGAGCCGTGCCGGGCCAGCCCCGGGTGCCCGGCGGGCACCAGCCAGGTCCGGGTGCCGTCGGTGATCAGATCCGGATCGCCCTTGGCCACCATCACCGCGCCGGTCTCCCGGGCCGCCTGCGCCAGTGCCGCCGCGCCGACCGTCCCTCCGCGCCCTGCCCGGCCGGCCGGGCCGGACGCGGCGAGCAGGGAGTGTGCCTCGGACCGGTTGAGCAGGACCAGGTCCGCGCCCAGGTGCCGAAGCCGCTCCCGGGCTCGGGGGCCGCCGCCCAGCGAGCCGTCGACCACCAGAGCAGCACCCCGGTCGTGGTCCCGGACCTCCTGAAGGGCGTCCAGCACCCTCCCGGCCACCGGGCTGCCTCCCAGCCCCGGACCGACCAGCCACACCACCCGGCCCCGCGCCCCCGTCCCGGTCAGGCGCCGCGCCATCCGCCGCGAGACCCGGGCCGCCGCCACCACCGCAGCGCCATCCAACTCGGACCCCAGTCCCGCAATCAGGTGCGCCTCCAAGGCCACCTGCTGCGCCGCCGGGGCGGGCGGGGCCGCGACCCGCACCCCGTGGGCCCCGGCC
>NZ_JAKRGC010000593.1 GCF_022347745.1 Streptomyces sp. OfavH-34-F
CCCGCCACCGCGTACCCGGCCGGCGCGGATCATGCGTGCTCGGGACACGCGATCCGCGCCGGCCGGGGGTTCTCGGTGACGGGGGCGGGGTTGCCGGGGCTGCCCGGGGGCCCGTACGCCTCAGACCAGGGCGGGCTCGGGGCCCGCGCCGGGGACGGTCTCCTCGACGGCGGCCGGGACGGGTTCGGGGATCTCGGCGGCCACGACGGGCGGGCGGCGGAACTCGCGGACGCCGGGCAGCGGCGGCAGCGGCACCCGTTCGATGTGCTGGGGCTCCTGGGCGTACCGGGTGAACCAGACCACCTTGCCCTCGGCGGTGCGGCAGGTGCCCCAGCTGTCGCTGAGGGCCATGACGCGGCTCAGGCCGCCGCCCTCGCGGAGCAGCCGGGGCATCTCGGAGCCGTTGTCGGCGACGGAGACCGTGAGGTGCCGTCCGGACCACCGAAGTTCGACGACGCAGCGGTTGTCGTCACCGACGTGCCGGTGGACGTTGGTCAGCAGCTCCTCCACGGCGCGGCACACGGGCCGCACGTGGAGTTCGAGACTCCAGTGGCGCAGATGGGCGGCGACAATGCGGCGAAGCTGCTGCACACGCTCTGCGGAAACCTGGAGTTCGACCAGATAGTGCCGGTCGAGTGGAACGGTCATCGTCGAGGCTCCTCACATCGAGGCCCACGTACTTCGCCCCGTTGAACCAACGACCCCCGAATACGAAGAGTGAGCGGATGTCTCTTCTGGGTCACTCCACAGGGTGACCCCGCTGGGCCGGTCGCGCAACATATCGGCCCGTGCGCCCGTGTGACCGGCGCATTCGCCCGGCCGGGGGGTCACGGCAGCCGGGTGAGCACCCGGTCGGGTGTGAGGGGCGGGGTGCGCAGCCGGACGCCGGTGGCGTGGTGGAAGGCGTTGCCGACCGCGGCGGCGGAGCCGACGATGCCGATCTCGCCGATGCCCTTGCTGCCCATGGGGTTGAGGTGGGGGTCGTCCTCCTCGATCCAGTGCGCGTCGATCGCGGTGACGTCGGCGCAGACGGGGACGTGGTACGAGGCGAGGTCGCACTCGGTGAAGTCGCCGTAGACCGGGTCCATGGTGGAGCCCTCGGTGAGGGCCATGCCGATGCCCATGGTCATGCCGCCGATGAACTGGGAGCGGGCGGTACGGGGGTTGAGGATGCGGCCGGCCGCGAAGACGCCGAGCATGCGGCGCACCCGGACCTCGCCCGTGCGGGTGTCCACGGCGACCTCGGCGAAGTGCGCGCCGAAGGCGTGGCGGGCGTACGGGGATTCCCGGCCGGTCTCCTCGGTGGTGTCGGCGGTGACGGTCAGGCCGTCGGCGGGCAGCGGTCCGCTGTGGGCGGCGAGCCGTTCCGCGAGCAGGGCGGCGGCCTTGTGGACGGCCCAGCCCCAGGACGCGGTGCCGGTGGAGCCGCCGGCCAGCGGCGCGTCGGGCAGGTCGCTGTCGCCGATGTCGACGGCCACGTCGTCCAGCGGCGCGCCGAGGGCCTGGGCGGCGATCTGCGCGAGGACGGTGCGGGCGCCGGTGCCGATGTCCGTGGCGTTGACGGCGATCCGGTAGCGGCCGTCCGGCGCGGCGTGCGCGGAGGCGTGGCTGGCGCCGGCGGAGGCGGGGTAGGTGGCCGAGGCGACTCCGGTGCCGAGCAGCAGGGCGCCCTCGCGGCGGGTGCCGGGGGGGGGG
>NZ_JAKRGC010000594.1 GCF_022347745.1 Streptomyces sp. OfavH-34-F
CCCGGTGGGGTGCACCACGCGGCGACGATGCTGGCCGGGCCGGGGCAGGTCGGTCCCGGCGCTCCGCAGCCGCCCGGCCCGCCCCTGGGCGTACCGGGGCAGGCTCCGCCGCCGGCGTACGGCTATCCGCAGGCGCCGTCCGGTCAGCCGACGGTGGGCCCGGGCTACCAGGCCGTGCTGCGCTTCCGGGCGCCGGACGGCAGCGAGCAGCAGCTGATCCGCCGCTCGGCGCCGGGCACCCCGCATCCGGAGTGGCAGATGCTGCACGAGCTGCGGGCCATGAACGTGCCGCCGCAGCAGGTGATCGAGCTGCACACGGAGCTGGAGTCCTGTGAGCTGCCGGGCGGCTACTGCGCCCGGATGATCCGGGAGACCTGGCCGCAGGTGCGGATCACCTCCGTGGCCCCGTACGGCACGGACCACGCGAGCCGGCAGCAGGGCATGCAGCATCTGCTCACCCACCAGGGCGAGCTGCACCAGGTGGCGGACGGCCCCGCGCGTCCTGCCCCGGTGCGGGCCCCGTTGCCGCAGATGCAGCCGGCGCCGCCGATCCCGCCGGAGGCGATGGCGGAGGAGATGCTGCAGACCTTCGGTCCGCAGGGCGTGCTCCGCTTCGACCAGCGGGCGGTGTCCCGGCAGGGTGTGCCGGACATCGTGGCGCGGACGCTGGTGTGGGCGGGGCTGCCCGCCGACTTCGGGCCGTTCTTCTGGGCGCAGCCGGGTCAGCCGGTGGTGCCGACGCTGGCGGAGCTGGCCGCGCAGCGGCAGGTGCAGCCGGCTTCGGACGCCGGGTCGTACCTGGTGATGGGTTCGGACTTCGGCCGGGCGATCTGTGTGCAGTACGGGACCGCGCACATCGTGGCCGTGCCGGTGGAGTCGGGTCCGGGCGGTGCGCCGGTGCCGCCGCAGTTCGTGAACACGGGGCTGCCGGAGTTCGTGCGCTGCATGGCGCTGCTGGGCCGGATGTGGCGGCTGCGGTACGGGCTGAACCCGGAGCAGGCGGGGCGCTGGACGGTGGACTTCCAGGCGCAGCTGGTGGCGCTGGACGCGGCGGCGCTGGCGTCGCCGGAGAGCTGGTGGTCGGTGCTCCTTGAGCAGATGTGGGACGGGCTGATCTGACCGTTCCGGGCGTGGGGCGTGGTGCCCGGTTCCCCTTGGGGGGCCGGGCACCACGCCTTTCGTGGTGTGTGATGCCGGTCGCTTCCGTCCGGAAAGCGCCGCATCGATACCGACTTCCCCGCCAATTGCCGCATCCTTGACGTATCGCTCGCCGGTCGGGCGTCGGAGTCGGGATGATCGGAAAGAGGCGTCAGGAATGAGTGCTGCACCGGGGTCCGCGTACGGGTTCGTCGGTGTACGGGGGCGGGGATACCGCCCGGAGCAGGTGGACCGAGTGGTGGCGGTGCTCTCCGCCGAGCGGGACGAGGCGGTGGCGCGGGCGGCGGCGCTGACCGGGGACGCGGAGCGGCTGGCGGCGGAGTCCGCCCGGCTGGCCGAGGTCGTGGCGCGGCTGGAGCCGCAGGACTACACGTCGCTGAGCGAGCGGGCGCGCCGGATTCTGGCGCTGGCCGTCGAGGAGGCGGCGGCGCTCACCGACGCCGCGCGCGACGAGGCGCAGGCCCTGCGGGACGAGGCGGACGCGGCGGCGCTGGCCCTGCGGGAGGCGG
>NZ_JAKRGC010000595.1 GCF_022347745.1 Streptomyces sp. OfavH-34-F
CCCGGCAGCACGATCTGGATCTGCGCCGGCTCGTGGGTTCCGGCCCGGACGGGCTGATCCTGCGGGCCGACGTGGAGTCCGCGATCCGGGCGGCGGCCGGAGCACCCGCCGGGGCGCCCACCGGGGCGCCCGCTCCGGAGGCCGCCACGGTCGCTTCCCCCGCGACCGGCGCCTCCCCCGCCTCTGCGGCGACCGCCGCAGCCGTCGGCGAGCGGATTCCGCTGCGCGGGGTACGCGGAGCCGTCGCCGACAAGCTCGCCCGCAGCCGGCGCGAGATCCCCGACGCCACCTGCTGGGTCGACGCGGACGCCACCGAACTGATGGCCGCGCGGGCCTCGATGAACAGCGTCACCGGACCCGGCACCCCCAAGGTGTCCGTCCTCGCGCTCCTCGCCCGCATCTGCACGGCGGCCCTGGCCCGTTACCCGGAGCTGAATGCCACGGTGGACCAGGAGGCGCGCGAGATCGTACGGCTGCCGCAGGTCCACCTCGGGTTCGCGGCGCAGACCGACCGGGGCCTGGTCGTCCCCGTCGTCCGCGACGCCCATGCCCGCAGCACGGAGTCCATCGGCGCGGAGATCGCCCGGCTGACCGAGGCCGCGCGCACCGGCACGCTCACGCCCGCCGAGCTGACCGGCGGGACGTTCACCCTCAACAACTACGGGGTGTTCGGGGTGGACGGCTCGACGCCGATCATCAACCACCCCGAGGCCGCCATGCTGGGCGTCGGCCGCATCGTCCCCAAACCGTGGGTGCACGACGGGCAGCTCGCCGTGCGCCAGGTGGTCCAGCTCTCCCTCACCTTCGACCACCGCGTCTGCGACGGCGGCACCGCCGGGGGCTTCCTCCGGTACGTGGCGGACTGCGTGGAGCGGCCGGCGCTGCTGCTGCGGAGCCTGTAGGGGCCCCCGGGGAGGGGCGGGCCCCGGCCCCCGCATACTCGGGGCATGACCGCGTACGACGCCATCGTTCTCGCCGGAGGGGCCGCCAGCCGGCTGGGCGGCGCCGACAAGCCGGGCCTGCGGGTCGGCGGCCGGGCCCTGCTCGACCGGGTGCTCGCCGCGTGCCCCGACGCGGGCACCACGGTCGTGGTGGGGGACCGGCGGGCCACGGTACGACCGGTGACCTGGGCCCGCGAAGCCCCGCCCGGCGGCGGCCCGTTGGCGGCGCTGCACGCCGGGGCCCGGCACACCTCGGCGCAGAACGTGCTCGTGCTCTCCGCCGACCTCCCGTTCCTCGGCGCGGACACCGTCCGGGCCCTGCTGACCGCCGCGACGGAGACCGGTGCCGAAGGCGCGCTCTGCCTCGACGGGGAGGGCCGCGAACAACCGCTGGTCGCCGTCTACCGCGCCGAACCCCTCCGCCGCGAGTTGGCACTCCTCGCCGCCGAGCACGGAGGGCTCGCCGGGCTGCCGCTGCGCCTGCTCACCCGGGAACTGACGCTGCGCCGGGTGCCGGCCGGTCCGCTCGCCTCGTTCGACTGCGACACCTGGGAGGACCTCGCTTCCGCCCGTGCCCGGATCAGAGAACATGGGACGGTGCTGGATGAATGGATCCCCGCAGTCAAGGAAGAACTCGGCCTCGACCTCGACGTCGACACCGCCCTCCTGCTCGACCTCGCCCGCGACGCCGCCCACGGCGTCGCCCGG
>NZ_JAKRGC010000596.1 GCF_022347745.1 Streptomyces sp. OfavH-34-F
CCGCCGCCGGGTCGACGATCCCGTAGCCGCGCGCGTCGTCACGCCCGCCGGCCGGGGCGTCGCGCGCGGTGTCGGTGAGGAGCTTCTTGATCTGCGCGGGCGAGAGGCCGGGGTGCGCGGACCTGACGAGGGCGACCGCGCCGGAGACGAACGCGGCGGCGGCCGAGGTGCCCCACTCCACGTAGTACTTGCGGTCGGGCGCCGGGACGACGATGTCGTCGCCGGGGGCGCTGACGGTGGCGTACCAGCGGCGGGTGGAGAACGAGGCGTGGGTGCCGTACCGGTCGACGGCCGCGGCGGCGATCACCCCGGGATAGGCGGCGGGGTAGGAGATGTGGTCGCCCTTCTCGCCGCCGTTGCCGGCCGAGGCGACGACGACGGCGCCCTTCTTCAGGGCGTACTGGACGGCGGCGTCCTCGCCGGGTTCGGGGTGGGCGGACTCGCTGTCGTCGCCGAGGGAGAGGTTGATGACGTCGGCGCCGTGGTCGGCGGCCCAGCGGATGCCGTCGGCGAGCGCGGTGCCGCGGGTCTTGCGGGCCTTGGCGCGGGCCGGGTCGCTCGCTTCGAGGATGACCCGGACCGGGAGGATCTTCGCCTCGGGCGCGATGCCGAGGACGCCGTCGGCGCGTCCGCTGCCGTGGCCCCGGCCCGCGATGATCCCGGCCATGGCGGTGCCGTGCCGGGCCCAGGCCTTGTCGCCGCGCCCCGCGCCGAAGCCGATGAGGTCCTTGCCGGGCAGGACCTGGCCGGCGAGGTCGGGCAGGCTGCCGTCCACGCCGGTGTCCACCACGGCGACGGTGATCCCCTTGCCGCGCGTGGTCTCCCAGGCCCGGTCGGTGTGCAGGGCGGTCAGGCCCCACTGCTGGGCCCGGATGGTGTCCGCGCCGGCGGGGGTCGCGGGGAGCAGGACGAGGGCCGTGGCCGCGCAGAGGGCGCCGAGGAGGCGATGGCGGGCGCGACGGGTCATTGCGGCTGCTCCGTGAGGTCGGCGACGTGGGTGCGCAGCCCGCGTTCGACGCGGTCGGCCAGGCCCTCGGCCTCGTGGCCCAGCCCGGCCTGGGCGGCGGCGGTCGTGGCGCCCTCGGCCATGGCCGAGGCCGCGGGCTGCGGCGGGGTGCTCGCGCGGCCGTCCGCGAAGCCGGAGACGGCGAAGGCGACGACGGGCAGCCCGGTCAGCACGTGCACGGTCCAGCTGGCGCGCTGCCGGGCGCCGAACCCGGCCGCCGGGCTGTCCGCGACCGGGTAGGTACGGGGCAGCAGATCGGTGCGCCGGTCGAGGCCCTCGGCGGCGAACCGGGCGTTCAGGGCGCGCATCGCCTCGCCGTCGGCCTCGGTGAACACGAGGCCGACGGTGGTGACGCTGCTGGCCGTGGCGTCGGTGTAGGTGGCGCGCAGGACGTGGGCGCAGCCGACCGTGCGCAGGGTCTTGGCGAGCAGCGGGTCGAGCGCGGTGGCGCAGCCGCTGTCCGGGGCGACGGCGAGCCGGGTCCAGACGCGGTCGGCGCCGCCGGGTCCGGCGCCGTCGCCCTTGAGGGTGCGCGGGAAGAGGGTGTCCACGGGGATGCTGTGCCAGGCTTCGCGGCCCACGGCGTACGCGCTGGGGGCGGCGGGCCGGTCCGCGCCGCCGGTGAGCCAGCTGCCG
>NZ_JAKRGC010000597.1 GCF_022347745.1 Streptomyces sp. OfavH-34-F
CGAACTGCCCGCCGCGCCGCCCGCGGGCCGGCCGGACCGGTTCTCCTACGCCTCCGCGCTCCTCGCGCTGTACCGGCTGCTGCTGAACCTGCCCGCCATCGAGCCGGTCGGGCCGCCGCCCGGCGCGGCCCGCGAGGCCCTGCACGGGCCGCCCGCCGCGGGGGAGCCCCGGATGCTCACCCGCATCCGCGCCCTGCTGGCCAAGGCGGAGGCGACCGGCTATCCGGAGGAGGCGGAGGCGCTGACCGCCAAGGCGCAGGAGCTGATGGCCCGGCACAGCATCGACGAGGCCCTGCTCGCCGCCCGGACGCACGGCGACCGCACCCCCGCCGCCTGCCGGATCGGAGTGGACGCCCCCTACGAGACCGCCAAGGCGATCCTGCTGGACGCGGTGGCCTCGGCGAACCGCTGCCGCGCCGTGTGGAACGGCGATCTCGGCTTCAGCACCGTCGTCGGCTTCGAGGCGGACCTGGCGGCGGTGGAACTGCTCCACACCTCGCTGCTGGTGCAGGGCACGGCCGCGATGACCCGCGCCGAGGCGGGCCAGCGCGCGGGCGGCCGCAAACGCACCAAGACGTTCCGGCAGTCCTTCCTGATGGCCTACGCCCAGCGCCTGGGCACCCGCCTGGAGGCGGCCACGAACCGGAGCGAGGCCGAAGCCGGGGCCCCCGCCCTCCTCCCGGCCCTGGCCGCCCGCGACCTGGCGGTCACCCGCGCCGCCGACGAGCTCTTCCCGCACACCACGACCACCCGCGTCCGGGGCGCGACGGACCTGGCGGGCTGGACCCACGGCACCGAGGCGGCCGACGCCGCCCGCATGGGCACCGAACCCCGGGAACACAGCCGCATCCCGCGCTGAGCACTCCACGGGCCCGGACGAGCCGAGCACTCCACGGGCCCGGACAAGTCGGGCACTCCACGGGCCCGGACAAGTCGGGCGAAAGAGTAATTCCGGCTAGGCTCGGCCCATGAGCTGGCTCCGGGCGCTGAAGGAGACCGCCCGCTCCGGCCTGAAGATCGAGCGGCGGCGCCTCGAACCGCTCGTCGCCCTGCGCGGCGCCGCCGGGCTCGCGCTCGTCATCGGGGTGAGCCTGGCCCTCTTCGGGCCCGTGGTCGCCGCCAGTTCCGCCTTCGGCGCGTTCCAGGCCGCCATCGCCACCTTCCAGCGCAGCTGGCGCCCCCGCCCGGTCCTCGCCCTGGTCTCCGGGGTCAGCCTCGGGATCTCCACCTTCGTCGGCTACGTCACCGGCACCCATCTCGCGCTCTTCGTGCTGCTCCTGGTCGTCTGGACGTTCCTCGCCGGGCTCGCCTGGGCGGCCGGGCCGACCGGCGGCATCATCGCCGCGTCCAACGTCGCGATCATGCTCGTCACCATCACCCTGCCCACCTCCGCCGCCCAGGCCGCCCTGCACGGCGCGATGATCGCGTTCGGCGGAGTCGTCCAGGCCACCCTGATCGTGCTCTTCCCGATCCGCAGATGGGGCGCCCAGCGCGACGCGCTCGCCGACGCCCTGGCCGCCGAGGCCGACGTCGGAGGTCTTGCCGCCGCTGCCCTGGCCGGTGAGGCGCTCCACCTGGCCGTCCCAGGTCCACCTGATGTCCTGGGTGTCGCCGTTCCCCAGCGACGTGAC
>NZ_JAKRGC010000598.1 GCF_022347745.1 Streptomyces sp. OfavH-34-F
CGCGCCCGCGCCCCCCGGCACCCCGACCCCGGGCACCCCGGACCCCGGGGCCGACGACACCGCCGGCCCCGACGACGGCACCCCCCGGGGCAAGCGCGACGGCAAGGACGACATGTCGGACCACGGCCCCTCGGGGGACGGCGGCGGCCCCTCCGGCGACGGCCGGGAGTCCGGCGACGACCCCGCCGACGACCCCGCCGACCACGACTCCGCGGACCCCGACCGGGGCAACGGCAGGTCCGGCGCCACCGGGGGCGGGTCCAACTGGTACGCCAGGACGGTCGCCGCCTGCCGCGACTACCGGGCGGGCCGGCTCGACGAGGAGAGCCGCAGCCACCTCGAAGCGCTCGCCAAGGGCGCCCGCAACCTGGACCGGTTCTGCGACCGGATGCTCGGCGACAAGGACGGGCAGGGCGCCCGCGAGAACGGCGGCCCCTCCGGCCGGGAGGAGGCGGGCCAGGACGACGACGCCTCGGCCCCGCTGCCCTCGATCCGGTTCACCGAATCGCCCGGCCCCTCCGCCGCGGCGATCGCCCCGGACCCGGCGGACACCGGCGACGGCAGCCCGTCCGGGACCTCCCGGCCCACCGCCGGAGCGGCCTCCCGCTGACCATCCGTACCGGTCGGTGTGACGTTTTCCGGCCTGCCGACGCTGTACGGAATGAGCCGACTGGTCATCGGCAGCGCCGGAGCCGGGGTTCCCCCCGTACCTGCGGCTCGGCGCACATGGCGCGGGCGGGACACGTTCCCCCGGTCCCGTCCGCGCCCCAATCCTCCGCGAGTGCCCCGGACCCGCCCGCGCCTACTTGTAGACGACGACCTTGTCGCCCGTGCGGACCTGGGCGAAGACGGCCGCGATCTTCCCCTCGTCGCGCACGTTCACACATCCGTGCGAGGCCCCGTTGTAGCCGCGGGCCGCGAAGTCCGACGAGTAGTGCACCGCCTGGCCGCCGCTGAAGAACATCGCGTACGGCATGGGCGTGTGGTAGATCGACGACACGTGGTGCCGCGACTTCCAGAACACCGAGAACGTCCCCTCGCGGGTCGGCGTGTACTGCGAGCCGAACCGCACGTCCATGGACGAGACGACCTTGCCGTCGATCATCCAGGACAGCGTCCGGCTGTTCTTGCTGATGCACAGCACCCGCCCCGTCAGACACCGCTTGTCCGGCTTCGCCACCGGGCGGGTGGTCGGCGGGTTCAGTTCGGCGGCGGTCGGCCGGTGCGTCATCCCGAGCAGCTTCTGCCAGGTGAGCGTGTCCGTGTTCCCCGTCTGTACGAGGCCCCGCTTGCCCTGGAACGAACGCACGGCCGCGGCCGTGACGGAGCCGTAGTAGCCGGTCGGGGTGCGCCCGAAGTGACCTATCTGCCGCAACCGGGCCTGCAACTCGCGCACCTGCTCGCCCTGGGAGCCGTTCCGCATCAGGACCGTGCCCTGCGGATCGGCGGCCGGGGTGGTGCGGGTCGCGCTCGGCTCCGGGGACGGCGACGCCGGCTCCCGCTCCGGCTCCGTCGGCTTCGCCGTCGCGGTCGGGCTCGCGGAGGCGTCGCCCGGCTTGGCGTCGTCACCCGGCCGCGCCGAGGCGGGGGAGTGGCTGCTCGCCGGTGCGGAGG
>NZ_JAKRGC010000599.1 GCF_022347745.1 Streptomyces sp. OfavH-34-F
CTTCGGCGCCGGCGGCGAACCGGCCGGCATCGGCCGCATCGCCCGGGACGGCGCGGCCTGGGGACGCTCCCTGCGCTCCGCGCTCGCCGAGGCGGAACTCGACCCGCAGGACGTCGGCACGGTCGTCTCGGCCGCCTCCGGCCACCCGCTGGTCGACCTGGCCCAGCGCGCGGCCCTGCGCCTCACCGGTCTCGACGGCCGGCCGGTCCTGGCCCCCAAGGCGCTGCTCGGCGAGACCTACGGCAGCGCGGGCGCCCTCGGTCTGGTCGCCGCCCTCACCGGCGACGGCATCCCCGGCCCGGTGCTGCTGTCGAGCTTCGCGTACGGCGGCAGCTACGCGGCGGCCGTCATCGACCCGGAGGCCTGATGGGCGCCCTGATCGGTCTGCCCGGCGACCCCGGACCCACCGGGTACACGCTGGCACCCGACGGGCCGGCGGAGGCGGGGGAGACGGTGAACGTTCTGGTCTCCCGGCACCGGGGACTGCCCCGCGACCGGATGGGCAACCGGCTCTCCGCCTCGGGCCGCTCCCTGATCACCGAGGCGCTACACCGCACGTACGGGCGCCGGATCACCGCCGCCGACCTGGCCCGGGACGGGCTCAAGCGCTGGTCGGTGCCCGCGCTGGGCCTGTCCGCGTCGGTGGCCCACGTCGCCGCGTACAGCGCGGTGGCCTTCGCGCCCGCCGGACGCGTCATCGGCGTGGACCTCCAGGACGAACGCGACCGGCCGCACGCCCTGCGCTGGCTGGGCGACCTGCTGGGCCGCGAGGAGCCCGCCACGATCAGGGACTTCGCCGAGTGCGAGGCGCTCATCAAGGCCTCGCACCTGACCAAGGAGACCTTCGCCGGAATCCGGCTGCCGCCCTGGCGGCCGGGCTGGCGGCCCGTGAACTGCGAGACCTACGAGGTGCGTTCCGTCGTCCTGCGGGCCGAGGGCGAACCGCCCCTGCACCTCGCCCTCGCCTGCGACGCACCGGCCCCGGTGCGCTTCCACCACTTGGAGGAGGAATGACCCTCACCGCCGTGCGGCCGTACACCCGCCGCATCTCCCCGATCGAGCGCGGCTACCTCAACGCCGCCGCGACCGGCATCCCGCAGCTCATCCAAATGGTGATCGAGGGCGAGGGCACGCTCGACCCGGACGCGCTGCGGCGCGCCGCGCGGGTGGCGACCGAGGCGAGTCCGGGCCTCGCGGTACGCCGCCGGGGCGCGCTGTGGCGCGCGGCCGGCACCGTCCCCGAGGTCGTGGAGCTGCCGGCCGGCACCTCCACGGACCACCCGTTCTTCCACCGCGACCTGTCCGTGGTCACCGGCCCCGTCTGCGAACTGGGCCTCGTCCGCGACGCGGGGACCACCCGGCTGATCGTCCGGGCCAGCCACATCGTCACCGACGGGCGCGGCCTGCGGCAGTGGATCGCCGACCTCTTCCGGGCCCTGCGCGGCGAGGAGCCGGCCGGCTGCCCGGACACCGTGGACGACGCCCACTTCCGCGCGGCGGCCGGCGAGGTCCGCCCGGCCCCCCGGGCCGCCCGGCTCACCGGACTGCCCGCGATCATCGGCGGGGGCG
>NZ_JAKRGC010000059.1 GCF_022347745.1 Streptomyces sp. OfavH-34-F
CCGCCCTCACGGACGAGCAGCTCGACGCCGTACCGCCGCGCGCCCTGGAGGAGGCCCGGGAGCCGGACGGCGACGACGTGGAGCGCACCGACGCCCGGACGACGGTGATCCCGCGCGTGCTCCCCCGGGACCTGGGCACCGCCCACCACACCGACCGGCTGGAACTGCCGCCCCCGGGGCAGCCGTCGCCGCCCCGGCGCGGCGGGCCCCGGCGCGGGCTGATCGCGGCGGTCCTGGCGGTGCTGCTGGTCCTGGGCGTCGGCGGCGGGGTCTGGTACATCAACTCCGGGCAGTTCACCAAGGTCCCCTCGCTGCTGGGCCAGACCGAGAAGGCGGCCGGGAAGCGGCTCTCGGACGCCGGCCTTGAGCTGAAGGGCGTCGAGCGCGCCTTCAGCGACACCGCCGCCCGCGGCACGGTGATCAGCAGCGACCCCAAGTCCGGCGCCCGGATCAGGCACAACGCCGGGGTCACACTGGTCGTCTCGCGCGGGCCGGAGATCGTCGAGGTGCCCGAGGTCGCGGGCGTCCCGCTGGCCGACGCCAAGCGGCGGCTGGAGAAGGCGGGCCTGCTCCCCGGCATGGTCACCAAGGAGTTCAGCGACGAGGTGGCGGCCGGCGAGGTGGTGCGGACGAAGCCCGCGGCGGGCACCGAGCGCCACGCGGACTCGGCGGTCGCGATCGTCGTCTCCAAGGGCAGCCCCGTCGACGTCCCCGACGTCACCGGGCTCTCCGTCGAGGACGCCACCGAGGCGCTGGCCGACGAGGGGCTCAAGGCGAAGGTGAAGCCCGGCCGGGTGCACTCCCCCGAGGAGGCGGGCGACATCGCGCACCAGTCGCCGGGCGAGGGCACCGAGGCGGCCGAGGGCGACACCATCACCCTGACCGTGTCCTCCGGGCCCCGCATGGTCGACGTGCCGGACGTCGTCGGCGACAGCGTGGACGAGGCGCGCGAGGAGCTGGAGGCGGCGGGCTTCGAGGTCGAGGTGGACCGCGGCTTCCTGTCCTTCAGCGACAAGGTCGCGAGCCAGTCCGTGGACGGCGGCGACCAGGCCCCCGAGGGCAGCACCATCACCATCAAGACCAAGGGACTGTAGAGATCCGTATGCGCAACCCCGTCGGCGGTCACGTCCCGGTGGCCGGCGGCCTCGCCAAGGTCGGCCTCGCCTACGCCCGCGAGATGGGCGCCGAGGCCGTCCAGGTCTTCGTCGCCAACCCGCGCGGCTGGGCGACCCCGGCCGGCAGCCCGGCGCAGGACGAGCTGTTCCGCGCGCAGTGCGCCGCCGCGTCGATCCCGGCCTATGTGCACGCCCCGTACCTGATCAACTTCGGCTCCCACACCCCGGCGACGGTGGAGCGGTCCGTGGAGTCGCTGCGCCACTCGCTGCGCCGGGCGCGCGCGATCGGGGCCCTGGGCGTCGTCGTGCACACCGGTTCGGCGACCGGCGGGCGGCCCCGCGAGGAGGCGCTGGCCCAGGTGCGGACGTACATGCGGCCGCTGCTGGACGAGCTGACGCACGACGACGACCCGTACCTGCTGCTGGAGTCCACGGCGGGCCAGGGCTCCTCGCTCTGCTCGCGGACCTGGGACTTCGGGCCGTACTTCGAGGCGCTGGACGCCCATCCGAAGCTCGGGGTCTGCCTGGACACCTGCCACATCTTCGCGGCCGGACACGACCTCGCCGGCCCCGGCGGCATGAAGGAGACGCTCGACCTGCTGGTGGAGACGGTCGGCGAGGGCCGGCTGAAGCTCGTCCACGCCAACGACTCCAAGGACGTCTCCGGCGCGCACAAGGACCGGCACGAGAACATCGGCGCGGGTCACATCGGGGCGGAGCCGTTCCGCGAGCTGTTCGCGCACCCCGCGACGCGGGGCGTGCCGCTGGTCATCGAGACGCCGGGCGGCAAGGAGGGCCATGCGGCGGACGTGGCCCGGCTCCAGGCCCTGCGCGACGAGGGCTGATCCGGCGGGGGCCGGTCCGACGAGGGCTGATCCGGCGGGGCGGGCCCGTGGCGGCGGTCAGAGTTCGGGGCCGTCGCCCGGTTCCTCCTGGTAGGAGTAGCGCTGCTCGCGCCAGGGGTCGCCGATGTTGTGGTAGCCGCGCTCCTCCCAGAAGCCCCGGCGGTCGGCGGTCATGTACTCGATGCCCCGGACCCACTTGGGGCCCTTCCACGCGTACAGGTGGGGGACGACGAGGCGGAGCGGGAAGCCGTGTTCGGCGGTGAGCAGTTCGCCGCCCTTGTGGGTGGCGAACAGGGTCCGGTCGGAGAGGAAGTCGTCGAGCCGCAGGTTCGAGCTGAATCCGTATTCGGCCCAGACCATCACATGGGTGACCTGGGGGCCGGGCGGGGCGAGCGCCACGACATCACGGGCGAGCACACCGCCCCACTCGGCGCCGAGCATGCTGAATTTGGTGACGCAGTGCAGATCGGCGACGACCGAGGAGAACGGCAGCGCCGAGAATTGTTCGTGGTTCCAGCAGTGCTTCTCGCCGTCGGCGGTCGCGCCGAAGACACGGAATTCCCAGCGCTCCGGTTTGAACTTGGGGACCGGCCCGTAGTGGGTGACCGGCCAGCCGCGCTGCAGCCGCTGGCCCGGCGGAAGCTCGGACTGCTCTGACGCCCGGTGTTCCCGGCTTTCCGGCTGACCCATGACTCCATGGTGACAGACAGGCCGGGGTGGTCGTGACCAGGGCGGAGGCGATTCGGGCAACTCCTACTAAGCATGTACTTACTGGACGGTCACCGAGTGCGATGCGAGGATGCCGCCATCGTGCCCAGTTCACCGGTTGGAAGGAGCCTTTGCGATGCAGGGCGACCCCGAGGTCATCGAGTTCCTGAATGAACAGCTGACCGCCGAATTGACGGCCATCAACCAGTACTTCCTGCACGCCAAGATGCAGGACAACTTCGGCTGGACCAAGCTCGCGAAATACACGCGCGCCGAGTCCTTCGACGAGATGAAGCACGCGGAGATCCTGACCGACCGCATTCTCTTCCTCGAAGGTCTGCCGAACTACCAGCGGCTGTTCCACGTACGGGTGGGCCAGACGGTCACCGAGATGTTCCAGGCCGACCGGCAGGTCGAGGTGGAGGCGATCGACCGCCTCAAGCGCGGCATCGAGCTGATGCGGAACAAGGGCGACATCACCTCGGCGAACATCTTCGAGTCGATCCTCGCCGACGAGGAGCACCACATCGACTACCTCGACACCCAGCTGGACCTGGTCGAGAAGCTCGGGGAGCCGCTGTACATCGCCCAGCTCATCGAGCAGCCGGACAGCTGACGGAACCCGCTCAGGCGGCTTCGGGGAGTCGCACGGCCGGCGCCGGGGCGGTGGCGGGCGGCTGCTCGCGGTCGAGCGGATCGCGGCGCGGGCAGGCACCGCGGCCGAGCATCGCCTGGATGGTGCGGACACAGCCGCCGCAGTCCGTCCCCGCCTTGCAGGCCGAGGCGATCTGGCGGGGCGTACAGGCCCCGGCTGCCGCATGGTCCTTGACCTGCTGTTCGGTCACGCCGAAGCACGAGCAGACGTACATGCGGTTCACCTCCCGGCGGGACGGATCGTGAGCGCCGCCCCGAAGATCGGTGAGGCAAACCTAACCTTACCCGTCACCGGGGGGCGGTGAAAGCCCGGAAACGCCCGGTGGGGCACGGATCACATCGATCCGTGCCCCACCGTGGTACGGGAGGTGCGCGCCGTGACCTTACTGGTCGCGGTACATCTCGGCGACGAGGAAGGCCAGGTCCAGCGACTGGCTGCGGTTGAGCCGGGGGTCGCAGGCCGTCTCGTAGCGCTGGTGGAGGTCGTCCACGAAGATCTCGTGGCCGCCGCCGACGCACTCGGTGACGTCGTCGCCGGTCAGCTCGACATGGATGCCGCCGGGGTGCGTGCCCAGCGCCTTGTGCACCTCGAAGAAGCCCTTGACCTCGTCGAGCACGTCGTCGAAGCGGCGCGTCTTGTGGCCGGAGGCCGCCTCGAAGGTGTTGCCGTGCATCGGGTCGGTCACCCAGGCCACGGTGGCGCCGGAGGCGGTGACCTTCTCGACCAGCTCGGGCAGCTTGTCGCGGACCTTGTCGGCGCCCATCCGGACGATGAAGGTCAGCCGGCCGGGCTCGCGCTCCGGGTCGAGGCGCTCGATGTAGCCCAGCGCCTCGTCCACCGTGGTCGTCGGGCCGAGCTTGATGCCGATCGGGTTGCGGATCTTCGACGCGAACTCGATGTGCGCGCCGTCCATCTGGCGGGTGCGCTCACCGATCCACACCATGTGGCCCGAGGTGTCGTACAGCTGCCCGGTGCGCGAGTCGGTGCGGGTCAGCGCCGACTCGTAGTCCAGGAGCAGGGCCTCGTGGGAGGCGTAGAACTCGACGGCCTTGAACTCCGCCGGGTCGGTGCCGCACGCCTTCATGAAGTTCAGCGCGTTGTCGATCTCGCGGGCCAGGGCCTCGTAGCGCTGGCCGGACGGGGACGAGCGCACGAAGTCCTGGTTCCAGGCGTGCACCTGGCGCAGGTCGGCGTAACCGCCGGTGGTGAAGGCGCGCACGAGGTTCAGCGTGGAGGCGGAGGCGTGGTACATCCGCTTGAGGCGGTCCGGGTCCGGAACCCGGTCCTCCTCGGTGAAGGCGAAGCCGTTGACGGAGTCGCCGCGGTAGGTCGGCAGGGTCACGCCGTCGCGGGTCTCGGTCGGCTTGGAGCGCGGCTTGGAGTACTGCCCGGCGATGCGGCCGACCTTCACGACAGGCACCGAGGCCGCGTAGGTGAGGACGGCGCTCATCTGGAGGAGCGTCTTCAGCTTGGCCCGGATGTGGTCGGCGGACACGGCGTCGAAGGCCTCGGCGCAGTCGCCGCCCTGCAACAGGAACGCCTCGCCCTTGGCGACGGCTCCCATACGGGCACGCAGCTGGTCGCACTCGCCCGCGAAAACGAGCGGGGGATACGACGCGAGGTCCGCGACGACATCGCGCAGGGCCTCGGAGTCGGGGTACTCGGGCTGCTGCGCCGCGGGAAGGTCTCGCCAGGTGTTGCCACCGGCGACGGAGGTATTGGCGTTCACGGTCACGGGCCCCACATTACGGGGTCGGGCCCGCTCCTTTGCCGGTTGCTCAGTGACTGAGACGGAGGTCTCGGGAACGGGTGGTGCCGGGGGCGTCGGCACGGCCTGCTAGCCTCACGCCTTTCAGCGTTGAACAAGTGGACAACGAGGGTGGGGACTTGAAGCGGAATCACCGTAGGGACCTCAAGAAGAGACGGCTGCTCATCGGCGCCGGCGCAGCCGTGGTCGCGACCGCGACGATCGGCACCCTGGCCGTGGCCGCGCAGGGCACGGACGGCGCGGACGCGAAGCCCGCGTCGCCGTCGGCGGTGCTGCAGTCCCAGTTCGAGGAAGCGGCTCGCGAGTTCGACGTGCCGAAGAGCGTCCTGATGGCGGTCTCCTTCCGGCAGACCCGGTGGGAGAGCCACGACGGGGCACCCAGCACCAGCGGCGCGTACAACGTGATGGGGCTGACCAGTGTGTCGCCCGGGGACGTGGAGCAGCCGGACGACAAGGAACGTCTGGCGCACATGAACATGAGCGGCCGGCCGGAGATCGAGAAGACCTTCGACCGCGCCAAGGCGCTGCGCGCGATCCCCAAGAAGACGGTGGACACGTCCGACCCCCGGCTGCACACGCTGGAGGAGGCCGCCGAGCTGATCGACGCGGACGCCGAATCGGTCCGCGAGGACACCGGGGACAGCATCCGCGCCGGCGCGGCCCTGCTCGCCGCGTACCAGCGCGAGGCCAAGGGCTCGCTGTCGGACGACGCCTCCCAGTGGTACCCGGCGGTGGCGCGCTACAGCCAGTCGCCGGACCGCAAGGGCGCCGACCTCTTCGCGAAGCGCGTCTTCGAGACGATCCGCACCGGCGAGAGCGCTCTCACCCAGGACGGCCAGCAGGTCGCGCTGAAGCCCGAGCCCTCCGTCCGGCCGGTCAGGCCGGCCAAGGTGCCGCTCGCCGCGAGCTTCGCGAGCACCACCGCGACGCCCACCCCGGAGTGCCCGTCCGGCCTGAACTGCGACTTCGTCCCGGCCAGGACGTCGAGCACCGGCAAGCGCGGCTACACCCCCGCGGTGCGGCCCGACAAGGGCGTCGACATCCGCCGGATCGTGATCCACGACACCGAGGGCGACTACGCCAGCTCGCTCGCCACGCTCACCAACCCGGACACGGCCGCCAGCGCCCACTACCTGGTCCGCGCCTCGGACGGACTGGTCACCCAGATGGTCGAGAACAAGGACCTGGCGTGGCACGCGGGCAACTGGACCCTGAACATGCACACCATCGGGGTGGAGCACGAGGGCTACGCCATCCGCGACGGCAAGTGGTACACGGAGCCGCAGTACGAGTCCTCCGCGGCGCTGGTGAAGTTCCTGGCGGAGAAGTACGGCATCCCGCTCGACCGTAAGCACATCATCGGCCACGACGAGGTGCCGGTGCAGCTGGACCGGAACATCTCCGGGACGCACTGGGACGCGGGCCCGTTCTGGGACTGGAACCACTACATGGGCCTGCTCGGGGCCCCGACGGGCGCCGAGGGCGCCGGCGGTCCGGTCAAGACCGGCCAGCTGGTGCGCGTGGTGCCGCCGTTCACCACGGCCAACCAGCCGAAGCTGACGTACGGCACCAAGGCGGTCGCCGCCCGGCCGGCGAACTTCGGCTACCTCTACACCTCGCCGTCCACCAGCGCCACCACGCTGAGCGACCCCTACTTCACGTCCCTGTGGAGCGAGGGCTCCAACTGGGGCAACAAGGTCCGCGCCGGCGGCACGTACGTCGTGGCCGAGGCGCGGACCAACTGGACGGCGATCTGGTACGCGGGCAAGAAGGCCTGGTTCTACAACCCCGGCGGCCAGTACACCGAGCCGCTGGACGCGGCTCCGCGCGTGGTGAAGGCCAAGGCCGGGGTGACCGTCCGGATCTACGGGCGCTCCTACCCGGAGACCGCGGCCTACGAGGCGGCGGGCCTGGAGGCCCCCACCGACAACCCGGACTACCTGACGAAGTACACGCTGCCCGCGGGCCAGTCGTACGCGCAGGCGGGCGCCGAGGTGAAGGGCGACGACTGGTTCGGCTCCGCCCAGACGGACGTCATCGGTGAGACCACCTACCTGCCGATCCGCTACAACCACCGGCTGGCGTGGGTGAAGGCGAGCGACGTCCAGACCTCCACCAGCGTCGCCCCGGTCTCCGCCACCGACCGGTACAACATGATCGGCCGGGACAGCGCCGGCCGCATCTGGCAGTACCAGGGCACCGGCAGCGCCTCCTCGCCGTACTTCCGCCGCTACCAGGTGGGCTACGGCTGGGGCGGTTACACGGCGATCACCGCCATGACGGCGCTGCGCGCGGACGGCACGGGCGACTTCGTGGCCCGCGACAAGGACGGCGTGCTCTGGTACTACCGGGGCAGCGGCAACCCGGACAAGCCGTACCAGGGCCGGCTCCGCATCGGCAGCGGCTGGAACCAGTACACCAGCCTCACCGGCATGCGCGACCTGGACAGCGACGGCAAGCCCGACCTGCTCGCGCTGAACAGCTCCGGCGACCTCTACTTCTACAAGGGCACCGGCGACCCGGCGCGGCCCTTCGAGCCCAAGGCCAAGATCGGGTACGGCTGGAACATCTACAACGCGCTCGTCTCCACCGGCGACCTCAACGGCGACGGCAAGGCGGACTTCGTGGCCCGCGACAAGTCCGGGGTGCTGTGGATCTACACGGGCACCGGCTCGGCCACCAAGCCGTACGACAAGCGCGTCAAGATCGGTTCGGGCTGGGGCACGTACAAGCTGATGCTCGGCCCGAGCGACCTGGACCGTGACGGCCGGGGCGACCTGGTCGGCGTGGACGGCAACGGGGATTTCTGGTTCTACCACTCCACCGGCGACGTGAGCGTTCCGTTCGCGAAGCGGTCGCAGGTCGGGGACGGCTGGCAGATCTACGACATCCTGTTCTGACCGGCCGGCACACGGTCCGCGGGGCCCCCTTTCCGTCCTTCCGGGCGGGAAGGGGGCCCCGCGCCGTCCGGCGTGGGTTAAGGTACGGGGCATGTTCGCGCACTCGACCCGTAACTGGTGGTGGACCGCTCATCCGGCGGCCCACTGATCGCGCGTACGCACACCGACGCACAGGCCGCCCGAGGGGCGGCCTTTTCCGTGTCCGCGGGCCGTTCCTCCCAGCAGATCCCCAGGGAAGGAACCACACCCCATGAGCATCACCGGCATCGACAGACTTCTGCGCGACGACTGCCCGCCGTTCGCCCTGCTCCGCCGGCGCACCCCCGGCCACGACCACGACACCGTGGAGGTGCTGATCGGCCAGGTGCGCGAGGTGGACCGGCTCGCCGAACTCCCGGTCGGCGAACGGCCCTCGCTGGCCCTGGTGCCGTTCCGGCAGATCGCGGAGCGCGGCTTCGACGTCCGCGACGACGGGACGCCGCTGTCGGTCCTGGTCGCCGACGAGTCGTACACGATGACCCTGGACGAGGCGCTGGAGCGGCTGCCCCGCCACGAAGTCCGGGTCTCGGACGGGGCGTTCGACGTCGCCGACGAGGAGTACGCCGCAACGGTGCGGCAGGTCGTCGAGGACGAGATCGGCCGGGGCGAGGGGGCGAACTTCGTCATCCGGCGGACGTTCCGGGGGCGGATCGAGGGGTTCGGCCGGGCGGACGCGCTGGCCCTGTTCCGGCGGCTGCTGGCCGGTGAGCGGGGGGCGTACTGGACGTTCGTCGTGCACCTGGGGGACAGCCCCTCCCCGTCGGGGCAGCGGGAGACGGGCGGGCGGACGCTCGTCGGGGCCAGCCCGGAGGTGCATGTGCGCATGTCGGGCGGCACCGTCGTGATGAACCCGATCAGCGGCACCTACCGCTACCCGGCCGAGGGGCCGACCCCGGAGAGCCTGCTCGCCTTCCTGGGCGACCGCAAGGAGACCGAGGAGCTGTCCATGGTGGTCGACGAGGAACTGAAGATGATGTGCACGGTCGGCGACATGGGCGGGGTGGTGATCGGCCCGCGTCTCAAGGAGATGGCCCATCTGGCCCACACGGAGTACGAGTTGCGCGGACGCTCCTCGCTGGACGTGCGGGAGGTGCTGCGGGAGACGATGTTCGCGGCGACCGTCACCGGCTCCCCCGTGCAGAACGCCTGCCGGGTCATCGAGCGGTACGAGTCCGGCGGGCGCGGCTACTACGCGGGCGCGCTGGCCCTGCTGCGCCGGGAGCCGGACGGGACGCAGACCCTGGACTCGCCGATCCTGATCCGGACCGCCGACATCGACGCCGACGGCACCCTGCGCGTCCCGGTCGGGGCGACCCTGGTGCGCCACTCGGACCCGGCGGGCGAGGTGGCCGAGACGCATGCCAAGGCGGCCGGGGTGCTGGCCGCGCTCGGCGTGCGCCCGGCCCGTCCCGAGGCGGAGCGGGAGCGGCCCCGGCTGGCCGACGACCCCCGGGTGCGGGCGGCCCTGGACGCCCGGCGGGACGGGCTCGCCCCGTTCTGGCTGCGGATGCAGGAGCGCCCCGCGGACCGGGTGGGCCACGCGCTGGTGGTGGACGGCGAGGACACGTTCACCGCGATGCTCGGGCACCTGCTGCGGGCCTCCGGGCTCGACGTCACGGTGCGCCGGTACGACGAGCCGGGGCTGCGCGAGGCGGTGCGGGCGCACGTGGGCCCGGTGGTGCTGGGGCCGGGGCCCGGCGATCCGGGGGACGCGGCGGACCCGAAGATGCGGCTGCTGCGCGCGATGGCGGCGGAGCTGGTCCGGGAGCACCGGCACGGGCTGCTCGGGGTGTGCCTGGGCCATGAGCTGATCGCGGCGGAGCTGGGCCTGGAGATCGTCCGCAAGGCGGTGCCGCACCAGGGCGCGCAGACCCAGATCGACCTGTTCGGGAGCCCGGAGACGGTCGGCTTCTACAACAGCTTCACCGCGCGCTGCGACGACCCGGGGGCGGCCGCGCTGGCCGCGCGCGGGATCGAGGCGAGCCGGGACACGGTGAGCGGGGAGCTGCACGCGCTGCGCGGGCCGGGCTTCGCCTCGGTGCAGTTCCACCCGGAGTCGGTGCTGACGCTGCGCGGTTCGGCGATCGTGGCCGGCCTCCTCGCGGGGCTGCCGGTCCGTAGCTGAGCGGCCCGGCCCCGGGGTTTGGCCGGCCGGTCAGGCTCCGGGGCGGGCGGGCACCAGGACGTTGTCACCGGTGCGGCCGGCCAGGTAGTCGTCCACGTTCCGGACGGTGGCGTCGATGATCTGGCCGACCGCGTCCCGGGTGTAGTACGCCTGGTGCGAGGTGACGATGACGTTCGGGAAGGTGACGAGCCGGGCCAGGGTGTCGTCGTCCACGCCCTCCAGGGACTTGTCCAGGAAGAACAGCCCGGCCTCCGCCTCGTACACGTCGAGTCCGACGCCCAGGAAGCGGCCCGCGCGCAGTTCGCCGACCAGGGCGGAGGTGTCCACCAGGCCGCCCCGGCTGGAGTTGACCAGGATCGCGTCGTCCTTCATCAGGGCGAGGGCGTCCTTGTCGATGAGGTGGTGGGTGGCCGGCAGCAGCGGGACGTGCAGGCTGATCACGTCGGACTCGGCGAGCAGCTGCTCCTTGTCGACGTAGCGCATGCCCAGTTCGGTGCAGGCCGGGTTCTCGGCGACGTCCCAGCCGAGCAGCCGCATGCCGAAGCCGTGGGCGATCCGGGTGAACGCCTCGCCGATCTTTCCGGTGCCGATGACGCCGACGGTGCGGCCGTGCATGTCGCGGCCGAGGAGCCCGTCGAGGCGGAAGTCGAAGTCGCGGGTGCGGCCCGCCGCCCGGATCACCCGGCGGTTGACCGCCATGGCGAGGGTCCAGGCGAACTCCGCCACGGAGTACGGCGAGTAGTACGAGACCCGCGCCACCCGCAGCCCCAGGCGCTCGGCGACGTCCAGGTCGATGTTGTTGAAGCCGGTGGAGCGCTGGGCGATCAGCTGGGTGCCGCCGGCCGCCAGGGTCTGCAGGACGGCGCCGCCCAGGTCGGCGTTGACGCTGGTGGAGACGGCCTCGTAGCCGGCGGCGATGGGGGCGGTGTCCCGGTTCAGGAACACGTCCAGGCAGCGGACCTCGTGCTTCCCGGCGAAGGCCGCCTCGATCAGCGGCTTCTCGTCGGACTGCACTCCGAAGGCCAGGATCTCCACGACGACTCCCCTGCTGTCTGCGGCCGGTCACCGTGAATATACGGCGGGACGCACCGCCGCGCCGCTCAGGGCCTACACGTCGTCGAGCCCGCGCTCTATGGCGTACCGCACCAGCTCCACCCGGTTGTGCAGCTGGAGCTTGCCCAGGGTGTTCTGGACGTGGTTCTGCACGGTGCGGTGCGAGATGACGAGCCGTTCGGCGATCTGCTTGTACGAGAGCCCCTTGGCCACCAGCCGCAGCACCTCGGTCTCCCGGTCGGTCAGCTCCGGGGCCTTCGGCTCGTCGGAGGCGGCCGGGGCGGGCTCGGAGGCCAGCCTGCGGTACTCGCCGAGCACCAGTCCGGCCAGGCCCGGGGTGAAGACGGCGTCCCCGGCGGCGGTGCGGCGGACGGCGTCCGTCAGCTCCTGGGTGCTCGCCGACTTCATCAGGTAGCCGGTGGCTCCGGACTTGACGGCCTCCAGGACGTCGGCGTGCTCGCCGCTGGCGGAGAGCACCAGCACCCGGAGCCCCGGCTGGGTGCCCACGAGTTCCTTGCAGACCTGGACCCCGGGCATGCCCGGCAGGTTGAGGTCGAGGACCAGGACGTCCGGGGTGACGGCGCCGGCGCGGCGGACGGCCTGCGGTCCGTCGCCGGCGGTCGCCACCACGTCGAAGCCCGCCTCGGCCAGGTCGCGGGCGACGGCGTCGCGCCACATGGGGTGGTCGTCGACCACCATCACCCTGATCGCCCGCTGCCCGGTGCCCTCTTCGTGTGCCGTGCTCATCCGACCTGACCCGCCTTCCCCCGTGAAACCTTCGGGACCTTCAGTTCGACTTCGGTGCCCTGGCCGGGCACCGAGATCAGTTCCGCCGTGCCGCCGAGGTCGCGCAGCCGGCCGCGGATCGAGAGGGCGACCCCGAGCCGCCCCTCCCCCTCGGCCTGGGCGAGACGGCCCTCCGGGATGCCGGGGCCGTCGTCCCGGACGGTCACGATCACCTCGTCCGGCCAGTCCTCCAGCAGGATCCACGCCTGCGCGCCGTCCCCCGCGTGCACCCGGACATTGTCCAGGGCCGCGCCGACCGCCGCCGCCAGCTCCGCCGCCGCGGCGGACGGCAGCAGGACCGGGGCACCCGGCTCCGCGAAGCTGATCCGCGAACCGGCGTGCGGGGTGAGCAGCGTCCGCAGATCGGTCTCGCCGCCCGCCTCGTCCTGCTCGTCGTCCACCTCGACGGTCCGTACGACGGCGCCCTGGGAGGCGTCCTCGGAGACCCGGGTGGGGGGCACCAGGCCGCTGGAGACCAGGGTGCGCAGGGCGACCTCCTGCTCCCCGGCCAGCCGGCCCAGCTCCGCCGCCTCACCGCCGAGGGCCGCGCCGCGCCGCTGCACCATCGCCAGGACCTGGAGCACGCTGTCGTGGATGTCGCGGGCCAGCCGTTCCCGTTCGCGGGTGGCGGCCTCGATCTCCAGGGCGCGGGCGAGGGTGCGCTCACTGGCGCGGGCGACCTCGACGACGTAGCCGATGGCGATGGAGGCGACCCAGACCAGCATCACGTTGTGCAGGGTGTCGCGGCTGGGTTCGCCGCGTTCGATGAGGTTGGCGACGGCGACCAGGCTGGAGGCGAAGCCGGCCCAGCGCCAGCCGCCCTTGATCGCGAAGGCCAGCACGGAGCCCGCGGTCCAGATCGACGGCAGGGTGGAGCCGTCCACCTGCTGTGCCTGGAGGTCGGCGAGCGGCGTGATGAGAATGCCGGTCATCGCGAGGGCGAGGTCGACTCCGAGGAAGCCCCGGGTGCAGGCGGCGGCACTGGCCACCTTCGGGAGGGTGGCGAGCGTCCAGACGGTGAGCAGCGCGAGGAAGCCGAACGCGATCCAGGGCCGCTCGTACTCGTCCCGGGCGAAGACGGCGAGCAGCACCGCGTAGACCATCGTCAGGACGCGGTAGCCGGTCAGGGCGCGCCACAGCGGCTGCTCCACCGACATCCGTACCACGCGTACGCGTTTGACCATGCTGTTCTCCCCCGCCCCCGTGGACCGCCGCGCCCTCAGGCGCCGTCGCCGTCCGTCTCCGTGCCCGCCGGCGCCTTCTTCGCGGCCTCGGCACGCCGCTTGGCCTCGTCGGCGATCTGCCGCTTGGCGGCGGTCGCGTAGATGTCGACGTACTCCTGGCCGGAGAGCTTCATGATCTCGTACATGACCTCGTCGGTCACCGAGCGCAGGATGAAGCGGTCGCCGTCCATGCCGTGGTAGCGGCTGAAGTCGAGCGGCTTGCCGATCCGGATGCCGGGGCGCATCAGCTTGGGGATGATCTGGCCGGGCGGCTGGATCTTCTCGGTGTCGATCATGGCGACGGGGATGACCGGGGCGCCGGTGGCCAGGGCGACCCGGGCGAGCCCGCCGGGCTTGCCCCGGTAGAGCCGGCCGTCCGGCGAGCGGGTGCCCTCGGGGTAGATACCGAAGAGGCCGCCGCTCTCGACAACCTGGATACCGGCCCGGATCGCCGCCTCGCCCGCGCCGCGCGTGCCGGAGCGGTCCACCGGGAGCTGGCCGACGCCCTTGAAGAACGCGGCGGTGAGCTTGCCCTTGACGCCCTGCCCGGTGAAGTACTCGGCCTTCGCGATGAAGGTCACCTTGCGGTCCAGGACGGCGGGCAGGAAGAAGGAGTCCGAGAACGACAGGTGGTTGCTGGCGAGGATCGCGGGCCCCCGCGCGGGGATGTTCTCCAGGCCCTCCACCCACGGCCTGAAGGCGAGCTTCAGCGACCCGCCGATGGAGAACTTCATTGCGCCGTAGATCAACTCGGGTGCCTCCTGTGTGCTGTCCGACAGACCTTAACCCGAGGTGTGCCCGCGCCCTCCCTCCCTGCGCGGACGGGTCGCCGCCCGGGGCCCCGCCGGGACGCGGGCGCCCCGGCCGGTAACGGCCCTGGTCGGTGTCGGCCCGGTCGCGTACGGTGAAGTAATCCGCGCGCACTCCCGTACCCCCTTCCGCACACCCGTACGCTCCCCGCGAGCCCCACGAACAGGAGATCCCGGTGCCGGTCCTTCCCGGAGCCGAGCCGTTCCGCCACGAGGGCGGAGAGGTCGGCGTCCTTCTCTGTCACGGATTCACCGGCTCCCCGCAGTCGCTGCGTCCCTGGGCCGACGATCTGGCCGAGCGGGGGCTCACGGTGTCGCTGCCGCTGCTGCCGGGGCACGGCACACGCTGGCAGGACATGCAGGTGACCGGCTGGCAGGACTGGTACGCGGAGGTGGACCGGGAGCTGCGCGGGCTGCTGGAGCGCTGCACGCGGGTCTTCGTCTTCGGGCTGTCCATGGGCGGGGCGCTGGCGCTGCGGCTGGCCGCGAAGCACGGGGAGGCGGTCGCCGGTCTGGTGCTCGTCAACCCGGCCAACAAGGTGCACGGCCTCGCGGCCCACGCGCTGCCGGTGGTCCGCCATCTGGTGCCGACGACGAAGGGGCTGGTCAGCGACATCGCGCTGGAGGGCGCGGTCGAGGTGGGGTACGACCGGGTGCCGCTGCACGCGGCGTACTCGGTGCGCAGGTTCTTCCGGCTGGTGGACGCCGAACTGCCGCAGGTGACCCAGCCGCTCCTGCTGCTGCACAGCCCGCAGGACCATGTGGTGCCGCCCGCCGACTCGGCGCGCATCCTGGCCCGGGTCTCCTCGTCGGATGTCCGCGAGGTCCTGCTGGAACAGAGCTACCACGTGGCGACGTTGGACCATGATGCGAAGCGGATCTTCGACGAGAGTCATGCGTTCATCGACCGCTTCGGGCCTGTCCGGAGTTCCAGCGCGGGTGAAGGAGCGGACACCGCGACGCCGCGGGGGGACTCCGGCCAGGCCCGAACTCCGAGTGGACAGGACGCGGAGAAGGGGAGCACGTCCGGTGGCTGAGCACGACGCGGAGCGCGCGGGCAGCGAGGAGGAGCGCGAGCCGCTCCCCGTGGAGGGGGCGGCCGTCGCCGACGACGACGGCGGTGGGGGTGCGGCGCCCGAGGCACCGGCCGCGCCGGCCGCCGCCGAGCCGGAAAAGCCGCTCGACGAGGAGGCCGCCTGGCAGGCCATCGTCGCGGGGTACGGGGAGGAGCCGCCGGACCCGCCGGGCGCGCGGCCCTTCCGGTCGGTCGAGGACCTGGCCATGCGGGAGGACGGTCCGCTGACCGGCCCGGCCCCGGACAAAGGCCTCGACAAGAAGCCGCCGAAGAAGCCGGACCGGCCGCTGGGCAGTTCCGTGGTGTTCGCGCCGGGCGTCGGCCCGCGCGACTACCAGCCGGCCGACCCGGACGGTCCCGGCGGCGGCGAGGACGAGGGGCACTTCGTGCCGCCGGAGCCGCCGCCGCTGCCGGACGCGGACGTCACCACGAAGTTCGGCTGGCTGGGCGTGATCGGCGGCCCGCTGCTGATGCTGCTCGCGGTGCTGCTGTCCTGGGACATGACCTGGTGGCTGACGACGCTGTGCGTCGGCGGTTTCCTGGGCGGTTTCGTGACGCTGGTGGCCCGGATGAACCCCGGGGACGACGGCGACGACGACCCGGGCCGGGGCGCGGTGGTCTGACCCGGTCCGGTCAGCCCGCGGCCGGCACCCGGAGCGCGGCCAGCACCGGCAGGTGGTCGGTCGCGGCCCGCAGGTCGGCCTCCCGCACCCCGGGCAGCCCGGTGGGCACGCCGCAGCCGAGGACCTCGATGCCGCCGGTCGCGAGGACGGCGTCGACGCGGCGGCGCGGGTCGTGCGCGGGGAAGGTGTACTCGCCGCCCCGCGGCTCGGCCTCCCAGCAGTCCTGGTAGCGGCCGGCCAGCAGCCGGAAGGCCCGTCCGCTGGGTACGTCGTTGAGGTCGCCGGCGATGACGGTGTGCTCGGTGCCCAGCGCGTCCACGGCCGCCACCAGCCGTTCGGCCTGGGCGAGCCGCTCCTGCCGCTGGAGGCTGAGGTGGCAGCTCAGCACGCCGAGCCGGGCGCCCGCGAACCGGACCACGGCGGTGGCGAAGCCCCTGCGGTGCAGCCCCGGGGTGCGCGGCAGCAGGATGTCCTCGGTGCGCTCCACCGTGGCGCGCAGCGAGCACAGCAGCAGCGGTCCGGCGGCGGTGGCGCCGCCGGACAGGACGACCAGGTCGGTGGCGGCGGCGAGCCGGGCGGCGTACTTGCGCCAGCGGAAGAAGCGGGGCGCCTCCTGGACGAGGACCAGGTCGGGGGCGCAGGCGCGGATCACGCGGGCGAGGGCGGCGCGGTCGTCGCGCATCGACCGGATGTTGTAGCTGAGCACGCGGACGACGGCCGTGCCGTCCTGCTCGGTGCGGGAGGCGGGCAGCGGCGTCGTCGTGGCCATGCGCCCACGATAACGGCGGGCGCCCCCCCCCCCCGAGGGGGCGCGACGGGCGTCGGGTGCTTCCGGCGGGTCAGCCCTGGCGGGCCAGGTCCGCCGCGCCCACGAGCCCGGCCTTGCCGCCGAGTTGGGCGGCGAGCACCTGGGCGTGCGGGCGCCACTCGCCGCCGATCAGCCAGCGGCGGAACGACTTGCGGATGGGGCCGAGGACCAGCTCGCCCTCGTCCGAGACGCCGCCGCCGACGATGAAGGCGGAGGGGTCGAACAGGGAGGCCAGGTCGGCGAGTCCGGCGCCGGCCCAGCGGGCCAGCTCGCGGAAGGAGTCGACGGCCACCGGGCAGCCCTGGCGGGCGGCCTCGCTGATGTGCTTGCCCTCGATGCCGTCCACCGTGCCGTCGCCGAGCGCCAGCAGGATGGTGGCGTTCTCCGGGGTGGCGTTGGCGCGCTGCTTCGCGTAGCGCACGAGGGCGCGGCCGGAGGCGTACTGCTCCCAGCAGCCCTGGCTGCCGCAGCCGCAGAGCAGGCCGTCGGGGACGACCCGGATGTGGCCGAACTCGGCGGCCACGCCGAAGCGTCCGCGGCGCAGCTTGTTGCCGATGATGATGCCGCCGCCCAGGCCGGTGCCCAGGGTGATGCAGATGACGTCGTCGTGGCCCTGGCCGGCCCCGAAGCGGTATTCGCCCCAGGCGGCCGCGTTGGCGTCGTTCTCGACGACGACCGGGAGGCCGACGCGCTGCTCGACCTTGTCCTTGAGCGGCTCGTGGCGCCAGTTGATGTTGGGTGCGAACAGCACCGTGGCCCGCTTGTCGTCGACGTATCCGGCCGCGCCGATGCCGACCGCCTCGATGGCGTGACCCTCGCTGGCTCCGGAGACCGCCGCCGCGATCGCGTCCACGATGCCTTCGGCGGTCGCCGGGGTCGGAACCTTGAAGGTCGAGAGGATCTGGCCCTCTTCGTCGACCACTCCCGCTGCGATCTTCGTGCCGCCGATGTCGACGCCGATGGTGAGTCCCATGAATCCCTCAGTTCCGGTCGAGCCCCGCTGAGCCAACCGTACCCGAGCCGGGGCCCCCTCCCGACGGCGCCGGTCAGTCCACGTCGATGTGTTCGCCCGCTCCGGACCCCTCGTCCCGGGGGCCGGACGGGCCGTCCGCCTTCGTTTCGCTGCCCGCCGGGTCTCCGGCCCCCCGGGTCCAGCGGCCTTCCTGGCCCTGGACCGCTGAGCGGTAGGCGGCGAGCAGTTCCCCGCCGGCCGCGGCGAGGTGATCGAAAACGTCTGGATTGCGTTCGATGACGGGCTCGACGGCGGCCTTGGCCTGCTGGATGACCTGCTGGACGGCGCCCTGCGCGGCGAGCCCGAGGAGCGGTGCCTGGAAGGAGCCCAGCTTGTCGGCGACCGCGTCCATCAGCTTGCGCAGTTCCTCGGCGGCGGAGCCGGGCGGCGGCCCGTAGGCGGCGCGGCGGCGGGCCTGCTCGGCGGCGAGGTCCTCGGCGCACGCCTGCGCCCACGCGTCCTCGTCGGGGCGGTCGGTGGCTTCGCTCATGGCGGACTCCTGCGACGTGGTGGCCGGCGGCCCGGCATACCGGACGTACCTCCGACGGTACCCGAACGGTGGTACGGCGTTCAGCCCGTCCGGGGCCAGAGCGCGGGGTCGGGGGTGAAGCGGACCCGCAGCACCCCGTCGGTGAGGGCGGCGCCGGAGACGGTGCAGCGGCGCAGCGCGGGCTCCAGGGGGACGGCGCGGTGGAAGGGCCCGGCGGACAGCAGGAGTTCGCCGCCGCGCCGGACCAGCTGGAGTTCCTTCTTGACGGCGCCGGGCAGCGGCAGGCACCAGACGAGTGTCCCGTCGCCGTCCGGTCCGCGGGACTCCTCGATCCACCAGGGGTCCGCGGCCCTGCCGTCCGGTCCCGCGGGGGGCACGGCGAGCGCGCCGTCCCGGCCGGCCAGGTCCAGGAGGTCGGCGGGGCCCTGCGGGTCGCGCCCGAGGTGCGCCAGCCGCACGGGGGCGTGGCCCTCGTCCCGCCAGTGGCCGAGGACCTTCTCCTGCTGGGCGGCGAGCGCGGCGAAGAACGGGTCCGGGGCGTGGCCGGGGAGGACCCGGTTGGCGATCAGCGCGTCGGTGCGCAGGCCGTGCAGGGCAAGGCCCGTGCGGGCGGTGCGCAGCGCGTCGGCGGCGGCCGGTCCGGGTTCGGCGACCAGCCGGAGGGTGGTGGCGCGGTCCTCGATCAGCGCCTGGAGGCGGGCCAGTTCGGCGTCGCGCCGCTCGGCGGCCTCGTACAGCCACTGGGCGGGCATGGGCACCCCGGCCAGCTGGGCGAGCATGGGGCGCAGGGCGCGGGCGGCCTGGCGTTCGGGGGGCAGCAGCCGGCGCAGGTAGCGGCGGAGCTGGGCGGGCAGGGCGAGCAGGGCCAGGGCCTCGCGCAGGGGCGGCAGGTCCACGACGAGGAGGTCGTGGCCGTTTTGGGCCCAGTCGCCGTGGGCAGCGCGGCCGAGCGTGTGGAGCAGGGCGAGTTCGGCGCTGCCGGGGAGTTCGGTCAGCTCCTCGCCGTCCAGCGGGTTGCCGCCGAGGAGGTCGAGGACGGTGGACAGCTTCTCCTGGAGGGCCAGGAGTTCGGCGCGGAAGTGGGCGCCGGAGTCGATCCGGACGGCCGTGAGGCCCTCGGCGACCGGGACGGGGCCGGTGGCGCCGGGGAAGCCGGGTATCGGGTCGGCGGTGATCAGCAGGGGGCGGGCGCCGTCGCGGGCCGCGGCGAGCGCGGTGGCCGCGGCGACGGTGGTACGGCCCGCGCCCCCGGGTCCGGTGACCAGGACCGTACGCACGCGGTCAGCCCTTCGGGACGGACTCGACGCGCTTCTTGAGACCGGCGAGGGCCCGGTCGATGATGACCTTCTCCGCCTTGCGCTTGATCATGCCGAGCATCGGGATCTTGACGTCCACGGTCAGCCGGTAGGTGACCTCGGTGCGGTCGCCCGCACCGAGGGGGGCGAGCGCGTAGGAGCCGTCGATGGCGCGGAGCATCTGGGACTTGACCAGGGTCCAGCTGACCTCGTAGTCGCCGATCCAGGTGTAGGCGAGGGTGTGGTCGTCCTTGATCGCCCCGGCGTCCAGGACGAGCCGGACCTTCTCGGCGCGGCCGCGGTCGTCGGTGCCGAGGACCTCGGCCTCCTTGACCTCGCCGGTCCATTCCGGGTAGCGGTCGAAGTCGGCGATCACAGCCATGACGTCGGCCGGCGCCGCCTCGATCGTGATGCTCGAGCTGGTGTGTTCAGCCATCGCTGTGGCCCTCCAGTGCGGTGTACCGGTCCGTCGGCAGTGCCTGCCGCCAGAAGGCTATCGCGTGCGTCCGGCGGCCCGTCCCAGGGTCTGCCCGGCGGGCCCGGGGCGGGCGTTCACCACTCCAGGACCCAGGGCCGGCCGGTGGCGGCGAAGTGGCCGACGTTCACGCACTCGGTGGCGCCGATCCGCATCCGCCGGGCGAGCGGCTGGTGGACGTGGCCGAACAGGGAGTAGCGCGGGCGGGTGCGGCGGATGGCGTCGAGCAGGGCCCGGCTGCCGCGCTCGAAGCGGCGGGCGACGGTGTCGTAGACGAGTTCGGGGACCTCGGGCGGGATGTGGGTGCACAGCACGTCGACCTCGCCGAGCGCCTCGATCTTGGCGGCGTACTCCTCGTCGCCGATCTCGTACGGGGTGCGCATCGGGGTGCGCAGGCCGCCGCCGGCGAAGCCGAAGACGAGGCCGCCGATCTCGACGCGCTCCCCGTCCAGGACGGTGGTGCCGGGGGCGGCGTACTCGGACCAGAGGTCCGGCATGTCCACGTTGCCGTAGGTGGCGTACGTCGGGGTGGGCAGCGCGGCGAACATCTCGGCGTACTGGCGGCGGACCGCCCCGGTGATCGCGGCCTCGCGGTCCAGTCCGGCCCAGAGCGTGCGGCCGAGGGCGCGGGCCTCGTCGAAACGGCGCGCGGTGCGCAGGGCGACGAGCCGGCCGGTGTTCTCGGCGCCGAAGAGGTCGGGGAAGATGCCGCGCGAGTGGTCGGCGTAGTCGAGGAAGAGGACCAGGTCACCGAGGCAGATCAGGGCGTCGGCGCCGTCGCCGGCGCGGGCCAGCGCCTCGGTGTTGCCGTGCACGTCGCTGACCACGTGGACGCGGGTGCGCCGCCCGGCGGCGGCGTCCCGGCTGTTCGCTCCTGCTCGCATGAAGTCACCCTAGGCGGGCGCCCGCGGTCCGGGTAGAGGGTCCGGTTTGCCCTGGCGGAGCCCGGACCTGCGGTTACTTCCCGGTGTGTGTACAGGTGGACTACTGTGCGCGAAAGGACGACCGATATGTGTGACGCATAAGACATCTGGCCGGAACCCCCTATCCGGAACCGAGTACTGGTGGGTAACGTCCGGGCAGTCCAGTCGTGCTCACCCCACTGAGCACCCGCCATCTTGGACCGCGCCGGTGCGTCACACAGAGTCGTGGCACCGGAGCCCGATGAGGAGCAGCAGTCTTGCGCGAGTTCAGCCTTCCGGCCCTGTACGAGGTCCCCTCGGACGGCAACCTGACGGATCTCATCCGCCGCAATGCCGCTCAGCATCCCGATGTCGCGGTGATGAGCCGCAAGGTGGCCGGAGTCTGGACGGACGTCAACGCCGTCGAGTTCCTGGCACAGGTGCGGTCGGCCGCCAAGGGCCTGATCGCGGCCGGCGTCGAGCCCGGCGACCGGGTCGCCCTGATGTCCCGCACCCGCTACGAGTGGGTGCTGCTGGACTTCGCGATCTGGAGCGCGGGCGCGGTCACGGTACCGGTCTACGAGACCAGCTCCGCCGAGCAGGTGCAGTGGATTCTCGGCGACTCGGGGGCCGTCGCGGTCCTGGTGGAGAGCGACACCCACGCCGACGCCGTCGCCTCCGTGCGCGACCGGCTGCCCGAGCTGCGCCATGTGTGGCAGATCGAGAAGGGCGCCGTGGACACGCTCGGCGAGCTGGGCGCCGCCGTCACGGACGAGACCGTCGAGCTGCGCAGCGCGGCGGCCGGGGCGGACGACCCGGCCACCATCGTCTACACCTCGGGCACCACGGGCCGCCCGAAGGGCTGCGTGCTGACGCACCGCAGCTTCTTCGCGGAGTGCGGCAACGTCGTGGAGCGCCTCAAGCCCCTCTTCCGCACCGGCGAGTGCTCCGTCCTGCTCTTCCTGCCCGCCGCGCACGTCTTCGGGCGCCTGGTCGAGGTCGCCTCGGTGATGGCACCGATCCGGCTCGGCTGCGTCCCGGACATCAAGAACCTCACCGACGAGCTGGCCTCCTTCCGGCCGACGCTGATCCTCGGCGTGCCGCGCGTCTTCGAGAAGGTCTACAACGCGGCGCGCGCCAAGGCGCAGGCCGACGGCAAGGGCCGGATCTTCGACCGGGCGGCCGACACGGCGATCGCCTACAGCCGCGCGCTGGGCACCCCGCAGGGCCCGTCGCTGGGGCTGCGGCTGAAGCACAAGATCTTCGACCGGCTGGTCTACGGCAAGCTGCGCGGCGTACTCGGCGGGCGCGGCGAGCACGCGATCTCCGGCGGCGCCCCGCTCGGCGAGCGCCTCGGCCACTTCTACCGGGGCATCGGCTTCACCGTCCTGGAGGGCTACGGCCTGACCGAGTCCTGCGCGGCGACCGCGTTCAACCCGTGGGACCGGCAGAAGATCGGCACGGTCGGCCAGCCGCTGCCCGGCTCCGTGGTGCGCATCGCCGACGACGGCGAGGTGCTGCTCCACGGCGAGCACCTGTTCTCCGGCTACTGGAACAACGAGACGGCGACGGCCGAGGCGCTGGCGGACGGCTGGTTCCACACCGGGGACCTCGGCACGCTGGACGAGGACGGCTACCTCGCGATCACCGGCCGCAAGAAGGAGATCATCGTGACGGCGGGCGGCAAGAACGTCGCCCCCGCCGTGATCGAGGACCGCATCCGGGGCCACGCCCTGGTGGCGGAGTGCATGGTGGTCGGCGACGGGCGCCCGTTCGTGGGCGCGCTGGTGACGCTGGACGAGGAGTTCCTGGGCCGCTGGGCGGCGGAGCACGGCAAGCCGGCCGGGTCGACCGCGCTGTCGCTGCGCGAGGACCCGGAGCTGCTGGCCGAGGTGCAGCGCGCGGTGGACGACGGCAACGCCGCGGTGTCCAAGGCCGAGTCCGTGCGCAAGTTCCGCATCCTGGGCGCCCAGTTCACCGAGGAGGCGGGCCACATCACGCCCTCGCTGAAGCTGAAGCGGAACGTGGTCGCGAAGGACTTCGCGGACGAGGTGGAGGCGATCTACCGCTCCTGACCGCGCCGGCGGACGACCGTACGGGGAGGGGGCCCGCACCATGCCGGTGCGGGCCCCCTCCGCGTACGCGGGTGTCTCAGAGGAGTGCGCGCAGCCGCTCGGCGAGCAGGTCCCAGCGCCACTTCTCCTCGACCCAGGCCCGGCCCCGCTCCCCCATGCGCCGGCGCAGCTCCGCGTCGCCGAGCAGCGCCACGATCCGCTCCGCCGCCTCGCCCGGTTCGCCGCCGCGCACCACCCAGCCGGTCTCGCCGTCCAGCACCGCGTCCGGGGCCCCGCCCGAGTCGCCGGCCACCACCGGGAGCCCGGTCGCGGACGCCTCCAGGTAGACGATGCCCAGGCCCTCCACGTCGAGCCCGCCGCGCCGGGTCCGGCACGGCATCGCGAAGACGTCGCCGGCCCCGTAGTGCGCGGGCAGCTCCGCCCAGGGCACCGCGCCGGTGAACCGCACCGACCCGGCCACCCCGGTGCGCGCGGCCAGCTTGCGCAGCTCGTCCTCGTAGGGCCCGCCGCCGACGACGAGCAGCACCGCGTCCGGCTGGGCGGCCAGGATGGCGGGCAGGGCGCGGATCAGGGTGTCCTGGCCCTTGCGGGGCACCAGCCGGGAGACGCAGACCACGACCGGCCGGTCGGTGAGCCCGAGCCGGGCCCGGACCTCCGCGCCGCCCGAGTCCGGGTGGAAGGTCTTCTCGTCCACGCCCGGCGGCAGCTGCACCATCCGGCGGGCGGCCGCCGGGGTGAGCGCGGCGGCGATCCGGGAGCGGGTGTACTCGCCGAGGTAGGTCAGCGTGTCGGTGCCCTCGCCGATCCGCCGCAGCAGCTGCCGGGAGGCGGGCAGCTGGGCCCAGCCCGCCTCGTGGCCGTGGGTGGTGGCGACCAGCCGCCGGGCGCCCGCCTCGCGCAGCGCCGGGGCCATCAGCCCGAGCGGGGCTGCGGCGCCGAACCAGACGGACGAGCAGCCGTGGGCGCGCAGCAGTTCCGCGGCGCGCCGGGTGACGCGCGGGGTGGGCAGCAGCATCGTCGTACGGTCGCGGACGACGGTGAACGGCTGCTCCGCGTCGAAGGCGGCGGTGGCGGCCGCGCCCTCGGCCCCGCGCTTCCAGGTGGAGGCGTAGACGACGACCCGTTCGGGGTCGAGCCGCAGCGCCATGTTGTGCAGGAACGCCTGGATGCCGCCCGGCCGGGGCGGGAAGTCGTTGGTCACGATCAGGGTCTTGTCCATCGCCGCCGACAGTACCGGCCCGCGGGCCGGGCGGCCGTGCCGGATGGCCCGGGCGGCGGGGCTGCGGGCATCATGGCTGTTTCGTACGGCGTCCACGACGGGTGAGGGCAGGTCATGACGGGTTCCAGCGGCGCGCGTCCGGCGGCCTTCTCGGTGTGGGCGCTCACGAGGGCGCTGATGCTGCTGTGGGTGAGCAAGGTGATCACCCCGCCGGGGCTCGACGTCACCAGCGACGTGTCGGTGATCTACCACGGCTGGTACGAGGTGCTGCTCTCGGGCACGTACCCGGAGTCGGACGTCACCTGGCAGTACCCGCCGGTCGCGGCCCTGGCGATCCTCTCCCCCGCGCTGCTGCCGTTCCTGGACTACGCGACGGCCTTCTTCATGCTGGCGTTCCTGTGCGACGCGCTGGTCATGGGGCTGCTGCTGCGTGCGAGCCGGGGGCCGGGCCGGCGGGCGGCCGGGGTGTGGGTGTGGGTGGCGGGCGTGCCGCTGCTGGGCACCACGGCGTACGCCCGGTACGACGTGATGGTGACGGCGGTGGCGGTGGCGGCGCTGCTGGCCGGGCTGCGGCGGCCTCGGGTGATGGGGGCGCTGGCCGCGTTCGGGGCGCTGCTGAAGGTGTGGCCGGTGCTGGTGCTGGCCGGGACGGCCCGGGGCCGGCGCACCCGGCTGGCGTGGACGACCGCGGCGGCGGTCGCGGCGGGGCTGCTGCTGGCGTGTGTGGTGGCGGCGCCGGGTGCGCTGGCGTTCCTGGGCTTCCAGCGCGACCGGGGCACCGAGGTGGAGTCGCTGGGGGCGCTGGTCTTCCACGTGTGGCGGCAGTTCGGCTGGGAGGGCCGGGTGGAGCTGCACTACGGCTCGCTGGAGTTCCTGGGCCCGGGGGTGGAGCTGGTGAGTACGCTGGCGCTGGGGCTGAGCGTGGTGGCGTTCGGCTGGCTGCTGCTGTGGCGGCTGCGGGCGCGGACCTTCGGGGTGAGCACGGCGGCGGACGCGGCGTTCACCGCGGTGCTGCTGTTCACCACGACGAGCCGGGTGATCAGCCCGCAGTACATGCTGTGGCTGGTCGGGCTGGCCGCCGTGTGCCTGGTGCTGCGGGAGAGCCGGATGGAGTGGCCGGCCGTCCTGGTGCTGGTGGCCACCGGCGTGACGCAGCTGGAGTTCCCGATCGGCTTCGTCCACGTGGTGTCGAGCGACGCGCACGGCCTGACGCTGATGTTCCTGCGCAACGGGCTGCTGGTCGCCGCCTGCGTGCTGGCCGGCGCCCGGCTGTGGCGGGACACCGTACGGACCCCGGAGGCGGAGCCCGGGACCGGCGGCGAGCAGCCGGACGGGGCGGGGCACGAAGCGGCGGACGGGGCGGGGCGGGCGCCCGCGGTCAGCCGAGCCGGCTCCGCAGATACAGCCGCCAGCGCGCCGTGAAGTCCTGCGGGGTGGTGCCGAGCACCTCGTGCAGGGCGTCCTCGACGGCCCCGTCCCGCCCCTGGTGGCCTCCCACGGCCCGGTAGAAGGCGAACAGCTCCTCCTCGCCCCAGTGGTCCGCGATCAGCTCGCAGGCCAGCCAGCCGCCCTCGTACGCCCGCGCCAGCAGGTCCGGGTCGCCGGCGAAGGCGAAGTCCTCGTCCTCGGGCAGGACGGCGGGTCCGCCGCCGGAGCGGACGGCCTCGGCCAGCTCGGGCGCGATCTCCTCGGCGGTGCGCTCCCCGTCCCGGTAGGCCGCCCAGTCGGCGAAGCCCTCGGAGAGCCAGGTCGGGGTGGCCGGCGAGGTCCGCCCGCGGGTGGCCACATGGGTGGTCTCGTGGGTGAGGACGACGCGCTGCCCGAAGTCGCCGAGCAGGGCGTACGCCTCCGGGTTGACGATCACCCGGTCGGCGGGCGCCTTGCCGGAGTTGCCGGTCTCGCCGGTGGTGACGGCCGCTATGCCCCGGTAGTTCGAGGCGGGCGAGCCGAGGAGTTCGCCCATGTCCGCGACGCTGTCCGGCACCAGCACCACGACGCGCCCGGCCCAGCGCTCCGGCCAGGCGGCGGTGACCTCGGGCACCGCCGCGTCGGCCGTGCCGGCGACGGCCTCCAGCTCCTCGCGCGGGCGGCCGACGCCCAGGACCAGGCTGTGCGCCCCGCGCACCACCTCGACGTCGCCCTGCTCCCACAGCTGCCGGACGCTGCCGTCCGCCGGCCGGTCCGCGGTGAGGTACCAGCGGCCGTCCGCCGGGTCGCGCTCCAGCTCGATGATCCGGTCCACGGTGACGGGGGCGCTGTCGTAGCCCTTGAGCCGGTAGCCGAGCCGCACGTCGGCGGTGGCCCGGTCGGAGCCGTGCGCGGTGACGTGGGTCAGCCCGTACGTCCAGGAGGCCAGCGGCACGGCCGCGAGCCGGGCGAGCTCCCGGCGCTGGGCGCCGCGCAGGGCCGTGGCGTCCGGATCGACGACCGCGGCGTAGGCGGCCTCGTCGTGGCGCAGGACGGCGGCGGCGCGCCGGTCGAGGGTGGCGCGGATGTCGCGGGTGGTGGGGCCGGGCGCCTCGTCGGCGGGGGCGGAGCAGCCGGCGGCGCACAGCAGGGCGGCGAGCACGGCACCCGCCGCCCGCCGCCGACCCGCACGCCTGCGCACCTGTTCGACCACAGGACGAGCGTACGGGCAGGGTGCGGGGTCAGACGCGGGTGACCGAGGAGACGGGCATCATGCCCACGGGGTCGTAACGCACCCGGGCCCCGGGGTAGGGCGCGTGGATGACCTGCCCGTTTCCCACGTACATGGCGATGTGGCTCGCGTCCGCCCGGTAGGCGACGAGGTCGCCGGGGCGGGCCTCGGAGAGCGGGATCACGCGGCCCGCGTACCGCTGGGCCTGCGAGGTGCGCGGCAGGCTCACCCCGGCCTGGGCCCAGGCCCACTTCATCAGCCCGGAGCAGTCGAAACCGGAGGGCCCGCTCGCGCCCCACACGTACGGCAGGCCGAGGGCCCGCTGGGCGGCCAGGACGGCCACGGCGGCGCGGGGCGAGCCGGCGGGCAGTCCCGTGAGGGCTGCGGTGCCCGGAACGCGGCCGTCGCGGG
>NZ_JAKRGC010000005.1 GCF_022347745.1 Streptomyces sp. OfavH-34-F
CTGGCGCGCCGCCCTCGACGGCCTGCCGGCACCCCGGCGGCTGACCGGGCCCGTCCCGGCGGGCAGCGGCCCCGCCACCTCCCTGAGCGCGACGCTGTCCGAAGCCACCACTGCGGCCCTGCGCGCCCTCGGCGGCGACGGCATCACCCTCAACACCGTCGTCCAGAGCACCTGGGCCCTCCTCCTGGCCCGGCGCCTGGGCACCGACGACGTCGTGTTCGGCGCGACCGTCTCGGGCCGCCAGCCGGAACTCCCCGGCATGGACGCCATGATCGGCCTGTTCATCGACGCCGTCCCGGTACGCGTGCGGATCGACGGCACCGAGACCGTACGCGAGGCGCTGCGCCGGCTCCGCGACGAACAGGCCCGGCTGCTGCCCCACCACCACATCGGGTTGAGCGAGATCCAGCGCGCGGTGGGACGCAGAGAACTGTTCGACACCCACCTCGTGTTCGAGAACTACCCCCTCGACCGGGCCGCCCTCACCCGCCCCGCACACGGCCTGAGGGTCGCCGCCGTGACGGGCCGCGACGCCACCCACTACCCGCTGACCCTGGTCGCGTTCGCCACCGGCGACACGTTGCACCTGCGCCTCGACCACCGGCCGGGCGCGCTGGAACCAGGAGCCGCCCACGGCCTCCTGCACGAGCTGACCACCCTGCTCGACGCGGTGGCCGCGCGGCCCGGAGCACGGGTGGCCGACCTCCCGGCCCCGGACCCCCACCAGCACGACGCCGACCACGACCCCGACGACCAGTTCGACCACGAGAAAGCCGACCGCAGGAAAGAGGCCATCCCATGACCAACCCCTTCGACGACGAGACCGCCCGCTTCGTGGTGCTCGTCAACGACGAGAACCAGCACTCCCTGTGGCCCCAGTCCGTCGCGGTACCGGCCGGCTGGACCCGTGTGTTCGGCCCCGACGAGCGCGCGGCCTGCCTGCGCCACATCGAGGAGAACTGGACCGACATGCGACCCAAGAGCCTCGTCGCCGCCCTGTCGAAGGACGCCTAGTGCACCTCGGTGGCCCCGTCGAGGCCCGGCCTCGCGGGGCCACCGCTAGGCTGGGCCGATGAGCGACCACGCGCCTTCCCGGGAGGCCCTGGCCGAGCAGGTCGCCGACCTGTCGCGGCGCCTCTCCGCACTCGAGGCCAGGCTGGGCGACGGCCCCGCGAACCCCAGCCCCGGCGAGATGCCCGCCGAAGCCCACTGGGCCCTGCCCCGGCTCCGCGAACGCCTCCAGGAAGTGGCGCGCGGGGGAGTCCTCTTCGCCGGCTCCGTGGTCGGCCCCGACGGAGAACTCGTCGAATGGGAGCGCTCGGACGCCACGGACTCGGTCATCACCTCCGACTGGTCGGAAGCGGCCGACACCATCGGGGCACTCGGCCACCCCGTACGGCTGCGGCTCATCCAGGCCGTGGCCGCAGGGCGCACGGTCGTCGCCGAACTCGCCGCGCTGGAAGGTCTGGGCACCACCGGCCAGATCTACCACCACCTGCGCCAACTCGTCTCCGCGGGCTGGCTGGAGACAACCGGCCGGGGCCGCTACCGCATCCCTCCCACCCGCCTGATCCCCCTCATGATCACCATCACGGCAGCCCGCCGCTGACCCACCACCGACCCGGGGAACGCGGTGACGATACGAGGAGTCCCGGCCCGGTCCGTCCTCGGCGACGCGGACCGCATGACGCCGCCGCGCGCCCGTAAGGGGGGACTCGCGATCCCTGGACAACCGCGGCCTTCATCCAGCACCCGGCGACGCGCGATCGTGGAGGGGCGGACGGCAGAGGGACCGGCCGCCGCACCCGAATCGAACGGAGCCACCATGACCCGCATCGCCCTGATCACCGGCGCCAACCGGGGCCTCGGCCGCAGCACCGCCCTGCACCTCGCCGAGTCCGGCACCGACCTGATCCTCACCTACCGCTCGCACGCCGACGAGGCCGAGGCCGTCGTGGAGGCGGCCCGCAAGCTGGGACGCACCGCGATCGCCCTGCGGCTGGACACCGCCGACACCGCCGCGTTCCCCGCCTTCACCGCCCAGGTGCGCGAGGCGCTGGCCCGGGAGTGGGGCCGCGACACTCTCGACATCCTCGTCAACAACGCCGGACACGGCGTGTACGCCTCGTTCGAAGAGACCACCGAGGAGCAGTTCGACGGGCTGATGGACGTCCACGTCAAGGGCGTCTTCTTCCTCACCCAGGCCCTGCTGCCCCTGATCGCGGACCGCGGCCGCATCCTCAACGTCTCCACCGGCCTGACCCGTTTCGTCGCCGCGCCGACCGCCGCCTACGCCGCGGCCAAGGGGGCCGTCGAGGTCCTCACCCGCTACCTGGCCAAGGAGCTGGGGCCGCGCGGCATCGCGGTCAACGCCCTCGCACCCGGTGCCACCGGCACCGACTTCGGCGGCGGCGGCGTCCGCGACAACGAGGACATGCGCGCCACGATGAGCGGCGTCACCGCGATGGGCCGCCCCGGCGAACCCGACGACATCGGCGCCGCCGCCGCGGCACTGCTCACCGAGGGCACGTCCTGGGTCACGGGGCAGCGCATCGAGGCGTCGGGCGGCATGCTGCTCTGAGACGACCCCGGCCGCCCGGGCCGGCCCGTACACCTCCACCAGCCGCCCGGACCCCAGGCACCGGGACGACGAGGGAAACTGGAACCGTGGACCGAGCACAACTCGCGGACTTCCTCCGCACCCGACGCGAATCCCTGCAACCGGAAGACGTGGGGCTGCCCCGCGGGCCGCGCCGCCGCACCCGCGGCCTGCGCCGCGAGGAGGCCGCGGCGCTGAGCGGCATGTCGACCGACTACTACAGCCGGCTGGAGCAGCAGCGCGGGCCGCAGCCCTCGGAACCGATGCTCGCCGCCATCGCCCGCGGGCTGCGCCTCTCGCTCGCCGAGCGCGACCACCTGTTCCGTATCGCCGGACACAACACCCCCTCGCGCCCCGGCAACCTGCGCTCCGACCACATCACGCCCGGCCTGATGCGCATCCTCGGGCGGCTGGACGACACACCGGCGCAGGTCGTCAGCGACGTGGCGGAAACCCTCGCCCAGACACCGGCGGCCACCGCGCTGCTCGGCGACCAGACCGGGTTCACCGGACCCGAGCGCAGCCTCACCTACCGCTGGTTCACCGACCCGGCCGCCCGGCTCCTGTACCCGGAGCAGGACCACCCGCTGCACAGCCGGTTCTTCACCTCCGGCCTGCGCGCCGCCTACTCGCGGCAGGGCGCGGGCGGGCGCGCCGAGCACCTGCGCGACCTCCTGCTGGACCGCAGCCCGGAGTTCGCCGCCCTGTGGAGCGCGCACGAGATCGACGTACCACGGGTGGACCCCAAGCTGGTACGCCATCCGGAACTGGGCGTCCTCACCCTCCAGTGCCAGGTCCTCCTGGACCCGGAGCAGAACCAGACGCTGCTGGTGTACACCGCGACGCCGGGTTCGCCGGACGACGAGAAGCTGCGGCTGCTGCCGGTGCTCGGGGCGCGGCCGGCGGGCACCTGACGGTCCCGGCCCCGGCTCGCTCCTAGGCCAGCCGGAACACCGGGCCGCGCGGGGTGAACGGCAGCGACGCGCCTCGCGGTATCAGGTAGGCGTGCTCGCGCCGGATGCGCAGGACGTCGCACCAGCCGTCGGTGATGACGAGTACCGGCGCGTCCGGCGGGAAGTCGTCGGCCCGGTGCAGCAGGTCGATGCCGGGCTGGAGTTCGGTACCGCCGCGGCCGCGTATCCGCACCCGGCCGGCGATCTCGGCGGGCGGCAGGTATCCGGCGTCGTAGGGGGCGGCGTCGCAGAAGACCACGCGTGCCGCGGGCACGTCCCGGGCCTCGGCGTACGAGGCGATGGCACCGAGCGCCTTGCCGAGCAGGGCGTTGTTCATCGAGCCGGAGGTGTCCAGTACGACACCGAAGGTGCAGCGGGCCGTCTCCTCGGGCGGAAAGTACCGTCCGGCGCGCGGGATGCCGGGCGTCGCGGCCTGCCGCCGTGCCGGACGCGCGTACGAGCGCACGGGCTCCGGCCGGGGAACGTACTCGTCGAACCAGCGCGCCAGCCGCGCGTCCCACGGCACGGGCGGGTGCGCCAGGGCGCGGATCTCCTCGATGAGCCCTGCGGGCAGCAGGCCGCGTTTCCCGTACTGGTGCAGGTCGAAACCCTGCACCAGACCGCGCCGGTAGAACTCGTCCAGGTCGGTGTACGGCCGGGCCCCGGCATGTGCGAGCGGCTCGCCGAGGATGTCCCCGGCACCCTTGCCCCGCAGCGTCGCGAGCCTGCGGTGACGGCGCAGGTCGTGCGCGATGCGGTCGTACACCTCCTCGGCGGACAGGCCCCGCAGGGCCGGGTCGTACAACAGCCCCTCGGGCATGTCGCCGACGCGCATCTGGACCAGCCAGTCGTTGACGACGTAGTCGGCGGCCACGTTGAAGAGGAACGGGTCGCGGCCCCCACGGCGTTCGCCGTGCCGCAGCGCGGCGTGCAGCATCTCGTGCGCGAGGACGAAGCGCCACTCCTCGTCGGTGAGCCCGCGCAGCGGGTTGACGTAGATCTCGCCCGCGACCGGACTGACCGCCGCGACGGCGATGCCCTGCGCCCGGGCCAGCTCGGCGTCGGCCACGATCTCCAGGCCCGAGGCGAGCCCGCCCAGCAGCGGGTAGGAGGAGATGAACCAGTTCAGTGCACGGTCCCAGGGCCGCTGGGGCGCGAGTTCTCCGGTGATCCGGTCGCGTCGGCCACCGGCCACGTCCATCGCGGCGGACACGCTGCGGGTCAGCGCGTGCGCGAAGGCGGTCTCCCAGTCCGGGACCGCGGAGTTCCAGGCGTTCCACGTGGTGAGGACCTGGTCCGGGTGCTTGCCCGCGGCGCCGCAGTGTTCGTACGCGGCGGGAATGCCGTCGCGGCGCCACCGGGCGGCGAGCAGTTCCTCGTCGCCACCCGGGAACGAGTCCGGCAGGACGACGGGCGCCCGGCCCACCGGGTGGCCGTCCAGGAAGCGGTTGACGACCGCGCAGCGTGCCGCGCGGTCGAAGCGGTCGGGCTGTTCCCGCGGGTCGTCCGCCGAGGCGGGCAGATGGCCGAAGCCGAGGTGCAGCAGGCAGTGGGCGAGCGCCCACGCCCACTCGGCCGGGTCGGCCCGCTTGGTGGGGTGGGCGTGGATGGTGCCGTTCGAGGTGACGGCGGCCAGCCCGCCTGCCGGGGCGAGCACGCACCCCTCCTGGCGGCACACGGACGCCTCCAGCGCCGCGAACGCCGGATTGCGCTTGACGAGGGCGAGCCCGGCGGCGAACGCCTCGGTGGCCGGGTCGGTCTTCTTCTTCGCGCCCTTGCCACCGCCCCGGCGCCCGCCGGACCCCGTCACCGGCGGGCCTCGACGAGCCGGGGCATGTCCCGCGCGGCTTCCACGAGGAACCACGCGGGCAGCACGGGAAGCCCGTCGGCGTCGTCCGCGATGACGGTCTGGGCGACCTCGACCGAGATCTCGGCAAGCTGCACGAGCAGCGACTTGGCCCGGTAGGCGGTCTGCCGCAGGGACGGCGAGACGTGCTCCTTCTGGCGCGGCAGCTCCTTGACCAGGTGCCCCCGGAACGCGTCGGCCAGGTAGTAGAGCAGGTCGCGGTCCTCGGGCCGCCCGGGCCAGGAGGCGTCGCCCTTGAGGATCGCCTCCAGGCCGAAGGCATGACGGACGATCTTCGCGTAGCCGCTGAAGGAGACCGCGTGAGCGGGTGTCAGCGTGCCGTGCACGACGACCTTCAGCGTCTCCTCATCGATCTCCGGCCCGAAGGAGTGCAGGGCGTCCGACAGCATGTGCCAGGACCGGGGCGTGGAGAACGGCTCCTCGGTCTTGGGCGGCTGCGACCACAGGTGGTCGGGCCGGTCGGCGAGGTAGTCCGTCACCCACGGGTGAACACCGTTCTCGGCCGCCCACACCAGCCAGTCCGCGGCCGAGGCCCGGAGATGGACATGGGTGAGCCGGTTGACCAGCGCGGAAGCGATGGGCCGCGCCAGCGCGTTGTCCGTGGCACGGTTGCCGGCCCCGATGACGATCGACCCGGCGGGCAGCTCGTAGGTGCCGATGCGGCGGTCCAGGATCAGCGAGTAGAACGCCTTCTGCACATCGGGCGTCGCCGCGTTGAGCTCGTCCAGGAACAGGCAGTACGGCTCGTCACGGGCGATGGACTCGGGCGGACAGAACACGGACCGGCCGTCCCGGATCTGCGGCACGCCGATGAGATCCTCCGGCGCCAGTTGCGTTCCGAGCAGGCTGACGCACTCCAGCCCCAGGGACTCGGCGAACTTCCGCACGAGCGACGACTTGCCGATTCCCGGCGCGCCCCACAGGAAGACGGGCCGCACGGTGGCGAGGCCCAGCAGCAGTTCGGGGATCTGAGCGGGGGTGACGGTGACGGCGGCCTGCACGCGGGAACGTTCCTTCGTGGTTCTGGGAGTCGCGGACCGCCAGTATGGGCAGGCCCCGCGCCGAACGCAGCCCAATTAACCGCCCGCCGCATGCACTTCCACCCCCCTCACCGGGCCTCATTCGCCCGCGTCCGGCGTGCGCAGCGGTCGGCACGGGGGCTTACGGCAAAGGCGCGGGTGCGCCCGCCCGGGACATGCCGACAGCCGTGAGCGTCGCTGCCGCCGCTGTGGCGGCGACCGTGAAGGTGACGACCAACCACACGCCGCCGACGGGTGCGTTCCTCTGCGGCGCGGCGAAGCCTCCCGGCACCGCGTACACCACGAGCCGGTCCCCGGCCTCCGCGCCGGCGGGGCACGCCTTCCCGAGCGGGACGAGGTCCGACTCCCTCAGGTTTCGCTCGATTCGCCTGCCGTCGGGCCGTGCCAGCGAGCACTCCCACCAGGACCGGGTGACCTTCCCCGTCGGGGAGTTGCTCTCGTGCCGTACGGACTTCGTGACGACGGTGTCCACCCGCTCGCCCCACACATCGAGCACGGCCTGGCCGAGGAACACCAGCAACCCCAGAGCCAGCAGGCTCTCCACGATCGCGGCCACCCCGAAGTGCCAGGGGCCGAGGCGGACGAAGCAGACGCCGATCGCCGCGAACCCGGCGCCGAGGATCACGAGTGCCGCGACGGCCGCCGCAGCCGGGTGCGGCCACCACGCGGGAACCAGCACCGCCGCGACCACGGCCAGCCCGCACGTCAGCGCTGAAACGGCCACGCCCAGGACGGCACCCGCCACCCTCGACCGTGCCCTCCCGTTCACCGCCGCCTCCCCAACCGCCGTGATCCCCAGGAGCGTTCCTACCCACTCCCCGGGCGACCCGACCCAGGTACGAGCGACCGTCCCGCGCTCGTTCGCAGCCGGGCCTTCAGAGGGCGGGGACGGCTTCGTCGCGGGGCGAGAGGGCGATGTCGCACCACACCTGTTTGCCGCCGCTGAGCGGTACGGAACCCCAGGCCGTGGCCATCGCTTCGACCAGCATCAGGCCGCGTCCGCCGGTCTCCTCCCAGTCGACGGTCTCGGACTTCACGGGTGTACGAGGGGAGGCGTCGTGCACGGTGATGCGCAGCCGGTCGCCGGTCAGCGTCAGACCGAGTCGGACCTCGCCCGTGGTGTGCGCGACGGCGTTGGTGACCAGTTCGGAGACGACCAGCAGGACGGTGTCGTTCTCCTCCGTCACGGACCAGTCGCGCAGGGTCCGGGCGGTGAAACGGCGCGCGTGCATGACCGCGTCGGGAAGCCGCCATACCGCCCACCGCGCCCGGATGGGCCGGACCCGCATGCCGTCGTAGCGCAGGATCAGGACGGCCACGTCGTCGTGTCTACGGAGCGTGCCGGCGACGAGCCGGTCGGCCGCCCCCTCGGGATCGGCCGGATCGGCGGCGGCGAGCACGTCGCGTGCGGCCCGCATGCCGTCCTCCAGATGGAGTGTCGCCGATTCCACCAGTCCGTCCGTGAGGAGCGCGACGAGGGTGCCGGGGGCGAGGCTGAGCTGGGTCATGGGGAACTCGCCGTCGGTGATGACGCCGAGCGGCGGGCCGCCTTCGATCTCCGGCTCCTCGGTCGCGCCGTCGGGCAGCCGCAGCAGCGGCGGCAGGTGCCCCGCCCGAACGACCCAGGCGGTGCCCTCCTCCATGTCCAGGTCGACATAGGTGCAGGTGGCGAATAGGTCGGTCTCCATGCCGACGAGCAGCTGGTTGGCGTGGGCCACCACGACATCGGGCGGGTGGCCTTCGACCGCGTACGCCCGGATGGCGGTGCGCATCTGCCCCATGATCGTGGCGGCTGCGGCGCTGTGGCCCTGCACGTCGCCGATGACCAGCGCCACATGGCCGTCGGAGAGTGGAATCACGTCGTACCAGTCGCCGCCCACTTCGAGGCCGGCGGTCGCGGGCAGGTACCGGGCGACGGCGGCCCCTCCGGCCAGTGCCGGCAGCCGGCGGGGCAGGAGGCTGCGCTGCAGCATCGTGGCGAGTTCGTGCCCGGCGTCCAGAGCGTGGGCGCGGGCCAGGGCCTGGCCCATCACGCCCGCGAGCGCGGTCAGCAGGGACCGGTCCGCGGGGCCGAAGCGGCGCTCGCCCTCCCACCCCACGAGGCACACCCCGACCATCCGGCCGTCGGCGGGGAGCGGCAGGACGGCGAGGCCGCCGGGCCCGACGTCCTCGAGGCCGGGTTCGAGTTCGGTTCCGGCGGGCCAGAGGCCGACATGTCCTTCCCGCAGGGCGTTCTGCAACGTCGGCAGGGAGTGGCAGGACGCGTCGGGCCATTCCGACCGCCATTCCGCGCGCCACGACCGGGGCCAGGCGTCCGGTTCCGGCGGGTCGAGGACGATCACCACGAGGTGGTCGCCCTCCACCTCGGCGACCGCGATCCGGTCGGCGTCGAGCGGGGCGCGCAGGGACCGGACCACGACTTCACCGACATCGCGGGTGGTGGTCGAAGCGGACAGGGCGGCGGACAGCCGCTGTACGAGGGACACGTCGTCGGCGCCGGGGCGCAGATGCGAGGCCTCGCTCACCACGCCCAGCACACGCCGGGGCCGGCCGCCGGTGCCGGCCAGCACGCGGCAGCGCAGGTCCAGCCAGCGCAGCTCACCGTTGCGGCGGCGGATGCGGAACACCAGATGCTGGTCGGAGTTGGTCTGCCGGGGCTTCACGACCGACATCAGCGCGGGCGCGTCGTCCGGGGCGGTGCACTCGAGCAGGGCAGAGGCATCGCCGTCGAAGTCCTCCGGGGGGATGCCGAACAGATTCAGCACCCCTGCGTCCACGTCCATGTGCCCGGTGCCGGGGGTGAGCACGAAACCGCCGCCGCGTGCGGGCAGCAGGGTGGGCCGGTGCCCGGGGGCCGCCCCGGTTCGGTCGGCGACGCGGACTGCGGCCGCTTCGAGCCCGGCGGCCGCCTGGCCTGCGTAGAGTTCGAGCAGCGTGCGCTGGTCGGCGCTGAAGCCCTCCCCGCTCCTGCCCACCACGAGCAGGCATCCCAGAAGGCGGGCCTCTCCGCCCAGCGGCAGCGCACCCGCCGAGACGGTGTCCGCCGGTGCGGCTCCGTCCGGGCTGCGGCCGGCCGCGGGGGAGGGGACCGGAGTGAATCCCGGCAGGTCGTACCGGACGGCGTCCTCGGTGGTCAGCCACCGGGGGCTCCCGGTGCGGCAGGCGTCGGCGACGGGTGAGGAACCGGCGAGGGCGTACGTCGCGGTGGGAGCCGGGAGCCGTGTGGCAGGGCTTTCGGCCACCTCGGCCAGGCGCAGTTCGCGGCCGTCCTCCGCCAGCACGTAGACAGCGGCGCATCGGACCCCGCAGGACGCGAAGATCTGCCCGTCCACGAACACGCGCCGCCTCCCAACGCCCGAGCTGCCGTTCACCGCCGCTCGGCCGGCTTCACTCCATGTTGCTCCCTGTCAGGTGGGTGCAGCCAGTCGGAGCGGGCGCCGGCACCCGGCGGAGAGGCACGGGGGCGGCGGCGCCGGGGTCAGGCCCTGGTGTCGGCGCGAAGGGCGAGGTGCGGGCGGTGGGCGAGGGAGTCGGCGATGACGGCGAGCAGGAGGATGCCGGCGGTGATGGCGATCTGGAGGGCACCTTGCAGGCCCAGGAGCGCCATGCCGGAGGCCACCGACTGGATGACCAGGATGCCGAGCATCGCGGACCAGGTGCGGCCGCGGCCGCCGAACAGGCTGGTGCCGCCGATCACAGCGGCGGCGACCGCGTTGACCAGCAGGATGAGGGTGGGGGAGCCAGCGCCGACCGTGCTGGTCCGCGACGCCAGGAACAGGCCGCCGAGCGCCGCCATCGTCCCGGAGACCATGAAGACGGAGATCTGCACTCCCACCACGGGGAGCCCGGTGCGCCGGGCTGCCTCGACGCTGTCGCCCTGGGCGTAGATCGCACGGCCGTACGACGTGCGCCGCAGTCCGTAATCCAGTGCGGCGACCACGGCCAGGAAGATCAGCAGGGCCAGGGGCAGCCCCCGGTACGCGTTGAGCACGGCAGCCCCGGCGAAGGCGATGACGCCCAGCACGCCCGTACGGACGGCGATCCCGCCGGTGGACTGGAACGCGGCGCCGGAGGCGCGGTGGAACCGCGACCGCTGGTGGGCGGCGAGGAAGTAGATGCCGGTCACCAGCGCGGCGAGGACGTACGCGACGGCGGGGGGACCGAAGTGGTAGCGGGTCAGCGTCGCGACGAACCCCTCGTCGTCGAAGACGACGGTGCCGCTGCCGCTCAGGACGATGGCCAGCAAGCCGCTCCAGCCGAGCGCCGCGGCGAGGGTGACCGCGAACGACGCCACACCCAGCCGGGCGAAGATGACACCGTGCAGGGCGCCCGCCGCACAGCCGGCGGCGACCGCCAGGAGCACGGCGAGCACTTCGGGCATGCCGTGATGGACGTTCAGCACGGCGAACAGGGCGGACGTGAAGCCGCTGAGCGCGCCGACCGAGAGGTCGATCTCGCCGATCAGCAGCACGAAGACGAGGCCGGTGGCGATCAGTCCCGTGCCGACGACGTCCACGCTGAGGTTGGACAGGTTGCGGGGGGAGAGGAAGCGGGGGTCGAGGATCTGGAAAACGGTCCAGACGAGCACCAGGACGGCGGTCGCGGGCACCGGGCCGAGCCCGCCCGTGAGCAGTCGGTTCCGCCGGGCGTCGAGGTACCCCCGCGCCCCCTGCCGGCGCAGCGCACGCAGCCGGTCGACGAAAGCGGTCGCACCGCGTGTGTCGCTCACAGTCCGTCGTCCTTCCGCTCCGAGGCGCGATGGGCCACGGCGTGATCTGTGGCACCCGTGATGGCGGAAGTAATCATTTCCTGAGAGGCGGTGTGCGCGTTGAAGACACCGTTGTTGCGCCCCAGACGGAGTACAGCGACCCGGTCCGCGACCGCCTTGATGTCACCCATGGCGTGGCTGATGAACAGGATGCCGAGTCCGCGGTCGCGCAACCCCTCGATCATGTCGAGGAACTTGTTGGTCTGCCGCGCGTTCATGGCCTGGGTGGGTTTGTCGAGGAGGAGGAGATCGGGTTCCCTCAACAGAGCGCGTGCGATCGCCACGATCTGCCGCTGGTCGGAGGGGAGCGAGGCGACCGGGACGCGGGCGTCGGGAACAGGGATCGACAGCGTGTCCAGCAGCGCACGGGTGCGGCGCCCCATCTCCATCTCGTCCAGGAGCCCGAACCGGCGCAACTCGCCGCCGAGGAACAGGTTGCCGACGACATCGAGGTTGTCGCACAGCGAGAGGTTCTGATAGACGGTGGAAATGCCCAGGTTCTGGGAGTGCTGAGGGCGGGTGAGCTGTACCGCGCGGCCTTTCCAGCTGATCACGCCCTCCTGGGCGGGCTCGACGCCGGCGATCACTTTGACCAGGGTGGACTTTCCCGCGCCACTGTCGCCCATCACCGCCATCACTTCGCCCGCGCGGATCTCCAGGTCGATGTCGACCAGCGCGCGGACGGCGCCGAAGGACTTGGCGACGCCGCGCAGGGCGAGCAGGGGTGGAGCCGACGCCTGGCTCATCTCGGTCTCCTACCGTCAGTCGATGAGTCCGGCCTTCTCGCAGGCAGACCGGTATTTCGGGGTGCAGATCTCGTCGATGGTGTACAGGCCGCCCCGGACCACGGTTTCCTTGACAGTGTCGACGGTCACCAGAGCCGGCGCGAGTTCGACGCTGGGGACGTTCCGGGCCGTTTCGGTGCTGATCGTGCCCGTGGCTATCGAACGCACGGACTCGCCACGTGCCAGAGCGAGCGCCATCTCCACGGCGGCGTCCGCCTGGAGCCCGTAGGGCTTGTAGATGGTCATGTACTGCTCACCGCTGACGATGCGCTGCACCGCAGAGAGATCGGCGTCCTGACCGCTGACCGGCGGCAGCGGATCGATGTCTGCGCCCTTGAGCGCGGAGACGGCCCCGGCGGCCAGCGCGTCATTGGCGGCCCAGACGGCGTCGATCCCGTCGGTCCCCAGCTCGGCGATGGCGCCGACCATGACGCTGTACGCGTTCTCCGGAGTCCAACCCGAGGTCACGTACGTCTTGCTGATGTGCGCCCCCGCCTGCTCGAGCATGGAGACCGCCACATGGTGCGGGTTCCACAGCGGCCCCTCCACCCGGACGACCCGCGCCCCGTCCGCCCGCCCACCCAGACTGTCGAGCAGACCCTCGCCCTGGAGAACCCCGATGGCGTCCGAGTCGAAGGAGACATAACCCGAAATGGGCCCCTCGGCCGCCCGGTCGTAGGAGACCACCGGGACGTTCAGCTCCGCCGCCTCGACGATCAGGCTGCGGAGATAGGCCTCTTGGACCGGGTCGAGGATCAGCGCATCGACGCCCTGGGTGAGCATGGCGTCCATCTGGCGGTGCTGGATCTGCACGTCGTTCTCCGCATTGGCATAGCGGACGACGCACTTTCCGCACCGGTCCTTGACCGCCCGCTCGATCAGCGGCCGGTCGAATGTCTCATAGCGGCTGGTCTCGGTCTCCGGGAGCAGCACGCCGATGGTGAGGCTGTCTCCGTCCCCGCTCCGCCTCGGGGCCCCGGTGGTGTCGCAGGCGGCGGTGCTTGCCAGGGCGAGTGCGGCGGCCACGGCCACGCCGACCGTCCACGGTCTCATACGGAACCTCCGCCATCCGTCGCCTTGTTCCACCCCCTGGTCGGCCGATGCCTCGAACTTTATCCGTGCCGGGCTCCCGGCCGGCGGGAAGACCCGCCGGAGCGGCGAGGGCTTCCGGTGGCGCCCACCCTTGACTTGTTGTGTTCGAACAGGCACAGAGGGTGCTTGCCGTGTGGGGGGAGTAGCTGGATCATGACGGACTCCTCAGTCTCGTGGAAGGACGCCCGGATCATGGCTCACCGCAAGGTGTACCTCGCCGTAGGCAGGACGAACACCCGGATCTACCGCTTCGACCCCGTCGACGGTGACACCCGCGTCGTCGACGGCGTTCCGCCCTACGAGCCCGGGTACACCGCCATGGGCGCCCAGTACCGGGGCGAGGACAAGGAGCCGCTGCTGCTGGCGGTGAGCGGCAACAAGCTCATCACCATCGACGTGACGGCCGGCACGCTGCGCGACGAGGTCATCGACGGGCTCCCGGGCGGGCCCTGGTTCGACGGTGACATGGACCCCGACGGGAAGGTGCTCTTCGTCGTCAGCGACCCCGACGCACACAGCTATGCCATCGACGTGGCCACCAAGCAGGCCACGGCCCGCAGGGCGCCGGGAGGCGGCCGGTGGGACGACTTCTCCTACCACCCCAAGGACGGACGGCTGTTCTCGGTGGAGGGCGACAACGGAGACCTGCTGCTCATCGATCCGGGGCGGCAGCCCATGAAGACCGTTCTCAAGCGGGGGGTCTTCCCGCCCGCCGAAGCCAGCGCCACGGCGGGCTCACGCAGGTCGTACTCGGCCACCTTCTTCGACCAGGACGGCCACTTCTACGCGGTCGACTCCGCGGGCAACGTCAACGTTCTCGACCTGACCACGTCCGCGGTCCCCGACCACGCGCAGCGCATCGGGCGCGGAAGGGTGCCGGTCGGCGCCCTCGAGATCATGAACGGCGCCGGGCGCATCACCCCCCTGCCGGTCCCGCCCAGCTACGACGAGATCACCGTCGCCAAGAAGTTCAACCAGTCCTGGGAGAGCGGCGAGCCCCGGGGCAGGGTGTACAGCTTCGAGCTGACCCTCACAGCCGTCAGCAAGGACGGCGGCAAGGCCGAGGACCTGAGGCGGTTCAGGATCTCCTTCGACCTGCCCACGGTGAAGGGCGCGAACGCGGCGGCGTCCGGCGTGGACGTCATCACCCAGGACGGCAAGGTGTATCTGGAAAGCACGGCGGACCAGTTCCTCGCCGCCGGCACGTCCCGGCCGATTGCCGTACAGGTCACCGTCCCGGGCGACCCGGCCCGCCTCCCGCGCGAATACCCGCTCGCCGGCCTCAAGGCGACGCGCCTGCACAGCCGCTGACGAACGCCGGCATCCCCGCTACGCGGACGACTGCCCGGCCGCCGGCTGGGCTTCGGCCGCGCTGCGGCCGGAGGTGTGCCCGGCGCGGCCGGAGGCGATGTCGACGACCGCGCGTTGGTGGCTCAGGCAGTCGCCTCCGGCTTGGCTGCCGGGGCGATCTCGGAGATCAGGCTCTCCACCAGGACCTTGATCTCGTCGCGGATGACGCGGACGGCCTCGACGCCCTGGCCGCGCGGGTCGTCGAGCTTCCAGTCCCGGTAGCGCTTCCCGGGGAAGACGGGGCAGGTGTCGCCGCAGCCCATGGTGATGCACACGTCGGACTCCTTCACCGCGTCCACGGTGAGGATCTTCGGGACCTCGGCGGAGATGTCGATGCCGACCTCGGCCATCGCGGCGACGGCGGCGGGGTTGACGTGCTCGCCCGGGTCGGAGCCGGCGGAACGCACCTCGACGCGGTCCCCGGCCAGGTGGGTCAGCCAGGCGGCGGCCATCTGGGAGCGGCCGGCGTTGTGGACGCAGACGAACAGGACGGACGGCTTCGTGCCGGGGCTCGCAGGCATGAGGGGCTCTCTCGTCTCGCGGCGGCTGGACGCCGACCATGACATCAGCATCCACTGGTATCAGTGAACGGTGATGTGAGGATATCAGTGGATGCTGACTTCAGTCGATCCTGATGTGATGCATGAAGCACGTGCATGGCCGTCGCCTGGACCGCCCGATGGTCCGTTGGGACGCGTACGCGTGGTGCCGGTGGTGGGGGCTGTCCCCATCCCTGATCAACCGGGCAGCCGGATGGCGGGCAGCACACCGGGTCGGCGACGGTGGGGCTGTCCCGAGCAAGCCGCCCACGGAAAAGGGAAAGTCGTGCGCATCGTCACCGTCACCGCCGTCGCACTGGCCGCCCTCGCCGGCCAAGCCGCACCGGCCGCCACCGCCCACCAGCCCACCACCGACGGAATCTGGCGCATGGACGGCTACGGCACAGTGCTATCCATCAGGAACGGAACCTTCCAGGAGTACCAGACCACCGCCGTCAGCTGCCTCAAGGGCGACTCCGCGCAGCGGACCGGCCCCGGCACCTACACCACACCCGACGGCACCGTCCTCACCGTGCGCACCCGAAGAGGCGGCGACCAGGGGCTCATGCGGGTGGAGGGCTCCGTCGGCGACCGGAACCTGCGCCGGATACCGGAGTTGCCCGATGCCTGCGCGCGGCCGGCCTCCCAGGGTCCGCTCGCTGTCTTTGACGTCTTCTGGCAGTCCTTCGAGGAGAACTACCCGTTCTTCTCCGCCAAGGGCATCGACTGGCACGCCGTGCGCGACCAATACCGGCCCACCGTGCACGCGGAGACGACCAGGGATGAGCTCTACGCCGTATTCAGCGAGATGGTCGCGCCGCTCCACGACTCCCACGTCGCCGTTCAGGACGGCGACCGCGTCTTCGCGCAAGGCCGCCCCGGCACCGTCATGCCCACCCCTGAGTTGGACACCAAGGTCAAGACGTTCATCGTGGCGCATGACCTCAAGAACGCCCGGAACCTCCAGGACTTCGCCAACGGACGGATCACCTACGCCGACCTCCCCGGCGGGCAGGGGTATCTGCGGATCTCCGGCTTCGGCGGATACGCGGCCGGTGGCGCCCCCTACGCCGCCCAGTTGGCCGAGCTGGACAGGACGCTGGACACGGTCCTCAGCAAGGAGCGCACCCAGCGCCTGAAGGGCCTGGTCATCGACCTGCGGATCAACGGCGGCGGCTCCGACGCCCTGGGCATCCACATCGCCGAGCGCCTCACCGACACCCCCTACCTCGCCTACTCCAAGCGGGCCCGCAACGACCCCGCCGACCCCACCCGGCACACTCGCCCCCAGCCCGTGTATGTCACGCCCGCCCAAGGCCCCCGATACACCGGGCCGGTCGCCGTGCTGACCGGCGGCTCGACTGTCAGCGCGGGGGAGACCTTCACCCAGGCCCTCATGGACCGGCCCGGCAGGACGGTCCGGATCGGACAGCCCACCCAAGGCGTCTTCTCGGACGTCATGCAGCGCAGACTCCCCAACGGCATGTCGGCCTGGCTGCCGAACGAGGAGTTCCTGACCCGCTCGGGCAGGACCTTCGACGGCACAGGCATTCCGCCGCACTTCACCGAGCCGGTCTTCACCCAGGACGAGTTCGACGAGAAGAAGGACTCGGCCTTCGACAGGGCTCTGAACGTCCTGCGGAACCACGGCGGCACCACAAGCTGACGCAGAGGCAGCGGAACCCCGGCCGCGGGGTGCGGGCCGGGGTGCACGCCTCCTACGGGCGGGGGAACGGGGCCAGTTCGGCGTGGGTGACGGTGTAGCCGCCCTTGACGACGGGGGCGTACGGGGCCGGGGCCATACAGGTGCCGACCTCGGCGTCCTTACTGTTCGGCAGCAGGTTCACCCCGTTCCACGAGAAGCCCACCCGATCGGTCTTGCCGCCCTTTCCACCGTCGTACACGCTCAGTCCGACGCGCTTGCCGAGCGAGCCGGTCTCCTCGTGGCTGACCTTCGTGATGAGGGCCGTGACCGTCGCCGTGTTCGGCCCGGTGACCAGGCACTCCACTTGTCCCTCGGAGGTATAGGTGACGTTCTGTTCAGCCGAGTAGTGCGAGATGCGTATCGTCCCCCGCGCGTCGACGGGCAGCCCCGTGGGAATCCCGGGCCGCGGAATGCTGTACGGGGCGGCCACCACGTCGAAGCTGAAGGAGCGTACATCGCTGTCGCTCACGTACGGCAGTACGAAGTCCCCACTGCCGACAATCCGCGCCGGGCCCGGCCGACGGTGGCCCGTGCGCTGCTCGGCGGACGAGGCGGTGGATGAGGCGCACAGGGTGAACCCGGCCACCAGGGCGGCGATGGCAGCGGTGGCGGTGCGCCGAGCAGGCAGCGACAGCGAAGTCATGACGATCTCCTTTTCTGCGAGGGGGAGTTGACTGGCGGAACGCGACCCATCCTTCGCTTCGACAGCCGCCCGGTCGTCACCCCAAGGCCGCAAGATCAAAGCCGCCTCATCGCCCATCCGGCTAAGTGGACGTCAGCCTGCAGTCGCACAGGGCGGATCACCGCCAGCGGCAGGCGTTCGCGGGCGTGGTGTCGCCTGCACGCAGGCCTGCCGACCGAACTGCTCCGTGGACGGGTCGTACGTCCGGGCTCTCAGGGGACGTCCCCGCCGCAAGCCCCGGCGCCTGCATGCGGACCGGGGCCCCCACCCGCTACGAGCGACGCGCCGACCTCCACCCGGGCCTGCTCGCACTGGGCTGCAGCCTCATGTGCCTCCGCCGCCTACGCACCCCATCCTGAAACGATCAGTAAGGCCGGACCGCCTTGCTGGTCGTTGCCACCGGCCGTACGTGAGCCAGCAGCAGTTCGAGGAACCGATCCGGGCGGCGGAAGGCCGCGAAGTGGCTGCAGTCCTCGATCAGTGCGAACTCCTTGACCGGGGCCCGGACGTCATCGAAGAAGCGGCGGGCCAGGACCGGCGACGTGAGCACGTCCTTCTCGCCCTGGAAGAGGAAGAACGGAATCTTGAAGTCGGTACCGTCCGCCCAGTCGTCGAACGCGGATGCGCCTGCGGTGACCTGCTCCGAGAAGCTCATGCCCTTCATGAAGTGCCCCAGCTCGCGCAGCGAGTGCAGCGGCGAGAGCCACAGGGAGCCCATCACGACCTTCTTCATCGTGTCCAGGGTCAGCCGGTCGCTGGTGGCCAGCAGCTTGGCGTGCATCGCGCGCTCGCGGTGGGTCCAGCGGCGCTTGTCGTCGTCGAGCCGCTCGACCGCCGCGAGTTCCTTGTGCTTGCCGCTCGCCCGCAGCCGGGTGAGGAGCGCCTGGTGTACGGAGTCGTCCCGGCCGCAGTCGTGGATGTTCTGGTCGGTGCCGACGTACGCGAGGTACCGCTCGGGGAACTCGCGGGCGAGCCGCAGGCCGAAGGCGCTGCCGTAGGAGTGGCCGAGCAGGACGACCCTGTCGACGCCGAGGCGGGTGCGGATGTGATCGGTGACCTCGACCGCGTCCGCGTAGATCCGCTCGAAGCTCATCTCGCCCTGTCGGCCGGCTCCGCCATGACCGAGGGTCTTGAGGGTGCCCCGCATGTCCCAGCGGACGAGCGTGAAGTGCTGCTCCCAGCACCTGGTGCGCGGCCCGAAGATCGCGGTCGAGGCGCCGGGGCCGCCGTGCAGCTCCAGGATGACGGGGTTGGTCAGGTCGTCGCCACGGACCGATATCCATTGGTCGATGCCGCCGATGCGGACGAAGCCCTGCTCGTTGATGCCGTTCGAGCTGTCGATCTTCATGAGGGAGACGTTTCGGACGCGCTTCAGGGCGCGGTGGCCGAGGAGCCCGGCGGTCGGTACGAGGAGGAGTGAGGCGGCGGATGTGGCGATGGCGGCGAGCATGACGACTCCCTGGGATCCGGACCCATAAACTGTGTATGTCGTAAGCAGTTAGCTATACGCTATAAACAGTTAGTGCGGGGAGTCAACCGGGGGCGGCGAGGGAGTGCGGAATGAGCGGGAGCGAGTCCCGGAAGTCGGCAGGGAAGCAGGACGGCGCCAAGGCGAGCTTCGCCCTGCTGTGGGGCGAGCAGGGGCAGCCGAGCCGAGGCCCGAAGCCTTCTCTGTCCGCAGGCCGGATCGCCGAGACGGCCATCCGGATCGCTGACGACGAGGGTTTGGACGCGGTGTCACTGGCCCGGGTCGCCAAGAAGCTCGACGTCACGACGATGGCGTTCTACCGGTACGTCCCCGGCAAGGCCGAACTCGTCGACCTGATGGTCGACCTCGCGATCGGCCCCCCGGCCCCCGTCGCGGGCATCGCCGGCGGCTGGCGCCCCCAGCTGACCGAGTGGGCCCGCCAGTGCGCGGCCGTGTACCGCCGCCACCCCTGGATCCTCACGGCCACGGGCATGCGCCGCCAGATCATGGGCCCCAATCAACTGGGCTGGCTGGACACCGCCTTGGCCGCGCTCGCCGGAACCGGACTGTCGCCCGTCCAGCGACACGACACCTTCCTGCTGCTCGTGGGCCACATCCGCAACATCACCCAGCAGACCGCCGAACACAACGAGGCGGCGAACGAGGAGTGGGCCGACCTGACGGCCGAGGTGCTGGAGCGCCACGCGGACCGTTTTCCCGCCCTCACGTCAGCTGTCGCAGAGGGTGCCTTCACCCCGCAGGGCGGCGACCCACTGGACTTCGGCCTGGAGCGAATCCTGGACGGCGTGGCGGCCCTGCTCACCTGATGATGCGGCCTCGGCCCGGCAGTGCCAGACGCGCCGAGACGCGGAGCTGATGCCGGGTTCCCGGGCGACGGCGGTGATCGTCCTGCCCGAGGAGTCGACGAGCGCGCTCGCATCCGCCTCCGGGGCGCGAAAGATGCCGCAGTGGCGCCTTCTCGGGCGCGGGCGTGCGCCGCAGTGCTTTCTGGGGGGTATTCCAGGGGCGACATGATGAGCACGTCAACGTATTTCTCGTACTAATTAGCTCACACCGGGGATACGGTGCCGCCCGTTATTCCGTCGGCAGGGAGAAGCGCGCTTCAATGGGCGAGTGCCCGACGGGCCCGCTCCGGCTGCCGCGTATTTCGGGAGTCGGTTGATGGTTAGAGCGGCGAGGATCGGTAATAAATGAGCTGGGTCGATGTAACGGGGGGCTATCGGCCGGGCGGGACTCGGTTGGTCGAAACCGCGCCCGAAATCAATCGGTGCATGAGCTGCTGACGCCCGGGGGTGTCCGCAGCCTGCTGGAACCACGGGCATTGTGCCGATGCAGTGTTCTCTACCAAGCCGCCATCCCATGAGGAGAGTTCTGGTGGGCGATTGCGGACGGCCGACCGATGGCGCGAATCCTTCGGTTCCTTTTTCGGGCAGGGAAAGGTATGCGGTCAAAAATTCGCTGGATCGTTTTCTCCGTACGGCCGCCTACCCGGTCCTGCTGCTGGCCGTTGTTCTGGTCGGAACAGCCGCATTGCGCCTCGACTGGAATCCGGCGCTGGTCAGTCCGCTCTTTCTGGTCGGTACGCTCGTCTATCTCGGTGTACTCGAACGGGCCATCCCGTACGAACGGAAATGGCACCCCGGCGGGGAAGAGTGGCGTTGGTACGGCGCCTACTTCCTGCTCACCGCGGGCGGAAGCGGTCTGGCGCAGCTCCTCGTCACGGCCACCGTCGGCCGGGTCTCGCCCGCAGAGCCGGTTCACCCCCTCGCGATCGAGATCCCCGGAGCCCTGCTGACCGGCTCATTCGTCAGCTACGCGGTACATCGGCTGGGGCACAGCAACCCACTCCTGTGGCGACTGCACGGCGTGCATCACGTGCCGGACAAGGTCAACGTCGCCAACAACGGGGTGAACCACGTGCTGGACACGGCTCTCGCCCAGGGCCTCGTCCAGCTGAGCCTGGCACTGCTGGGGTTCTCGCGTCCTGCTGTGCTGGTGGTGGGTCTTTTCGTCGCCGCCCAGGGCTACTTCGTCCACGCCAACATCGACGTGCGTATCGGGGCGTTCAACCATCTGCTGGCCAGCCCCGAGCAGCACCGCCTGCACCACAGCACGGACCTGTCCGAAGCCGGCCACTACGGCTCCGACCTGTCGTGCTGGGACCACCTCTTCGGCAGTTTCACCTGGCGCCCTGGCCGCGAACCGGCCTCGGTCGGACTCGGTGACCCCACCTCGTTCCCCGGCACGGGGCAGATCCTCGCCAGCCTTCTGCATCCGTGGCGACGGCGCCCGGCCGGCAGAAGCGGGCGCGACTGAACGCCATACCACGCCACAGGCGCCGGCACGAGTCGGCGCCCCGGACCGGCACGCCCTCCGGCACCCGGCTTCTCTTCCGCCACCACGACTTGGGAGGTTCGACATGGCCGACGCGAGCAACAACCCGTTACGGAGCAAGGTGGCCATCATCGGCATGGGCTGCCGCCTGCCCGGCGGGGCCTCGGACCACCGGACGTTCTGGCGGAATCTGATGGCGGGCAAGGACTGCATCACGCCCACGCCCCCCGACCGCTACGACGTCACCACGCTGGGCAGCCGCCACCGGGACAAGCTTGGACGCCTCGTCGGCGGCCGCGGCGGATACATCGACGGGTTCGACGAGTTCGACCCCGAGTTCTTCGGCATCAGCCCCCGCGAGGCCGACCACATGGACCCCCAGCAGCGCAAACTGCTCGAGGTGGCCTGGGAGACACTGGAGGACGGCGGCCAGCGCCCCGCCGACCTCGCGGGCAGCGACGTCGCCGTCTACGTCGGCGCGTTCACCCTCGACTACAAGATCCTCCAGTTCGCCGACCTCGGCTTCACCTCGCTGGCCGCCCACACCGCGACCGGCACGATGATGACGATGGTGTCGAACCGCATCTCGCACTGCTTCGACTTCCGGGGCCCCAGCCTGTCGATCGACACCGCCTGCAGCTCCTCCCTGGTGGCCGTGCACCTCGCCTGCCAGGCACTGGACCGCCGTGAAAGCGACCTCGCGCTCGCCGGCGGGGTCCTCCTGCACATGGCACCGCAGTACACCGTCGCCGAGACGAAGGGGGGATTCCTGTCACCCGGAGGCCGCTCACGCACGTTCGACGCGGACGCCGACGGCTACGTGCGGGCGGAAGGCGTCGGCCTGGTCGCGCTGAAGCGCCTGGAGGACGCCGTCCGTGACGGCGACCGCATCCACGCCGTGATCCTCGGCAGCGGAGTCAACCAGGACGGCCGCACCCCCGGCATCACCGTGCCCAACCCCGAGGCGCAGGTCTCCCTCATCCGGCGTGTCTGCGCCGAAGCCGGGATCACACCGGGCCAGCTCCAGTACATGGAGGCCCACGGCACCTCGACCCCCGTCGGCGACCCCATCGAGGCCAACGCGCTGGCGCGGGCCCTGGCCTTCGGACGAGCCCCCCAGGACCGCTGCTACGTCGGCTCGGTGAAGACCAACATCGGGCACACCGAGTCCGCCGCCGGGATTGCCGGCCTCATCAAGACCGTGCTGTGCCTCAAGCACCGGCACATCCCACCGCACATCAATCTGGAACGTCTCAACCCCGCCATCGACGCGGCCGCACTGCCCTACGAGATCCCCACGCGGCCGACCCCATGGCCCGACCACGACGGGCCCGCGCGGGCCGGTGTCAACTCGTTCGGATTCGGCGGCACCAACGCCCACCTCGTACTGGAGGAGGCCCCGCCCGAAACACCGCCTGTCCCCACCCCGACCCCGGCGGCCACGACCAGTCCTGCCGCCGAGAACGCCGAACCCGGCGCCTCCCGCGAGAACGCCGACGCGGACGGACGCCACTGGAGCATCCTGCCGCTGAGCGCCCGCCACCCGGAGGGCCTCGCCGCGATGGCGGGCCACCTCGCGAACGAACTCGCCGGCCGCGACGGCGCTCCGGGCGTGTCGCTGCCCGACCTCGGCCACACCCTGGCGCACCGCCGCCAGCACCTGCCCGAGCGGCTCTCCGTCGTGTACTCCTCGCGCGCCTCGCTGGACGAGGCGCTGACCGCGTACGGGCGGGGCGAGACCCACCCCCGCGTCGTGCAGGGCCGCCTGCGCGCCGCCGAGGACCGCCGACTGGTCTGGGTCTTCACCGGCATGGGGCCCCAGTGGTGGGGGATGGGCCGCCAACTCCTGCGGGACGAACCGGCGTTCCGCAAGGCCGTGACCGAGTGCGACCGCGTCCTGCGGGAGTTCGCCGGCTGGTCCCTGCTGGCGGAGATGACCGCCGGTGAAACCGCCTCACGCATGAACGAGACCTGGCTCGCGCAACCCGCCAACTTCGCCCTGCAGACCGGCCTGGCCGCCATGTGGCGCTCGTACGGGGTCCGGCCCGACGCCGTGGTGGGCCACAGCACGGGGGAGATCGCCGCCTTCCACGAAGCGGGCGTCTACTCCCTGGAGGACGCGGTCAGGATCGTGGTGCAGCGAAGCCGGCTCCAGCAGACACTGGCCGGCACCGGCACCATGCTGGCCGTGAGCCTGCCGGAGGACGAGGCCGAACGCCGGGTACGCCCCTACCAGGACCGGGTGTCGATCGCCGCCGTCAACAGCCCCGCATCCGTCACGCTCGCGGGCGAGGAGGCCGCGCTGACCCTGCTGGCCGACGAGCTGAAAGCCAATCAGGTCTTCGCCCGCTTCCTCACCGTCGCAGTCCCGTACCACAGCGTCGGCATGGAACGGATCAAGGACGACCTCCTGGAGGCGCTGGCCCCGCTCACCCCACACCGGGCCCGTATCCCGCTGTACCTCACCGGCCAGGAGGGCACCGCGCAGGGCCCCGAGCTCGACGCGGCGTACTGGTGGAAGAACGTACGCGACCGGGTGCGCTTCCGGGCGGCCGTGGACCGCCTGGCCGACGACGGTCACCAGGTGTTCCTGGAGATCGGCCCGCACCCGGTGCTCGGCCACTCGATCCGCGAATGCCTCGACGCCCGGGGAGCATCCGGCCTCACCCTGCCGTCGATCCGCCGCAAGGAGAACGAGAGCGAGCGGTTCGCCACCTCGCTGGCGAGCCTCCACAACCTCGGCACCGGCATCGACTGGCACACCCTGCAACCCACCGGCCGGCCCGTCACCCTGCCCCGCTACCCCTGGAAGCGCGACCGGCACTGGACCGAGCCGCCGCCCGTCGCCCAGGTACGCCTGGGCCTCGTCGACCACCCACTCCTCGGCCGCCGCACCGACCACACGGAGCCGACCTGGCAGGCCCGGCTCGACACCGAGACCCTGCCCTACCTCGCCGACCACCGCATCCAGGACCTCGTGGTCTTCCCCGCCGCCGGCTATCTGGAAATGGCCTCCCAGGCCGTCCTGCGGCTCACCGGAGGCAGCCACACCGTCCTCGCCGACATCGACCTGCGCAAGGCGCTCTTCCTCCCCGACACCGAGGACAGAACCGTTCAGCTGTCCTTCTCCCTGGAGAACGCCACCTTCACGGTCGCCTCCCCGGCCGGACCCGACGGAGAGCCGACCGTGCACGCGAGCGGCGTGGTCCGCAGCGGACAGCGACGCGAGACCGGCCCCCCGCTCGACGCCCCGGCCATCCGGGTACGCACCGAGCGCCGCCTCGACGGCCCGGCCTGCTACGCCGCGCTCGCCGGGCTCGGCTACCAGTACGGGCCCGCCTTCCAGGCCATCGAAGAGGTGTGGGTCGGCAAACGGGAGGTGCTCGCCCGGATTCGCCCGCCCCGCGCCATCGGTGACGACGCGGCCGGCCACCACCTCCACCCGGTCCTGCTCGACGCCTGCTTCCAGTCGCTGCTGACTCCGCAGATCCTGGAGGACCGCACCGCCCCGACCGCCGTCAGACTGCCGCTGTCCGTGGGGGAGGTGGCGCTCGGACCCGTCGGCGACCAGCCGCTCTGGGCGCACGCCACACTGCTCCCCGGCGACGAGGACACGACTCTCGGGGACATCGCCCTGTACGCAGACGACGGAGCGCCGCTGGGCCGGATCAGGGGCTTCAAGGCCGGCGACGTGGAGAAGGCGGCTACCACCGTCGGACGCACCACCATCGACTCCTGGCTCGCCGAGACCGTCTGGGTCGAACGCCCGTCCGAACCGGCGGAGTCCGACGCCCCGGCCGCCACGGCGCGGGACCACGGATGGCTGCTCCTGGCCGACGAGCACGGCGTCGCCGACGCCTTCGCCTCCCTGGCAGCGGCCCGGGGCGAACGCTGCCACTTGGTGCGCCGGGGCGACCGCTACACGGCGGCGGGCCCCGGCGGCGCGTATACCGTCGCCCCCGGGTCCGCGGCCGATCTGGAACGCCTCTTCGCCGACCTGGACCGGGACGGCCGGCCCTTCCACGGAGCCGTCCTGCACCTCTGGAACCTCGACAGGCCGGAGCTCGCCCAGTGCGACCGGCAGGCCCTCGACGACCACACCGGCCCGGGCTCCTACTCACTGGTCGCGCTCGCCCGCGTCCTGCTCGCCCGCGGCACACAGGGCCGCCTGCACATCGTGACCCGCGGCGCCCAGCCGGTCCTGCCCGGCGAGGCGGTCGAACCGCTCGGGGCGCCCGCGTGGGGCGTCGGCCGGGTACTGCGCCACCAGGAACTCGCCGGCCACCCGGGAAAGCTCATCGACCTCGACCCCCGTACGCCGACCGGCCCCGCCGGCGCACGCGCCGACGCCGAAGCACTGCTGCGGGAAGCGCTGAGCGACGACGAGGAGGAGGTCGCGCTGCGCGCCGGAGCCCGCAGCACCAGCCGCCTCCGCCCCGCCGAAGGGCTCACGCGGCCCCTGCCCCTCAGGCTGCGGGCCGACGGCAGCTACCTGGTGACCGGGGCCTTCGGCGCGCTGGGCCGCCTCCTCTGCCGCACCCTGGTCCGCCGGGGAGCCCGCAGACTCGTCCTGGTCGGCCGCACACCGGTCCCCGCCCGTGAGGAATGGGGCGGCATCGACCCCGCCACCCCGGAGGGCCGCGCCGTCGCCCTCCTGCGGGAACTGGAGGCTCTGGGCGCCCAGACCGTCCTGGCTCCCCTCGACATCACCGACGAGGACGCCCTGACCAGCTGGCTCGACGCGTACCGGCGCACCGGCCCGCCGCCGCTGCGCGGCGTCTTCCACCTCGCCGGTCAGGTACGCGACACCCTGGTCACCGATCTGGACCGGGCCACGTTCGACGCCGTCCACGGGCCCAAGACCATCGGCGCCTACCTCCTGCACCGACACCTGCGCGACGAACCCCTCGACCACTTCGTGCTGTTCGCCTCGATCGCTTCCCTGCTGACCACCGCGGGCCAGACCAACTACGCCGCGGGCAACGCCTTCCTGGACGCCCTCGCCCACCACCGCCGCGCCTCGGGCCTGCCCGCGCTGAGCCTGGACTGGGGGCCCTGGGCCACCGGAATGATCGAGGAACTGGGCCTGGCCGACCACTACCTGCACAGCCGCGGCATGAGCTCCCTCGCCCCGGAGGCCGGGATGGGTGTGCTGGAGCGGGTCATCGGCCAGGACCACGCCCAGCTGATCGTCGCCACCGTCGTCGACTGGCCCGTCTTCCTGGCCTGGTATCCGGCCCCGCCACCCCTGGTCACCGACCTGGCCGCGGCAGCCGCCCCGCAAGGGGCGGCCGGATCGGGCAACGCCTTCCTCGATGTCTTCGCCGGCGCCGACGAGGACACCCGCCGCTCCATGGCGGCCGAACGGTTCGCCGCACTGGCCGCCGCCGTTCTCCGCACCGGTGCGGACCGCGTCGACATGGCGAGCGGCCTCGGCGTCCTCGGCCTCGACTCGCTGCTCGCCATGGAGCTGCGTGCCCGGATCCACGCCGAACTGGGCGTGGCGCTGCCCGTGGTCGCCCTCCTGAGCGGCGCATCGGCCGGCGAACTGGCGACCCAGCTCCACGACGGGCTGGCCGCGCTGGTCTCCGCCGACGACCCCGACGGGACGGCCGGCGCCGTCGAACAGCACCACGACGAGAACCAGTACCCGCTGACCCAGAACCAGAAGGCCCTCTGGTTCCTCAAGCACCTCAACCCCGACGGCTACGCGTACAACATCGGGGGAGCCGTCGAGGTGACCGTAGCCCTCGAACCGGAGCTGATGTTCGAGGCCGTCCGCCGGCTGATCGCCCGGCACCCCGCACTGCGCACCAACTTCCACCTGGAGGACGGCCGGGCCGTCCAGCGGGTCTCCCCGGACGCGGAGCCGGACCTCGCCCTCTTCGACGTGCAGGACCAGGACTGGGAGACCATCCACCGCACGATCGTCGCCGAATACCGCAAACCGTACGACCTCGCACACGACCCGCTGGTCCGCTTCCGCCTCTTCAAACGCGGCCCCGAGCGCTGGGTCATCATGAAGGCCGTCCACCACATCGTCTCCGACGCCATCTCCACGTTCACCTTCATCGAGGAACTCTTCGAGGTGTACGAGGCGCTGAGGCAGGGGCGGGAACCGCACCTCGCACCGGTGGGCGCGCGCTATCTCGACTTCCTGAACCAGCAGAACGCGTTCCTGGCCGGCCGCGAGGCAGCCGGCATGCTCGACTACTGGCGCTCCCACCTGCCCGCCGAGGTACCGCTCCTCGACCTGCCCGTCGACAAGCCCCGCCCGGCCGTCCAGACGCACAACGGGGCATCGGAGTTCTTCGTGCTCGACGCCGGCCTCACCGCCCGCGTCCACACACTCGCCCGCCTCCACGGCGTCACCCCGTTCATGGTGCTGCTGAGCGCCTACTACCTCCTGCTCCACCGCTACTCCGGGCAGGACCACATCGTCGTCGGCAGCCCCGTGACCGGCCGCACCCGGCAGGACTTCGCCTCCGTCTACGGCTACTTCGTCAACCCGCTCCCGCTGCACGCCGACCTCTCGGGCGACCCGACCGTCACCGAACTCCTCGAACAGGTCCGCCGTACCGTGCTGGGCGGCCTGGACAATCAGGAGTACCCCTTCGTCCTCCTCGTCGAGGAACTGGGCCTCCAGCACGACCCCAGCCGCTCGGCCGTGTTCCAGGCGATGTTCATCCTGCTGACCCACAAGGTGGCCACCGAACAGTACGGATACCGGCTCAACTACATCGAACTCCCCGAAGAAGAAGGGCAGTTCGACATCACCCTGTCGGCCTACGAGGACGAGTCGGAGCACCGGTTCCACTGCGTGTTCAAGTACAACTCCGACCTCTTCCTCCCCCGGACCGTCCAGCGGATGGCCTCCCACTACACCCGCCTGCTCGACCGGATGACCCGGGCGGACGGCGAGGAGGCCGTCTCCCGGCTGGAGATGCTCGACGACGCCGAACGGAAGCGGCTGACCGAACGGTGGAGCAGGCCCGCCCTCCTCCCCGCCACCCGACCCGACTCCGCGGAAGACGACGCGCCCTTCGTGCCGGTCCACACCCTCATCGGCCGGGTCGCCGCCGAGCGCCCCGACGCCGTCGCCGTCACCGCGCCCTCGCCGGACGGCACCGCCCGGCGGTTGACCTACCGGGAGCTGGAGAGCCGGGCCACCGCATGCGCCCGCCGGCTGCGCGCCCTCGGCGTCACACACGGTTCGGTGGTGGCGCTGCGGCTCGACAAGTCGCCCGAGATGATCGTCACCCTCCTCGCCGTACTGAAGGCGGGCGGGGCCTACCTTCCCGTCCCACCCGACCAGCCGGCGGACCGGGTGGCGCACCTCCTGCGGACCACGGGCGCGGTGCTCGTCGTCGAGGACACCACGAAGCCGGACACCACGGGGCCGGACAGCGCCGCCGGATGGCCCGTCGCGACGGTGACCCCGGACGCGCTGCACGCGGACCCGCCGGACAGCGGACCGGAGCAGGGGAGCCCTCCCGCCGCCGTGCGCCCCGACTCGCCCGCGTACGTCATCACCACCTCCGGATCGACCGGACGGCCCAAGGCGGTCGAGGTCGGCCACGGCAACCTCGCCGCTGCGTACGCGGCGTGGCGTGACACCTACCGCCTGGAACAGGACGTCCGCGTGCACCTCCAGATGGCCGGACCGTCGTTCGACGTGTTCACCGGCGACCTGGTCCGCGCGCTGTGCTCGGGCGGAAACCTGGTCCTGGCCGACCGGGACCTGATCTTCGACACGGCGCGCCTCTACCGGACGATGCGCCAGGAACAGGTGGACTGCGCCGAATTCGTCCCGGCGGTGGTACGCGGCCTGATGGACCACTGCGACCGTGAAGCCGTGCGGCTGGACTTCCTGCGGCTGCTGGTGGTCGGCTCGGACGCGTGGAACGTGGCGGAGTACCGCCGGCTGAGCGCGCTGTGCGGCCCGGCCACCCGGCTCGTCAATTCCTACGGCCTGACCGAGGCCACCATCGACAACGCCTACTTCGAGGGCCCCGTCGACGACCTCGAGCCCGGCCTGATGGTCCCCATCGGCCGGCCCCTGCCCCACAGCACCCTCCACATCCTCGACCGGCACGGCGAGCCCGTCCCGCCCGGCATCCCCGGAGAACTGTGGATCGGCGGCCCGGCGGTGGCCCTCGGATACGCGGGCGACCCCGACGAGACCGGCAGCCGTTTCGTGACCCGCGTCCTGAGCCGCAGCCCGCACGCGGCCCCCGAACGCCTCTGCCGGACCGGCGACATCGCCCGCTGGGACGCACACGGCCGCGTCCACCTGCTGGGCCGCACGGACGGCCAGGTGAAGCTGCGCGGCCACCGCATCGAGACCGGCGAGATCGAAGCACACCTGCACCGGTGGCCCGCACTCGCCCGGGCCGTGGTCACCGTGCGCGCGGACAGCGGGGGAGACGCCGCACTCTGTGCCTACTGCGTGCCCGCTCCCGGCTCCGAGCTGGACCGGCGGGCGCTCCGGCGCCACCTGGCCGCCTCCCTGCCCTCGTACATGATCCCCTCCTACATCGTCCCCGTACCCGCCCTGCCGCTCACCGCCAACGGCAAGGTCGACCTCGCCGCGCTGCCCGCCCCGAGCGCCGAGACACGGGAGCGGCCCCACGAACCACCGGCCACCCTCTACGAGGTGAGCATGGCCCGGCACTGGAAGGAACTGCTCGGTCTCGAAGAGGTGGGCCTGGCCGACGACTTCTTCGAGTCCGGGGGCAGCTCCATCAAGCTCATCGAACTCCTCCACCACCTGCGCACCGAATTCGGGGTCACCGTCCCCGTCAGCCGTCTCTACCGCACGACCACCCTGCACGGCATGGCGGCCACGCTGGAGGAAGTCCTGCAGGGCACGACGGCCGACGAACTGCCCTTCCTGACCTTCAACAGCGGACAGCCCGCGCTCCTCTTCGCGTTTCCGCCGGCCGGCGGCCACGGACTCGTCTACCGCGGCCTCGCCTCCCACCTCCCGGAGTACACCGTCCTGGGGTTCAACTACCTTCCCGGCGACGACAAGATCGTCCGGTACGCCGATCTGATCGAGGCGGCACAGCCCGGAGGGCCCTGCCTGCTCCTCGGCTACTCCCTCGGCGGCAACCTCGCCTTCGAGACCGCCAAGGAACTGGAGCGCCGCGGCCGGCAGGTCGCCCACGTCGTGGTCCTGGACTCCCGCCGCATCCTGGAGCCGTACGCCCCCGGCGACGAGGGAATCCGGCTCTTCGAAGCGGAACTCGCCGAGCACCTGCGCAAACACACCGGGTCGGAAGCCGTCACCCGCGAAACCCTCGCCCACGCGGCCGAGTACCTGTCCTTCTGCGGACGTACCCCCAACACCGGCACCGTCACCGCGTCGGTCAGCGTCATCACCGACGAGGAGAAGGCATCCCTCTACGCCGCCGGCGAGCGTGGCACCTGGCACGGCAGCTCGACCGGCCCCACCACCGTGCTGCGCGGCTCCGGCATCCACGCCGACATGCTCGACCCCAAGCACCTCGCCCGCAACGCCGAGCTGGTGCGCGCCCTGCTGACGGGGGAGGCGGCCCATGGCGGATGACGGACCCACCGACTGGAACAGCCGGGAACGCACCCCGGGCACACCCCCACGCGTCCTCGTCATCGGCGCCGGCGTGGCCGGCCTCTCCACCGGCTGCTACGCCCGGATGAGCGGCGCCCGGACCCACATCCTCGAGAAGCACGTACTGCCCGGCGGCTGCTGCACCGCCTGGTCGCGCGACGGCTACCTCTTCGACTACTGCATCGAATGGCTCATCGGCACCGCTCCCGGCAACGACGCCCATCAGGTGTGGCGTGAACTGGGCGCCTTCGACGGGAAGACGATGACCAACTTCGACCTCTTCAACAAGGTCGAGGACGCGAGCGGCCGGTCGGTGACGTTCTACAACGACCCGGACCGTCTCGAAGCCCACCTCCTGGAGATCTCACCCCTCGACTCCGCTCCCATCCGGACGTTCACCCGGGACCTGAGGCGGTTCACCACGATCGACCTCTACCCGTTCCTGACCGCGCCCCCGCTGCGCACGGTACGGGAGAGGGCGGCGCTGCTGCGCACCCTGCTGCCCGCCTTCCGCCTGTTCTGGCGCACCGCGACGACCCCGATGCACACCTTCGCCGACACCTTCCACGATCCGCTCCTGCGCCAGGCCTTCCGCAACATCTTCTTCCAGGACCCGGAGGGCTTCCCGCTCCTTCCGTACCTCTTCAACATGGCTGCCGCCCACCACGGCAACGCGGGCTTCCCGCAGGGCGGCTCGCTCGGTCTGGCCCGGTCCATCGAGGAGCGGTACCTCGGCCTCGGCGGCACGGTCACCTACCGGGCCCGCGCCGAGAAGATCCTGGTGGAGAACGGGCGTGCGATCGGCGTCGAGCTGAGGAACGGCAGGCGCTGCTACGCCGAGCACATCGTGTCGGCCTGCGACGGCCACACCACGGTGTACGGACTGCTGGGCGGCCGCTACACCGGACCCCGGATCGAGAAGCTCTACACCGACCTGATCGAACGCCCCGGCACCCTCTTCCCGGCCGTCGTGTCGGCCTTCGCCGGCATCCGCGGCCCGTTCGGTGAAGGCGAGGCGCACAGCACCACCCATCTGCTGTCCGCCGAAGACGCGGCCGAGCTGCCCGGTGCCCTGCAGAACAGCCTGGTCGTCCAGGTACGGTCCCGCTACTCCGACGGATTCGCCCCGCCCGGCCACAGCGTCGTGCACTGCACCTACTTCAGCGACTACGCCTACTGGAAGGAGCTGCGCACCAGGGACCGCAAGGAGTACCGGCTCCGCAAACGCCAGGTCGCCGCCTTCGTACGCCGCTTCCTCGAACGCCGCGACCCCGGGCTCGCCGGCCGCATCGAGCTGGTCGACGTCGCCTCGCCCGCCACCACGCACCGTTACACCGGCAACCACGACGGCTCGATCCTGGCCTGGAAGGCATTCTCCGACGCCGACGACGTCGCCTCCCAGCTCGTCGGCAAGGACCGTATGCGCCTGCCCGGACTGAGTGGATTCTCCATGGCCGGCCAGTGGGTCGGCATGGGCGGCCTGATCCGCGCGGCCTCCACGGGCCGCTTCGCCACGCAGTACCTCTGCCGCGAACTGGGGCTGGAGTTCCGCGCCTGGGAAAGCGACGGCACCCTCACCGAACCCTGGCACCCGGGGAAGCTGGGGCACCTGCCCCAGCTCGACCGCTGGTCAGCACGGGAGGGGACCGGCTCATGACCGAGACGCAGAGCGCTACGGGGCCCGGCGGCACCAGCTCCGACACCCCCCGGCCCCGGGAGACGATGATCATTATCGGGGCCGGCCTCGGCGGCCTCTCCACCGGCTGCTACGCGCAGATGAACGGCTACCGCACCAGAATCCTGGAGATGCACGAAATCCCGGGCGGCTGCTGCACGGCCTGGGACCGAGGAGGCTTCACCCTCGACTGCTGCGTCAGCTGGCTCCTCGGCAGCGGCCCCGGCAACGAGATGCACCAGATCTGGCTGGAACTCGGCGCGCTGCAGGGCAAGGAAGTACGCCACTTCGACGTCTTCAACATCGTGCGCGGCCAGGACGGCAGGGCCGTCCGCTTCTACTCGGACCCCGACCGCCTGGAGGCGCACCTCATCGAACTCTCACCCGCCGACGCCAGGACGGTGCGCAAGTTCTGCGCCCAGCTGCGGACCTTCCGCAAGGCGCTGGCCGTCTACCCCTTCCTCAAGCCCGTCGGCCTGATGAGCAGGACGGAACGCTGGCGCATGCTCGCCTCGTTCGTCCCCTACTTCAACGCCGTCCGCACCACCATCTCCGTCCTGATGACCGACTTCTCGGCCCGGTTCAAGGACCCCCTCCTGCGCGACGCGTTCAACCACATCCTGTACGAGAAGCACCCGGCATTCCCCGTGCTGCCGTTCCACTTCCAGCTCGCCTCGCACGCCAACCTGTCGGCCGGAGTCCCCGAGGGCGGTTCGCTGGGACTGGCCGAATCCATCGAGCGACGCTACCGACGCCTCGGCGGAGAGGTCTCGTACAACACGAAGGTCGAGTCCGTCATCGTCCAGGACGACCGCGCGGTCGGCGTCGAACTCAGCGACGGAAGCGAACTGCGCGCGGACATCGTCGTGTCCGCCTGCGACGGATACACCACGACCATGAAGCTCCTGGGCGGCCGCTACCTCGACGACACCTACCGGCGCCTCTACACCCGGACCATCCAGGAACCGGGCATGGTCTTCCCCGGCTACTTCACCCTCTTCCTCGGCCTTTCCAGGCCCTTCCCGGAGGGTGACCCCTGCACGACCTACCTGCTCGACGAGGCCACGGCGGCCGAACTCACCGGCATCCGCCACCCGAGCATCAACGTCCAGTTCCGCAGCCGCCACTACCCGGAGCTGTCACCGAGCGGCACCACCGTCGTCTACGCCACCTACTTCTGCGACATCGCCCCGTGGCGGGCCCTGGACGAAGGACCGGAACAGGTCACCCGGACCCGCGGCGGCGAAAGGCTCCACACCCTGCCCGTGCGGCACGGACGCGGCTACTACGCCGCGAAGCGACGGGCGCGGGAAGCACTCGTGGACTTCCTGGAACAACGTTTCCCCGGCCTCCGGGAGGCGATCGTCGTCCGCGACGTCTCCACCCCCCTCACCCAGGTGCGCTACACCGGCAACTACGACGGCACGGTCCTCGGCTGGCAGCCGTTCGTGGAGAGCGGGGAGACCCTGGAGGAGCTGATCAAGAAGCACGGCCCCGGCCTCCCCGGACTGCGCAACTTCTACCAGTCCGGTGTGTGGGCCACCACCGGCGGACTGATCAGGGCCGCCGCCGCCGGACGCCACGTCATGCAGTTCGTCTGCCGCGACGACGGCAAGCCCTTCACCGCGTCGGTGGACCGCACAGCGCCCCCGCCGACCCACCGCGTCATCCCCGTGCCGCCACACCCCGACCCCCCTCCCACCGAAGGGCGGCGAGCCGCCGGCGAACGGACGACAGGGAAGGCAGGAACGAACACATGAAGATCAAGAAGTGGGTGGTCCGCGAGCACGTCGAGGGCGTACCCGACGTGAACCGGATGTACGAGAAGGTGGTCGAGGATCTCGACGTGGACCTCGCCCCCGACGAGATGCTCCTGCGCACGCGCTACGTCTCGGTCGACCCCTACCTCCACGGCATCGCACTGGACACCCCGCGCGGGGCCCACATGGGGGCCGACTCGATCATGGAGGTGCTGGAGGCAGGACCGCTCGCCGCACACCGCCCCGGCGACCTGGTCCAGGGGTTCGGCGGCTGGCGCTCCCATCTCGTCAGCACCGGCGCCGCCGAACGCTGGCAGACCGGCACCTTCCCCATGGTCTTCCCCGCCTACCGCAGGCTCGACCCCGCCCGGTACGACGCCGCCCTGCCGCTGCCGACCGCCCTGAGCGTGGTGGGAGGCCCCGGCATGACGGCCTGGGGAACCCTCACCAAGTACATGAGCATCAGACCCGGCGACACCTTCCTCATCAGCGGGGCGTCCGGCGCGGTGGGTGTACTCGCCGGCCAGCTGGCCGCTCGTGCGGGCGCCCGGGTCATCGGCACCACCTCGTCCCCGCGGAAGGCGGACGACCTCGCGGCGCTCGGCTTCGACACGGTCCTCATCTACCGGCACGGAGACAGCGCCGAGACCATCGGCAAGGCACTGGCGCGTGCCGCCCCGGACGGCATCGACCGGTACTTCGACAACCTGGGCGGCACGATCACCGACGCCGTGTTCCCCATGCTCAACATCGGCAGCCAGGTGGCGGTGTGCTGGCAGTGGGCGACCCAGGTCGGCAACGCCGACGTCGGGCCGCGACTCCTGCCCTACCTCATGTTCCCGCGCGCGACGGTACGGGGGATCTTCTCCCTGGAGTGGTTCACCGAACAGAACTGGCAGGCGCTCCACACCGAGCTGGGCGGCCTGGTCCGGCGTGGCGAGATCGTCTGCGACCACACCTTCCACCACGGCTTCGACGCCATCCCCGCCGCCTACGCCAGCCTCTACCGCGACCGCGACACCAACCGCGGGAAAGTACTTGTCGCACTCTGACGGCCGGGCCGCCCTCACCACGCATCTCCCACCGGCACCACCGAGGAGGCACAGTGACCACCCCCCAACACCAGCCTCCGGGCCATGCGGCCCGGGCCCACGTCCCGATGCACGCCCTCCCCTTCGACGCGCCGGGACCGCCCCGCCCCACCCGGCTCCCCGACGGCTCCCCGGCGTGGCTGGTCAGCCGATACCCCGACGTCCGGCAGGTCCTCTCCGACCCTCGCTTCGGCCGGGCGCGGCTGTACGGTGACGAGGCCCCCGCCCTATTCGACGCGCCGGACCTCGTGAACAACCCCGACCTGATGTTCAACCAGGACGGCCGCGACCACATGATGCTCCGCCGCACCCTGCGCCGCGCCTTCACCCCCAGGGTGGTCGCCCGCTGGAGGCCGTGGATCACCGAGATCGTGAAACAACTCCTCCACGAAATGGCGTGCCGGCCGCAGCCCGCAGACGTGGTGGAGTCGTTCACCTTCCCGCTGCCGGTGGCCGTCATCAGCCGGCTGATGGGACTCGACCCGTCGGTCCGGCACCGGCTGCGCCACTGGGCCGAGCACGCCTTCTCGGACGGCTCCCACGACGAGAAGCAAGTGGAGGACGCCCTAAGGGATTTCAGCGCGTTCGGGTCCGCGATCCTCGACGAACGGCGCCGGACGCCCGGTGACGACCTGATCAGCGGCATCGTCCGTGCGGCCGACGAGGAAGGCGGCCTCCCCGAAGCCCAACTGGTGAGCCTGGTGTGCGGCCTCGTCGTCGGCGGCCATGACAGCACGATGACCATGCTCGGCAACGGCCTGCTCTACCTCCTCGGCGAACGGCCCGAGACCTGGCACCGGCTGGGCACGGACGAGGAAGCCGCCGGCACCGTGGCGGACCGGCTGATCCACCTCGTCCCGCTCGGAGACGACCGGGGCTCCGCACGCCGCGCATCGGAGCAGGTGGTGATCGGCGGCGTGACGATCCCGGCGGGGGCCGTCGTCCTCGCGGACTGCGCCATGGCCAACCGCGACCCGGACGTCTTCCCGACCCGCCTGCACGACGGACTCTTCACTCCGCTGGAGGCGCCCACCCTCTCCTTCGGAGCGGGAGCCCACTACTGCCTCGGAACGTGGCTGGCCCGGGCGGAACTCCAGATCGCCCTGCACCACCTGGCCGCCCGCTTCCCGGGCCTGCGCCTCGCGGAGCCCACACGATCCGTCACCTGGCGCACCGGAAGCACATCCCGCAGCCCCCGGAGCCTCGCCGTCACCTGGTGACGCCCTCCGTCCCGCACGAGACCGACGGGCCACAGGCAGGGGCGGCGGCGGCTTTCGGGGTGACCGAGACATCCCCTGCGGGACACCGCTCTAGCGGACCGGGTCGGGGCCAAGTTCATCGAGCTTGCCGCGGAGTTCGCCTGCGGAGGGGTGGCCGATTTCCTCGGCGATCTCCAGGGCGCGCAGCCAGGCACTCCGGGCCGCCTCGATGTCGGCGGTGGCGAGATGCGTGTCGCCGAGGTGCCCGAGGATCTCCGTCTCCCCGTAGCGGTCCCCGGACCCGCGGTCCAGGGCGAGGGCCTTCCCGTAGCAGTCGAGGGCGTCGCCGTACTGGGCGAGGTGGTGGTGGGCGCAGCCGAGGCTGTCCCACGCCCCCGCCTCGCCGTGCCGGTCGCCGATGTCCCGATTGAGCTCCACAGCCTGTACGCAGTAGTGGAGCGCCGTGTGGTGGTCGCCGAGCGCGCTGCGCAGCCAGCCCGCGTTGTTGAGCGCCCGGGCCTGACCGATCCGATGGCCGGTCCGCCGGTAGCGGGCCAGCGCCTGCATGGTGTGGTCGAGCGCGTCCTGCTGATGGTCGCGCTGCGTACACACCCAGCCGAGACCGCGATGGGTGTGGGCCTGACCGTTCTCGTCACCGAGGACGGTGTACAGGTCCAGGGCCCGGCGGAAGTGGGCCTCGCCTTCATCGAGCAGACCCGTCTGCGTGTGCACACCGCCGAGGCTGCGGTGCGCCGAAGCCTGCCAGGACAGATCGCCCAGCCGCTCGGCCGCTTCCAGGGCGACGCGCTGGCTCGCCGCCCAGTCGTGCCAGTGTCCGCGGTAGTCGAAAAACGTCTCCAGAGCCCAGGCCAGTTCACAGACCCGCAGGTCATGGCCTGCCCTGACGGCCAGACCGATGGTCGCCGACAGCACGGCATGCTCGCGGGTGAACCAGGCGAGGGCCGCCTCATGATCGGCCAGGACCTCAGGCACGACCCCGGCCCGGGCATCGGTGAGCTGGACGGAGTCCCGGTGCGGGTCGAGGAGACCCGCCGCCGTGTGGGCGGTGTGGATGGAGAAGTCCACCAGCCTTCCCACCGCCTCGTCGACACTCCCATGCTCCCCGTGCGAGGCCGATTCCTCCCGCGCCCGTTCCGCCGCGTAGAGGCGGAGGAGGTCGTGCAGCCGGTATCGCCCGGGCGCGGTCTGCTGGAGCAGGTGCGCGTTCTCCAACTCCTGCAGGGCCGCCCGCACGGCCGCCGCCGGCCGGGCGACCAAACTACCGATGGCGCTCCGTCCGGTTTCCGGCCCCGGAGCCAGCCCCAGGAGCCGGAACACCTCCGCCGCCCCGGAGTTCAGGTCCCGGTACGACACCGTGAACGCCGCCCGCACATCGGCTGTCAGATCACCCGCGCCCAGCGCGTCGAGGCGCGCCGACTCGTCCGCAAGCTCCTCGGCCAGGACGGCCAGCGGAAAATCCGGATGGACCGTCGCACGGGCCCCGACCACACTGAGCGCCAGCGGCAGCCCCGCGCAGTGGGCCAGCAGCGCGGCGACGGCCGTCGGCTCGCCCGCCACCCGGTCCGGCCCCGCGTAGTGCGCCAACAGGTCCCGCGCTTCGGCGTCGTTCAGCACATCGAGGGTGAGCAGCCGGGCCCCGTGCGCGCCCGCCAGACCGGCGAGCTGGCGGCGACTGGTGACCAGCACCGCACACGAGGTGCTGCCGGGAAGCAGGGCGGCCGCCTGCTCGGCGTTGGCGGCGTTGTCCAGCACGATCAGCATCCGACGCCCCTGCATCAGGCTCCGGTACAGCCCGAGCTGCGCCTGCGCGTCCAGGGGGACGGACCCCGAATCGACACCCAGCGCGTCGAGGAACCCCCGCACGACCACGGCGGGTGCCACGGGTTTCTCGACCGGATCGAAGCCGCGCAGGTCCACATACAACTGGCCGTCCGGGAAGCGGTCGAGGTTCCGGTGCGCCCAATGGAGCGCCAGACGCGTCTTCCCGATCCCGCTGCCGCCGCCGATCACGGACACCGCCATGGAACCATCCGGTTCCCCCGCCAAGTCCAGCGCCCGGTCGAGCGCGGTGAGCTGCCGATGCCGTCCGATGAACCAGCGCGGAGCGGCCGGCAGCTGCCGCGGGGTCGGCACGTTCGACCGTGGGAGTGGGGCAGGGGAGGGAGCGGCGCTACGGGCCGGGGCGGGCAGGTCCAGTTCCGGATCGCCGTTGAGAATCCGCTGGTGCAGCCGCTGCAGCGGTGCTCCCGGATCGACGCCCAGTTCCTCCGCGAGCCGCCGCCGTATGCCGTGGTAACCGGTCAGGGCGTCGGCCGGTCGGCCACTGCGGTACAGGGCGAGGACGAGTTGGGCGGCCACCCGCTCGTCCAGCGGGTGCTCCTCGGCACGGGCGGTGAGCGTGGGGAGCAGTTCACCGTGCTCACCGCACCGTAATCGGATGTCCGTGCCGTCCAGCTCCGCAGCGAATCGCGTGCGTTCCAGTACGTGGCGCAGATCGTGGAACCAGGGGGTCTCCACGGCGGCGAACGGCTCGCCCCGCCACAGTTCCAGGGCCTGCCGCATCAGCGCCGACGCTCGCTCGTCGTCCGCCGCACGGGCCGCTTCGACCAGATCGCCGAACCGGTGGACATCCACGGACAGCGGATCCGCCTCCAGGAGGTAGCCCCCGGGCTGGCGCACGATACTCACTCCCGGCGGACCGCTCAGAGCACCGCGCAGCCGGGACACATAGCCGTACAGCGTCCCCTTGGCCCGCTGGGGCGCCCGGTCCCCCCAGACTCGGACGACGAGCTCATCGACCGGCACCGCCCGGTTGACGTCGACCAGCAGCGCTGCCAGCACACACCGCTGCCGGAGATGGCCCACCTCTGCCCTACGGCCGTCGAAGAGTGCCTCGATCGTGCCCAGCACGCGGAACTCCCACACGTGAACCCCCTCCACCCGCGGCAGCGTAGCCAGCGGGCGGTCGTGCCGAACAGGCGATTCAAGGTCGTCCCAAGGTTTGTCCCCGGCCAGTCGCGAACAGTGGTGTCCGCCGGCGGGAAAGCCCGCCGGACGAGCCGGGCGAGCTGACGGAAGGCAGGGAAGCGCGATGCGACGACGTACCGGCCGGATGGCCGCGGTGGCCGTGATCCTGATGTACGGCGTCGTGGGATGCGGTGCGCCGCAGGGCCACGAGGACTCCGCGCCGTACCTGCCCCCCGTACCGCCGCCGAGGCCGGGCACCGCCCTGCCCCTCGACGCCTACCAGCCCTCTCCCGACCAGCAGGCACGGTCGGACCGTGCCCAGGCGACGCTGGAGCGTGCGTGCCTCGCCCGCTTCGGACTGCGATGGGAGGGGCCGGAGAAGACGGCCCTGGAGTTCGGCCCACGGGCGATCGCTTCGGAGCGGGCCGACCGGTTCGGGGTGGTGGACGAGGACGAAGCCGCGCGCTACGGATACCGGCCGCCACCCTGGAGCACACGCAACCCCCAGGTGCGCGCCGCCCTCACCGGGCACCACCACAACCCACCGCCCGAGGTGGAGAAGGTGCTGTACGGACTGGCCCCGGAGCACGAAGGCCGGCGCGTCCCGGACGGCGGGTGCCGGGCCGAGGCGGCCAAGGAGCTCATGAGAGGCGCACCCCAGGCCGACCGGAGTCTTCCCCTGCGGCTGGCGCAGCAGGTCGCAGCCTCCCGTGCCCGTGACCCCCGGCTGGTCCAGGCGCTGCGCGCGTGGACCACCTGCATGGCGCGGCTCGGACACCCGTACGCCTCCCCGGCGGCTGCGGCACAGGACCGGCGCTGGAAGCAGGACGAGCCGCCCACCGAAGCCGAGCGCCTCGTGGCCCGGGCCGATGTCCGATGCCGCCAGGAGACGCGGTACCTGCCCACCCTCATCGCCGTGACGGCGAAGCACCAGCGCGAGCTGATCGACCGTCACGCCCTCGAACTCGGCCGACTGAAGCGCCTGGAGGACATCCGGGTGCACAACGTCGCCGCGGTGCTCTCCGCGTGAGAGCGAGCAGAAGAAAACCGATCCGGAATCGAAGAGAGGACCTACCATGCGAAAGACCCTCACAGCCGTGCTCGGCGCGTTGACGATCAGCGCGGCATCCGCCGCACTGTGGGCCGCGCCGGCGAGCGCGAGCGATGTCAGCCAGGGATCCGACTACGCGTCGCACTCCTACGACGGCAGGTACTTCGAGTACTGCGACTACGAGGGCGACAACCACTCGGTGTGGGTCAATTACTACACCGACGCGTCGACCGCCATGAAGTCGTCGCCCACGGTCAACGGCGCCGGCAACTGCAACGCGATGTACCCGAACGGCGTCCTCACCAACCTCCGCGTGGTCGAGGACAACCCCGCCAGCAGCACCAACTACTACGGCTCCTGGCACGGCTACCCGGTCGCAGGCTCGTAAGCACAGCGCCGGAACACACGGCACTGAGGAACGGTGGGACCACGGGGCCCACCGTTCCTCAGCAGCACCACCCACAGCCCGTCATCGACGCCCCACGGTCTCCGCCCGCTCAGCTGTCACAGCCATCGATGTCGTCGTCACAACCCTCCACCGCGTCCCGGGCGATGGTGTCCAGGCGCCACAGGATCAGGCCGGTGCCGTTCTCGACCGGGTCGACCTGTGCGGTGAACGACTCACCTGCGGGGATGCTGAACCGGTCGGCTTCCCGGTCCCCGCACCCGATCCCGTACGCCTGCTCCTGATCGCCGCGCGACAGGGTGAGGGTGAGTTCCTCGATCCCGTACGTGTCACAGGTGATGCTGAGGAGGTACGGCCGGTCGCCGTGCGCTGTGTGCTTCCTGTCCATGCCGCTCGCGACGAACGTGCTCGCGGTGTCGACGAGTTCTGGACGCGCGTCGCTGTCGGAGGCCGCCCCCAGAGCACGCTCCGCCCGCCGCATCGCATCATCCGGCTCCCAGGCCCGGGCGCTGTCACCCGTCAGATGGTGGCGGGGGGTAGTTGTCGCAGACGATCGCAGTGCCTGCGCAGACAGCAGCACCTTTCGGGCCCGCCGCCAGGTCGGCCAGCCCCGAAGGCGTCTGAGTACCCGGATGGTGAAGCGCAGGGCCAAGAAGGCCTCCGGGTGGCGCGGTCCGGAGGCTGAGTGCTGTGTGGGTCAGTTGCGTCCGGCCATGACGCCGCCGTCGACGTCCCAGATTGCGCCGGTGACCCAGTCGGTCTGGTTGGACAGGAGGAAGGCGACGGTGGCGGCGACATCGTCGGCGGTGCCGGTGCGGCCGATCGGGTGGAAGGAGTCGAAGCCGTTCATGGTGGAGTCCATCTCCGCCTTGGGGATGAACTCCTCGTAGATCGGGGTGCGCACGACGGCGGGGGCGACGGCGTTGGCGCGGATGCCGTGCGGGGCGAGCTCCATCGCGAGGTGCTGGGTCAGGGAGTGCAGTGCGGCCTTGGCCATCGAGTAGGCCGAGGAGGGGGTGGCGGCGATGGCCTGGTGGGCCCACATGGAGCCGATGTTGACGATGGCGCCCCTCGCGCTGCGCTCGATCATGTTGGCCGCGACGGTCTGGGTGAGGAAGAAGAAGGCTCGGTTGAGGCCCTGGTATCGGTCGTAGTCTGCGGCCGTGTGTTCCAGGAAGGGCTTGGGGGCGAAGACGCCGGCGGCGTTGACCAGCAGGGTGGCGTCGGCGTGCTCCTCGGTGAGGGTGGTGCGCAGGCGGTCGACGGCTGCGGGGTCGGTGAGGTCGGCGGCCAGGCCGACAACCGTGCCGTGGGAGGACAGAGCGGTGGCTGCCTGGTCGGCGCTGGACTGGGTGCGGCCGGTGACGACGGCGGTGCCGCCGGCGTCGAGGACGTGGGCCGCGACGGCCTGCCCCATGCCGCTGGTGCCGCCGATGACGATGACCTTCTGGCCGGTGAAGTCGAGGGTGGTGCTGGACATGTGGTGCTCCTGATTCAGGTGGTGTCGTGAAGGGGGGAGGGTGGTCAAGGGGCAGGCTCGGTAGCCGCGGTGCTCGGTCGGCTCAAGGTCTCCCAGGTACGGGAGACTCAGATGGCCAGTGCCACGAGGAAGCGCGAGACCATGTCGCAGGCCGCGACGGTGGCGACCGCTTCGACTGTCTGGGCTTCACCGAACAGGCGCTTGACCTCTTCGATGACGTCGGCATCGACCTCGACCTGTCGGGGTGGACTGATCGGTCACGGCAAGCAGGGCGCGCTCTTCTTCGTTGAAGAGGCCGCTGTCCGCGGCATCCCTCTTGAGGGCTTCGCACTCGTCTTCCGTACCGCCTGCCTGCAGGTACGCCGGATAGTGGACGCCCACTCGAAGTCGGCATGGGTGAGCACGGCCACGTGCAGCATGATCAGTTCGCCGTATTCCAACGACAGGTCGACCCGCGAGGAGTGGGGGCGGGGGAGCGGGGAGACTGTGGTCCTGCCAGGGGAGTGGCTCGCACGTCACTCACGTTGTGCTCCTCGATGATGCACCGGCCCACGACGAGGATCGGGGCGTCGCCGGTGGTGCATTGCTGCCGGCTTCGCCTGGGCGAAGGCGGCAGGTGGTCAGGCGTAGGGGTTGCAGACGAGGTAGCCGTCGACGCGGCTGAGCCAGTCCGACTCCGGGTCGGGCGGCAGTACGTGGCCGAGGTTGTCGGCACGGACCTCGCTGATCCACTGGTCGTGCTGGTACTCGTGGTTGATCAGCGCGAGCAGCAGGTGGTTGGCGACGATGGTCAGCTGGGTCGGGGCGCCGACCCGGCCGGCGGCGATGTCGCCGATGCGGGCGTGGACACGTTCGGCGACGGTGTCGCGGAACGCTGTGAGCCGTTCGACGGTGGGCAGCGCGCCGCGGAACTTCTCCGGGTTCGCCGAGTCCATGAGTCCGTCGAGTTCCGGGTCGGTGCTGGGCTCGGCCGCGGTGAGGTTGCGGATCATGAAGTGGGCGACGTGGGCCTGGTGACCGAGGTGCCAGCCAATCGCGCTGGAGTCCTCGTGCGGGCGCCAGGTCACCTCGTCCGGGGTGAGGTCCTTCCACAGGTCGTCGGTGTAGGCGCGGGCGCGGTCGTATGCGCGTAGCAGCGCGGTGAGCTCGTGCACGACCGGGCCTCAGACGGTGTCGTAGACGCGCACGTCGGGGTCGGCCTTCAGCAGCGGGGAGAGGCCGCCGACGACGTCACGGGTGAACAGCTCGCTGGCCAGGTACGCCTCGGCGTCGCCGGTGGCCCGGAAGCCGTGGAGGACCTGGACGTCCTCGTCGCGGACGAGGAGCTCCTTGCTGAGGGCGCCGGGGACGGTGTCGAGGAACGGCTGCTTGTACTTCTCGTACACGCCCGCGGCTGCGGCACGGTGGGCCGGGTCCACCTGCAAGGTGATCTGAAGATACGCCATGGTTATGCCTCACTCGATCGACAGGGAGGGGACGGAGCGGTGAGTCCCGCAACGTGCCTGCAACGTTAGGCATTCCCAGCAAGGTCCGGTAGGGGACCACACTGAATCAAGATATAAGCAGTGCGTATGGCCCTAGTGGCGGGCGACCGCCAGGCTGTCGGCGAGGCGGAGCAGGTCCGGGGCGAGCGGGGAGTCGGCGCTCCAGACCGCTTCGAAGGAGATCTGCACCTCGCGGCCCTCGTCGTGCAGGGGGCGGTGGCAGACGTCGGGCGAGGTGAGCTTGGAGCGGGGAACCAGCGCCGAACCCAGGCCGAGCTTCGTCCAGTCCTCCAGGACCCGATAGCTGGCGGCCTCACCCGGATAGGTGTTCAGGGGCATCTCGTGCGCCTGGAAGAGCTGCGTGGTGAAGGTGGTCAGGCCGCAGGTGTCGGGGACGAGGATGAACTGCTCCTTGCCGGCCTCCGTGAGTTCGATGGGGGTCGCCTCCGTCGCGTCGGGAGTGACGACGACGATCGGCTCGACGTCGATGACCCGGTGTTCGAAGCGGGGCATCGCGGCAACGGCCGGGATCAGGATGATGTCGAGCTGGCCGGCCAGCAGGCATTCCCGCAGCTCCTGCATGTTCGCCTCGCGCAGCACGAGGTCCCGGGGCGCGGGAAGGCCCTGGACCATGCTGAACGCCCTGGCGACCAGGTGCGAGCCGATCAGCGGTGAGAGCCCCATGCGGATCTTCTGCTCACCGGATTCGTTCAGGCGTCGGGCCTCCGCTCCGACGGCATCGAGCGCTGTCAGGGCGCGCTCGATCAGCGGCAGGATCCGGATGCCGAACGCGGTCTGCGTCACCCCGCGCGGCGACCGCTCGAACAGCTTGCCGCCCAGGCGTTCCTCCAGCTTGGCGATTCCGTTCGACAGCGCGGGCTGCGTGACCCCGTACGCGCGTGCGGCGGCACTGAACGACTTGGTCTCCGCCACCGCCTGCGCATAGCGGAGCCCTTCAAGATTCAGGCGGTCTGTCGCCATAGCCACGGCTTATCGCTCCATTCACTGATGTCCCCTACCGGGCGCCAATTCCTCTGCCTACGGTGGGACTCCTTCTCATTCAGCATAAACAGCAGCTATGAGCATCGTCGTTCGGAACGGAAGGCACCATGTCGGACAGCGCCGTGACCATGGTCGTGACCGAGCCCTGCGGACCCCTGCACCCCGTGGTGGCCGAGACGGTCTCGCCTCCCGCCGGGTGGGTCCGCGTCTCGGTGGTGGCGAGCGGCGTGTGCAATGCCGACATCGCAACGGCCGCCGCCACCGGCAAGGACACCGCCCTGCCCGTCACCCCCGGCCACGAGGTCGCCGGTGTCATCGCCGAGACCGGTGACCGGGTCGAGGGCTGGGCGGCCGGCGACCGGGTGGCCGTAGGCTGGTTCGGCGGCAGCTGCGACCACTGCGCGCACTGCCGCACGGGCGACGTCGTCCACTGCGCCGAACGCAAGATCCCCGGCCTGTCCTATCCGGGCGGCTGGGCGCAGAGCATCACCGTCCCGGCCGGCGCGCTCGCCCGCATCCCCGACGGCCTCGACCTCTTCCATGCCGCCCCCTTCGGCTGCGCCGGGGTGACGACCTTCAACGCGATCCGCAAGGCCGGCATTCGCGCCGGAGGACGGGTCGCCGTCTTCGGGATCGGCGGCCTGGGCCACCTCGCCGTCCAGTTCGCCGCGAAGCTCGGCTACGAGACCATCGCCATCGCCCGCGGCCGAGACCGCGAACACCTCGCCCGTGAGCTCGGCGCCTGCCACTACATCGACAGCGACACCCAGATGCCCGGAGCCGCCCTGAAGGAGCTCGACGGAGCCGACCTCATCCTCTACACAGCCTCCTCCACCGCCCCCGTCGACGAGCTGCTCACCGGCCTGGCCGTGCACGGGCAGCTCACCCTCGTCGGCGTCGACGCCGGCTCCGTGACCGTTCCGGCGGCCCGGCTCGTCATGAACGGCCACACCCTCACCGGGCACCTCACCGGTAGCCCGCGCGAGACGGAAGAAGCCATGGCCTTCGCCGTCACCACGGGCGTGCGCCCGATGATCGAACGGATGCCACTGGACAAGGCCGACGACGCCGTCACCCGGCTGCGCTCAGCAGCTCCCCGCTTCCGCCTCGTCCTGGACACCGCCGTCGTCAGCAGCGAGTAGCCAGACCCCTCGTCCCGCCGCGCGCCTCAGCCGCGCGGCGGTCGGCACCCTGCCCTCCCCTCAGCCCGATGCCGCACCACCGACGACAGCGGGGGTTAAGCCTGCTCAGATTGGAGCCACACATGTCCCACTGGGAAAGCCACGACGTCATCGTGATCGGCGCCGGCGCCTCCGGACTCGCCGCAGCCACCGCCCTGCACGCCGCCGACCGCGACGTCGTCGTCCTGGAGGCCCGCGACCGCGTCGGCGGACGCCTGCTCTCCACCCCCGTCGAGCACCCGGGGCAGGCGCTCGATCTGGGAGCCACCTGGTTCTGGGGCGGCGAGGAACGCGTACAGGCCCTGGCCGTCCGCAGCGGCATCGCCACCTTCGAGCAGCACCTTGCCGGCGACACGATGCTTCAGGAGACGACCGGCATCCGCCGCCTCACCGGCAATCTGATCGATGCCCCCTCCCGCCGTTTCGCCGCCGGCGCGCAGAGCATCGCCGCCGTCCTCACCGCCGCGCTGCCCGCCGGCTCTCTTCGGCTGGACACACCTGTCACCGCCATCCACACGACCGGCCAAGGCGGCCTCGACGTGCTCACCCCGGCCGGCACCCTCCATGCCAGGCACGTCGTTCTGGCCGTTCCCCCGGCCCTGGCCCTGGAGCGCATCGACTTCGACCACGCCCTCCCCGACGACCTCGTGCGCCTGGCCCGGGCCACCCCGGTGTGGATGGGCGCTGTCGTCAAGGTCGTCGCCCACTACCCGGCCGCGTTCTGGCGCCAGGAGGGTTTGGCGGGGGCGGCGTTCAGCAGGACCGGCCCGCTCCAGGAGATCCACGACATGTCCGGGCCCGGCGGCGAACCCGCCGCGCTCTTCGGCTTCGCGCACGCCCGCACCGTCCGGCCCGGCTTCGAGCAGGCCGTCACCGCCCAGCTCACCCGGCTCTTCGGCCCGGCGGCCGGATCCCCGGTGGCCCTGCACGTGCAGGACTGGAGCACCGAACAGTGGACCGCCCCATCCACCGTGCAGCGCCTCGCCGACTACTCGCTCTTCGGCCACCGCCTCTACCAGCGCCCGGCCCTCGACGGCAGCCTGCACTGGGCGTCGACCGAGACGGCCACCGACCATGCCGGACACATCGAAGGCGCCCTCGCCACCGGCGAACGCGCGGCACGCGCCGTCCTTGCGGCACCCGCCGACGTGAACGACACCGCCCGGGACGTCACCGCCCCAGCAGGTAGGCCACCGGCCTGACGCCGCAGGATCCCGTACGGCTCAGCGCACGGAATCCGTACGACACCACGCCCGGCCGCCGAGATCACACATCAGGAGAGCGATGACCAGCGCCGCACCCGCCGCCACGCCGGGACTCATACCCGACCCCGCGGAGGTCCGCTACCCAGATAGAAGACCTCGGCCTTCGGCTCCGTGCGCTGATCGCACTCAGCCCACGCTGTTCTAGGTTTCATCGGAGTGGCCACGGGCTACTCGGCCTGGCAGCACCCCGCCCTCGCCACCCAAATCGCCGCTGAGGGCTTTCTCTCGGGGTTTTCGTCGCCGTAGTAGGCACAATCGCCCCTGGCTACGCGTCTCCGGTCCAGGGTTGGACCGGAGACGCGTAGAGAACGACTGCTGCGTCCAACTGAAATCTGAGTGCCTGCCCGCCCTACGCCCGTACGGTCATTCAGCCGCTGGATGGCCTCGAGAGGCTTCATCGGCTCGAACAGTTGGAATTGTCAGCAACGCTGAGCTGTCTCAGATTCGGGCCTGAGCTCCTCGTTTCTTCAGGATGAAAGAATCGCCATCGCCCACCCAAGCCCAAATCACCTTCTCTCCGTCGGCTGATGCAATGAACAAGGTGGCGCTTCCACTCGACTCGAACCACAGGTTAATCACCCAGTCCTTGGTGTAGTGGCCAAACGCCCACTTACCCGTCCCGCTGACAACTTCTTTGGACTCGACGTGCACGCCCGCTCCAGCCGTGTATGAGGTCTTCAATGAGCGTGCCTCGAATCTCTCACCACCCTTCAGAATGAGGAGCGACTCGTCTGCCCCTCTCCACGTGCCAACGAGATCGGCTTGCGTTACATCACTTACTTCATCCAGATGGGACGAGGTGCCGCATGCGGAAGTTGCCACCACGAACATGAGCACGGAGAGAACCGAGAGCGCGAGTCGCCGGAGACTGTGGGAGTTGACCATGAATTTCTCCGATTAATTAGGGTAGAAGAAGGTTCTCGTGCCATATTATCGCCCGGTTGGCTAGGTGTATATAGACGGATATTCCACCACCAAACACCTTATCCACTATCCAGCTCTTGCGATTAGTTTATCCGCGAGCAAATGAGCGGCGGAAGTGAGAGTGAGATCCTCCTGTACCGTGATCCTGGCTTGAATCCCTCGCTTCGAAGAATTCAAAATAACGTAGTTCCACCGCCTTCGCTGTCCGAAGTGCCACCGGTGCTGGGGTCAGGGCCTGTATCAGTAGGCTCTTCAGGATGGCCTTCACTTCACGGCGGCGGACAAACTGCAACGCTCCGCACTGCCGGTCGGCGACTCTCCGCGTTGGCCACGGCCCGAGTTGCTCCGCAATCCGGGCCGCAGAAATTCGCTGCGTGAATTTCCGGGTCAGGCTGGTCCGGTTCCGACGTGAACGAGCGCTCCGTTCCCTTCTCTTCCTGGCCGCCTCGAGAAGAAAGCAACTTCCTTGTGTGGCAGGGCGGTTATGTGTCGCCGGGCAGACCCGGCAGCCGCGCCACCTCGGGATCGTGCCGCGCATCGTAGGATCGGCGCATGGTGGCCTTCGTCCCGTCGTTCGTCTGCTTGCTCCTGTTCTGTGTTGGTGTGGTGCAAGACCGCCGCCGAGTGAGCAACGCAGTCCTGCTGGGCCTGTCCACCGTCTTCGCGGCCATCGCACTTCTCCTGCATGTGGCGGCCGAGCGAGCCCAGTTGGGGCGCGACCTGGCCGTCGCCCTGCTGACCCTCGCGGGCGTGGGTGTCGTCACCCTGGCGTGTTTCCTCATCGCCAACGGGATCACCATGGTGCGCAAGGAGGGAAGGAGTTCGGCGAATCTGCTGTCCCTGGCAGCGGGCATCGCCCTGGTGGCCCTGCTCGCACTGCTGATCACCGCGCTGGTGCTGCATACGCACACGCTCCTGGTGATGGCGGCGACGGCCGTGGCGCTCGCCGGGTACGTCGCCTTCCTGTTCCTCTGTTTCCTCGTCTATGGGGCCCTGTACGCACATGTGCGCATCCGGCGTCGGGCGGACTTCGTGGTCGTCCTCGGCTCGGGCCTGATCGGGGGCACCACCGTGTCCCCGCTGCTGGCCAGCCGCCTGGACCGGGCCCGAAAGGAACACACCAGGCTGTCGCGGAAAGGGCGGCGCCCGGTCCTGATTACCTCGGGGGGCCAGGGCCCCGACGAGAAGCTGCCGGAGTCCCACGCGATGGCCGAATACCTGGTCGCCCAGGGCTTCCCCGCCGACCTGATAGAACGCGAGGACCGGTCGACGACCACGGACGAGAACCTGACGTTCAGCAAAGCGCTGATGGAACGGGCGAATCCGACCTACCGGTGCGTGATCGTCACGAACAACTACCATGTCTTCCGCGCCGCGGTTACCGCTCGCCGCACCGGCATCCGGGGAAACGTGATCGGCGCCCCGACAGCCGCGTACTTCTGGCCGAGCGCCATGATCCGCGAGTTCGTCGCGCTCTTGGTCGCCTATCGCCGTACCAACGCCGTACTCTTCCTGCTCGTTCTGCTGAGCGGCCTCTTCATCTGGTGGCTGGGGTGGCCGGCGCCGGGGGCAGGCACGTAGAAGTCGAGGCTCTCCAGCCGTACGGCCACCCGGTCCAGGCCAGTCGTGAAGCCTCGAAGGCAACGCCACCCTGGTCGTCTCGGGCAATGTCGGCGCGCTACCGGCCATCTTCTGGTGCGGGTGCAGCAGTTGCCGTAGGGTGCCGGACGAATATGGGAGCGCTCCCATACGTTCCTTCGGCCTCACCCGATTGGAGAACTGCGTATGCGTTATCCCCTCCTCTCCCGACGGTTGCCCCGACTTCTTGTCACCATCGCCCTGGCCGGCGCCACGGTGGTGGCCGCCACCGGCGGCGCTCCGGCTCCGGCCCACGACCGCCACGGCGGCCGACCCGTCGACGGCTGTGCCCCCGACCCGGCGTTACTGTTCTGCGAGGACTTCGATGAGCTGCCGCGGGGCGCGGGCACCAGCATGCGCTGGGGTGTGGACACCCACAACGGCACACTGGCCGTCGAACGCGAGCGGGGTCGCGGACACGGCGGGAAGCGCGGCGCGGACCAAGTACTCCGGGTGCGCACCGAGGGCAACGGGTACGCGTTCCTGGAGGTGGACGAGGTCTCGGCCCCGGACAACAGCTTCTTCGGCCGGATGCGGGTGAAGGTCGACGCCTTCCCCACCGCTCCGGACTGGGCCCACTTCACCCTGGTGGAGGCCACCGGCCAGGGCGACGGCAGCGTGGTCCGACCGATCGGCGGCCAGTACGTACCGACCGTCGGCAACGGGGTGCAGCTGTGGGGCATCGGCTCGGACGGCGGCCCCACGGGCGACTGGACCGACTGGCGCGACTCCGCCCCGGCCGAACCGGGGAAGTGGACGTGCCTGGAATGGGAGGTGGACGCCTCGGACAACCGTGTGGCGGTATGGATCGACGGCGAGCCCCAGCCCGACATGACCGTCACCACCACCCGGCACGGAGGCAATCCGGTGGACTTCGTCCTTCCCGCCTTCGACACCGTTCGCATCGGATGGCAGCTCTACCAGGGCAATCCCACACCGGACTCCTACGACCTGCGCCTGGATGACTTGGCGTTGTCCACGGAACGCGTCGGATGCGGCCGCTGACCGGGTGCGTGCTCCAGGCTCTGAGGCGAGACATGGACTCGGACCGGGAGGCGCCCGCCACCTGGTCATGGTGTGTTCAGGTCGATCCTCTACTGTCTGCGCGGACCGCAGGCCACGAGCCCCTGCGGCCATGGCCGTCAAGGAGTGACGAAGTGAGCAGCATGCCCTCGCCCGTGCCCGGGGTGCCGGACGAACTCCAGCGGCGCCTCGGGGGGCCGGACGCGGTGCTGATCGGCCTGGGCTCGATGATCGGCGCCGGGGTCTTCGCCTCCCTGGCTCCGGCCGCCCGCGCGGCCGGTTCCGGCCTGCTGATCGGTCTCGCGTTCGCAGCCGTCGTCGCGTACTGCAATGCGACTTCCTCGGCGCGGCTCGCCGCCCGCTACCCGGCCTCCGGCGGAACCTACGTGTACGGGCGCGAACGCCTTGGCGAGTTCTGGGGCTACCTGGCCGGCTGGGCCTTCGTCGTGGGCAAGACAGCCTCCTGCGCGGCGATGGCCCTGACCGTCGGCTCCTATGTCTGGCCAGGTCACGAGCATGCGATCGCCGTCGCGGCGGTGGTAGCGCTGACGGCAGTGAACTACGCCGGGGTACAGAAGTCCGCTCTGGTGACCCGTGCCATCGTGGCACTCGTCCTGGCCGTGCTCGCGGTCGTCGTGGTCGCCTCCCTCACCTCCAGCGCGGCGGATACCGGTCGGCTGGAGGTGGGTTCGGACGCAACGTTCGGCGGTGTACTCCAGGCGGCCGGGCTGCTGTTCTTCGCGTTCGCCGGCTACGCCCGCATCGCCACCCTCGGCGAGGAGGTCCGCAATCCGGCCCGTACCATCCCCCGCGCCATCCCTGTCGCGCTGGGCATCACCCTCGTCGTGTACACCGCCGTCGCCGTCTGCGTCCTGTCGGTCCTCAGCCCGGCAGACCTGGCAGCAGCCGGGGCCCCGCTCGCAGACGCCGCCCGTGCGGCGGGCGAGGACTGGCTCGTCCCGGTCGTACGCGCCGGTGCGGCGGTGGCAGCCCTGGGCTCGCTGCTGGCACTGATCCTCGGTGTCTCGCGTACCACGCTGGCCATGGCGCGCGACCGCCACCTGCCCCACTCCCTGGCGGCCGTGCACCCGAAGTTCAAGGTCCCGCACCGGGCCGAGCTGCTCGTCGGTGTCGTCGCCGCCGCAGTGGCCGCGACCGCGGACGTGCGCGGGGCCATCGGCTTTTCCTCCTTCGGCGTCCTGGTCTACTACGCCATCGCCAATGCCTCCGCCTGGACCCTGACGCCGGCCGAGGGACGCCCGCCCCGCATCATCCCCGTCCTCGGTCTGGCCGGCTGCCTCGTCCTGGCCTTCGCCCTCCCAGCGGCCTCCGTCCTCGGTGGAGCCGCCGTCCTCGCGATCGGCGCTGCCGTCTACGCGCTGCGCCGCACCTCAGCAACATGATCAGCCTGGGTGAGTCGCGGCCGGCCGGGGCACTGGAATCCTGCCCTGAGCGCCAGCCGCCTCCTTCGGACGGCCCGACGCCGGATCAGACCGGGCCGGACGGGCTCGGCGGTGAACGAGGAGCCCTCCGTATCCGTCACGCCGCCACAACCAAGAAGTCTCCGGACGTACTTCGGCCGTTTCGGCGACACTGGGCAGGTGATGAAACTGCCCCGCGTCGAGTGCCCGGAGTGCGGCCGCGATATCGCGGTCGGCCCGGTAGCCGGCCGACTGACCAAGGGCCGCCTGTGGCGGCATGACGCCCCCGGCAATCGCCGCGACGAGAACGGGGCCCTCGTGTCCTGCGCCGCATCGCTGACCATCGTGGACTGGCCGACCTCTGGGTTGCAGCTAGAAATCGACGTCGAGAGCCCCGACACGCCGGCGCCCTCCCAAGCCGCCGTTCTGTTTTGACCACACCGAGCTGGGGAGCTGCGTAGCCGGTGGTCAGTGACTCCAGGTGGGGCCGGCCGGATACGACGCCGAGGCCGGCGGGCCGCGTGGCAGGACCACTACGGGGCCTTCGGCTGCGAGGGGCACGCGCCTTCTCGGCGGTGAGCGGGCGCAGGAACCCTTCGAAGCCTGGCTCGGCTTGGATACGCCGTACGACTTCGCCAGTGCGGGATGAGAGGTGAGAACGCGCGGGTCAGCGTGGTTCGGCGGCTTTGAGTCCCTCCCGTTCGCAGTCGATGCTCGGCTATGCCTGCGGCTGGTCAGGAGGTTTGTGCGTCGTGGCTTTCGCGGTGGGTGAGGACGGCGTCCATGTGGGTCTGGGCCCACTGCCTGAGGTCGCGTGTCAGGTGGTGGAGGGAGTGGCCGAGGTCGGTCAGTTCGTAGGTGACGGTGACGGGGACGGTGGGTGTCACGGTGCGGGTGAGCAGGCCGTCGCGTTCGAGGGCCCGAAGGGTCTGGGTCAGCATCTTCTGGCTGACGCCGGTCAGCAGCCGGGCCAGTTCGGAGTAGCGCATCGCCTTCGGGGTGTGCGGCGCACCGAGGGGTTCGGGGGTGTCGCCGCCCAGTGCGCACAGGATCAGGACGACCCATTTGTTCGAGATCCGGTCGAGGAGCTGACGGCTGGGGCATACCGCCAGGAACGCGTTGTACTCGGCCTTGGCCTGGGCATTTCCGTCGGCTTTCGTCGTCGCCACCGGGAGCTCACCTCTCACTTTGGGGTGTTACGCACTTAGAAGTGCCTACTTCCCAACGGGAAGTTCCTCTCCAAGAATGGTGCACGGGGGACGGAAACACCATCCCTGGTATGAGGTGAAAGGCACCACGATGAACACGCCCTTCGAAGCCCTTCCCGGCGGCACCTGGATGCTGGGCGACGTGCCGGTAACCCGGTTCGGGTACGGTGCGATGCAGCTCGCCGGTCCGTGGGTGATGGGCCCGCCCGCCGACCGCGCCGGAGCCCTGGCGGTACTGCGCGAGGCGGTCGGCCTCGGGATCACCCACATCGACACCAGCGACGCCTACGGACCGCGCATCACGAACGAACTGATCCGGGAAGCGCTCCACCCCTACCCGACATCGCTGTTGATCGCCACGAAGGTGGGAGCGACCCGCGACGCTCAGGGCGGCTGGCCCACGGCCCGGCGCCCCGAAGATCTGCGCCAACAGGTCCAGGACAACCTCCGCTCCCTCGGAGTCGAGAGGCTCGACCTGGTCAACATGCGCATGGGTGACGCTCAGGGGCCCCGGCCCGGCTCGATCACCGAAGCGTTCGAGACGCTCGCCGGCCTTCAGCAAGAAGGACTCATCCGCCACCTCGGCGTCAGCAACGTCACCGCCGAACAGGTCGAGGAGGCACGAGGCATCGCCCCGGTCGTGTGCGTGCAGAACATGTACAACCTCGCCCACCGCCACGATGACGCCCTGGTGGACCACCTCGCCGCCGAGAACATCGCCTACGTGCCGTTCTTTCCCCTGGGAGGCTTCACGCCGCTGCAGTCCGAGGCCCTCTCCCGGGTCGCGGACCGGCTGCGAGCGACGCCCATGTCCGTCGCACTGGCCTGGCTGATGCAGCGCTCGCCGAACATCCTCCTCATTCCCGGCACCTCCTCGGCCGCGCACCTGCGCGAGAACATCGCCGGTGCCGGGCTCTCCCTCTCCCGTGACGACGTGGTCGAACTGGACACCATCGGCCACTGACCAGCACGCGGGGCCGTTATCGCGGCTTTACGGCGGCTCAGGGGTGAAGGCCGTTCCTTCTCGCCTGGCTCAACAGAGCCGTTGCCAGAGCTGGGTTACGCCCCAGGGCCAGGAACGCCAGGGGCGCGGAACCGTGCCGAGCGATCTCGAACCTGTGAAAGGTCAGCCAGACCGACAAGGTGGCCGTCTGGTTCAGCCCGGCCATGCTGCTCCATCTCACCGCATCCCGCACACCGCCGAACAGGTTGGTGACGACCAGGCCGTCCGTGAGGACGTAGCACCTCTTGATCCCGAACCGGGCCGTTGCGCGCCTCCATGCCAGCATGAGGCCGTATATGGCGAGCACCGTGGCGACCGTGACGGCACCCTTGATGAACGCCGACGGCGGTTTTCTGACGAACAGCATGACGATTACGACGACCGCCAGTGCCACGAGGCCCCGCCGCGCCATCTGCAGGAGAGCGCCTCCTACTCCCGCGACGGCATAACTGCCGTGCAGCCGGCCGAGGCCGAGCCCGTTCACGTCCTGTCGCAAGATCGATCGCCTCCTGAGGAATGAATGACGCATCGGATGCACTGCGGTCGAGGGGAGTTCCTGTCGCCTCTCACGCGGAGTCTTTCCGGTGACGGTCGGGCCGTCGTCGCGTCTTCGCGACGAGTTGAGCGAGCAGCCGGGCGCGGGGGATCATCCGCGCGACCTCGACGTGCTCGGTGTCCGCGTGGGCGCCGCCGCCGACCGCGCCCAGGCCGTCCAAAGTCGGACAGCCCACCGCTGCCGTGTAGTTGCCGTCCGAGGCGCCGCCGACTGCGGCCGCCCGCAGGGGCTCCTGGCCGAGTTCGGCGGCGATGCGGGACGCGAGGGCGAACAGGTCGGCGGAGGCTGCCGGTTCCATGGGCGGCCGTTGCGCGCCGCCCAGGATCTCCAGCCTGGCGCCGGGCGTGCGGGCGGTGAGTCCGTGCATGAGCTGGTCGATCCACTCCTGCGCGTTCACGGTGGGAACGCGTACGTCCACTGCCACTCGCGCCTGGGCGGGCACCGTGTTGCGCGTGCTGCCGGCCGACAGCAGAGTCGGTGTGACGGTGGAGACGCCCAGGACGGGATGGGCGGCCCCGACGGCGCCCATCGCAGCCCCGACGCCGGCGACAACGAGTACCTGGTGGGCGGCCTCGACGGCGGCGTTGACCCCTCGGTGCGGTTCCTGACCGGCGTGCGCGGCCTGGCCGTGGACCACGACCTCGTACCGCGAGGTTCCCTTGCGGGCGGTCTTGAGCGCGCCCTCCCCGTCCGCGGCCGCCTCCAGCACGAGGGCGGCCGCACACGTCCGCGCCGCCTCCTCGATCAGCTTCCGCGAGGTCGGTGAGCCGACCTCCTCGTCCCCGGTGACCAGCACGCACACCCCGTCCAAGGACCGCAGCGAGGCCAGGGCGTGGAACATCTGCACCAGACCGGCCTTCATGTCCAGGACGCCGGGGCCCCTTGCGATGCCGTCAGCCACCGACCAGGGATGGGTCCGGAGCGAGCCGATGGGCCAGACCGTGTCGTGGTGGCCCAGCAGCAGCACACGCGGAGTGCCGAAAGCCCATCGCAGATGGGTCACCCCGTCGATGACGATCCTCTCCGGCTCGACCCTCAGCAGCCTCGTGCCGAGGGCGCCGACCACCTCGGCGCTGCGCGTCATCGCCGCCTGGTCGGCCGAGAAGGACTCACAGGTGACGAGCTCCTCCAGATCGGCCAGCATCACCGGCAGGCTGAGCACGGACCCCGTGCTCACCGGCCCCACACCTGTTCAACTCCCCGTCGCGACAACACACCGCCTCCTCGCACCTCAGGGGGGATTGGGACAGCGACGCCCTGCCCTTCCGGTGCGCCGCCGCGTGAACGACGTTAGGGCCGATCAAGGCATGTCACCAGCGACGGGATTGCATAGGAGCCATGCGCCGTACGCATGTCTTCGGACATGATGGCCGTGGGCCCGAGGGGGGTCTTGGCGGCGGGAGGAACGTGTACGAGATCGATGCGCTGCGGCTGCTCGTGACAGTGGCCGAGACCGGTTCGTTCACGCATGCCGCCATCCGGCTCAACTACACGCAGTCCGCAGTGTCCCGGCGGATCGCCGCGCTGGAACAGCGGGCGGGCGGCCCCCTGTTCGAACGGCTGCCGAGGGGCGTACGGCTCAACCCCGCCGGGCGGGCGCTGCACCGGCATGCCGTCGAGGTGCTCGACCGGCTGGCGCGGGCGCAGCGGGAACTGGCTGTGCTGCATGCGGGCCACGGCGGACTGCTGCACGTGGGCGCGTTCGCCACCGCCAACATCCAGTTGGTGCCCACCGCCCTGCGTGCCCTCCAGGAGGCCAGGCCGGATGTCGAGGTCGTCGCGATCGAGGGCTCGACCGACACGTTGATGCGGCGCCTCACGGACGGGGCGCTGGACCTCGCCGTCGTCAGCGACTACCCGTCCGGGCTGCCCTCGGCCGACGGTGTCATCACGACCGAGCTGTGCAAGGACGAACTGCTCGTGGCCCTCCCGCGCGCGCACCGTCTGGCCGGAGCCAAGACGGTCGGCCTGCGGGAGCTACGCGACGAGCCCTGGGTGCAGAGTGCCTACGGTAACCGCCCGACGATGCTCGCCGACGCCTGTGCCCGGGCCGGCTTCGCCCCCAAGAAGGTCATCCGGATCGCGGAGTGGACCGGCAAGTTCGGCTACGTCGCCGCCGGACTCGGCGTGGCGCTGGTCCCTTCCCTGGCCGCCTGGGCCGTCCCCGACGAAGTCGTCCTGTGCCGCCTCGACGACCCCGCCCTGCACCGCACCCTCCACGCGGCCCTACCAGCCACCCCGCTGCCGGCAGCGCTGAAGCTGCGGGACCTGCTGCGCGACGGGGTCGGCTGAACCCATCGGTATGCCGAACTTCGCCTCAACGAGATCGCGAGACAGAAGCGCTGTGTCCCAGACGTTCCGAAAGCGGTCCTGCACAACCCTGAGCCCCCGGCGTGCAGGTACGGGCAACGGTGCGCCCGAGGCCCAGCCCCGCTACCCCTTGATGGCCCTGATGGGCTGACACGGGTTGCCCACGGCGACGACGCCGGAGGGGATGTCTCTCGTGACGACCGAACCGGCGCCGACGATGCTGTTGTCACCGATCGTCACGCCAGGGGTGATGGTGACCGACCCGCCGAGCCACACGTTGTCGCCGATCACGACGGGCTCCGGAAGCTCCCACCCGTCGAGCCGACGCGCGATGCCCCTCAACCAGTCCGGCGTGACCCCGCCCCGCCAACGCGTCGTGGAGTTCCGCACCCTCAACATCCGCCACTGGGAAGCCCTCGTCGACGCCTGGTCCACCGGCGACGACCGCGCCCTCGACGACGTCTGGAGCGACCAGATCACCGACCTCGGCTCGCAGTGGGGCCAGTACGAGTACGTCACCAACATCGGCTTCGCCGCCTGACCCCCTCCCGAGTTCGTGACTGAGCCCTGTGGATCTGCCGCCGCGAAGTAGGGAACGTGTAAAGTTCCCCGCGGTGTGCCGGGAAGCCTGGTCGGCGATTCCTGCCAGAGGTCTGTCCCGATCGAGGTTTACTCCCATGGTTCTGATCGCCGTATTCGGTGTTGCGCTGCTGATCGCAGTGCTCTTGTCCGGTCTTGCCGCACGCACGGTTCTTTCGACCTCCTTTCTGTTTCTCGCCGGTGGCGCGCTGGTGAGTGACGGCTTCCTCGGGCTGATCCACATAACCCCGGACAGCGGAATCGTTTCAGTGACGGCCGACCTCGCTCTCTTCGCGGTGCTGTTCACCGACGGCATGCACGTCTCCTTTCCCAAGCTGCGAGCCAACTGGAAGAGCCCGGCACGCGCACTGGGGCTGGGCATGCCGCTGGCCTTCGCCGGCATGGCCCTGATCACGCACTACCTCGTCGGCCTGGACTGGACGACCTCGTTCCTCGTCGGAGCGGTGCTCGCCCCCACCGACCCGGTGTTCGCCTCGGCCATCGTCAGCCGCAGGGAGGTCCCCGCCAAGCTGCGCCAGCTGCTGAACGTGGAGAGCGGCATCAACGACGGGCTGGCGCTGCCGGTCGTGCTCATCTTCATCGCGGCTGCGGGACCCACCTCCGGCCATGCCGAGGCCGATCTCGGCAAGATCTCACTGGAGCTGGTGACCGGTCTCGCCCTGGGCATCGTGCTGCCTCTGGCCGTTGTCGCCCTCGTCAGGTTCCGGCTGCTGGGGGCCGAACCGAAGCTTCAGCCGCTGCTGCCCCTCGCCGTCGGCGTGATCCTCTACGCGACCTGCCACCTCACCCACGCCAACCCCTACCTGGCCGCCTTCTCCGCCGGCGCGGTCCTCGCCGCGCGCTCGACGGAGGCGAAGGAGGCGTTCGAACCCCTCGGCGAAGCCTTGGCCGAGCTGGCCAAGTTCGCAGCCCTGCTCGTCTTCGGCGCCCTGCTGACCCCGCACCTGTTCGGTCAGCTCTCCTTCGGCGGGTACGTGGCCGCGGTACTGGCGATCGTCCTGATCCGTCCGGCCTCGCTCCTGCTGTCCCTGTACGGCACGCGCTTCGACCGCAAGGAGAAGCTCGTGGCGGCGTGGTTCGGCCCGAAGGGCTTCGCGTCCGTCGTGTACGGGCTGCTGGTACTGCAGGCCGGAATCCCGCAGGGCGAAGAGGCATACACCCTCATCGCCGTCTGCATCGCCTTCTCGATCATCGCCCACAGCAGCACCGATGTGCCCATCGCCCGGCTCTTCGATGTCGAGGAACTCGCAGGGGTCGACGCCGCGAGCCCGAATACGGTGCCTGCCGGGGAGCGCGCCGCCGACAAGGCCGCCGTCCGATGACCGTCCTGGGCGCGGAAGAACGGGGGACGGAGGCGCCGGGGCCCGCGACGCGTCCGGTCGCGCCCCGCCCGAGTGTGCGAACGATGCCGGTGACCGACCGTGTCGGAGGAACGTCGTGGTGAGCCGGCGATGGCCGCGCCTGCGGCACCCGGCCCAGGTGGTCGTGGCCGGCTTCGCCACGGCGATCGCGGTCGGCACCGGCCTGCTGATGCTGCCGGCGGCCAAGGCCGGACCGGGCGGAGCTGGCGTGCTGGAGGCCCTGTTCACCTCGACGTCCAGTGTGTGCGTGACCGGCCTCATCGTGGTCGACACCCCCGGGTACTGGACCGGGTTCGGCCAGGCCGTCATCCTGGCGCTCATCCAGGTGGGCGGCTTCGGCATCATGACCTTCGCCTCGCTGCTGGTTCTGCTGGTCTCCCACCGCATGGGCCTCAAGGCCCGCATGACGGCAGCCGCGGAGACAAAGGCGCTGGGGCTCGGGGACGTCCGCGTGGTGGTCGTCGGGGTGGTCAAGGTCAGCCTGGTGCTGGAGGCGGTGACCGCGCTCGCCCTGGCCCTGAGGTTTGCCACCGGCTACGACGAACCCTGGCCCAGGGCGCTCTGGCTGGGGGTCTTCCACGCCATCTCGGCATTCAACAACGCCGGCTTCGCCCTCTACTCCGACAGCCTGATGGGCTTCGCCACCGATCCGTACATCTGCCTGCCCATCGCGATGGCCGTCATCGCGGGAGGACTGGGCTTCCCCGTGCTCTTCGAACTGCGCCGCCGCATCCGTACCCCCCGCGGCTGGTCCCTGCACACCAAGATCGTGCTGTGCACCTCGGCGGTCTTCCTGGTCGGCGGCAGCGTCTTCGTCACCGCACTCGAATGGTCCAACGCCGCGACCCTGGGCCCGCTGGACGTACCGGGAAAGCTGCTCGCGGGATTCTTCCAGGGCGTCATGCCGCGCACCGCCGGTTTCAACAGCATCGACACCTCCCAGATGACTCCGGCGAGCTGGCTGGGCACAGACGTACTGATGTTCATCGGCGGAGCCAGCGCCGGCACCGCCGGCGGCATCAAAGTCACCACCTTCGCCGTGCTGTTCTTCGTCATCTACGCCGAGATCCGCGGCGAGGGAGCCGTCAACATCTTCAACCGCCGTCTGCACGGCGACCTCCAGCGCCAGGCCCTGACCGTGGTGCTGCTCTCCGTGGGCGCCGTCGCCATCACCACGGTGACCTTCATGGTCTTCTCCGACCACAGCCTGGACCGGTCGTTGTTCGAGGTCGTATCGGCCTTCGCCACCGTCGGCCTGTCCACCGGCATCACCGCCGACCTGCCCTCCGGCTTGCAGTTGCTGCTGATCGCGCTGATGTTCCTCGGCCGGCTCGGCCCCATCACCGTCGCCTCCGCACTCGCCCTGCGCAGCCGGGTCCGCCTGTACGACCTTCCCGAGGAGCGACCCGTCATTGGCTAGGAAATCCACCCCCAGGAAGCAGCGCACGAGCCCCAAGAGCTCCGTGGTCGTCATCGGGCTGGGCCGCTTCGGACGCGCGCTGGCACTGGAACTCATCGACGAGGACACCGAGGTCCTCGGCATCGACGAGAACATGGAAGTCGTCCAGTCCCTCTCCAGCTCCCTCACTCACACCGTGCGCGCCGACTCCACCAAGGAGACCGTCCTTCGCCAGCTCGGAGTCCACGAGTTCGACCGCGCCGTCGTCGCCATCGGAACCGACCTCGAAGCCAGCATCCTCACCGCCTCCCTGCTCATCTCCTTCGGCATCGACCACGTATGGGCCAAAGCCACCAGCGAAGCCCACGGCCGCATCCTTACCCAGCTGGGCGTCCACCACGTCGTCTACCCCGAACACGACATGGGCCAGCGCGTCGCCCACCTTGTGCGGGGCAGCATGCTCGACTACATCGAGTTCGAGGACGACTTCGCCATGGTCAAAACCAGTCCGCCCACCGACATCATCGGCCTCCCCCTGGCCAACAGCGCCGTCCGCACACGGCACGGCGTCACGGTCGTAGCGATCAAACGCCCCGGCGAAGACTTCACCTACGCCACCCCGGAGACCGTGGTGGAAGCGCAGGACACCATCATCGTCGCCGGACGCACCCGCGCCACCGAACGCTTCAGCGAACTGCACTGACCCCGCCCGGCACACCCCCGGCTGGACCCCGCACCGACCTGGAGGCTGTCTCCCCGGCCCCTTGACCTCGGCGCGGCCTGAAGGCGAACGGGATCGTGTTCAGTGCCGTGCCGGGGCGCTCGCAGGCCGTGTGCCGGGGCAGGAGGCCCGGCGTTCATGTGGGTGACAGCAGCGAGGACAGTCTGTTCCCCTCGGCATGGGGAGACAGACTGTCCCCTCGTCAGGCGACTTCCAGCACGATCTTGCCGCGGGTGTGGTTGGTTTCACCGAGCTCATGGGCGGCGGCGGCCTGCTCCAGCGGGAAGGTCGCGGCTACCTCGACCTTGACGGCGCCGTCGGCGATCAGCCCGCCGATGGTGGTCAGCGCGACTCCGTCGGGCTCGACGAGGTAGGCCGACGCCCGGAAGCCGCCCGCGGCGGCTGCATCGGCCAGCTCGCCGGACAGGCCCGAGGGCACGGCCACGATCAGACCGCCGGGGCGCAGCACCGAGGCGGTCCGGACCTGGTCGAGCCCGGTCAGCTCGACGATGACGTCGATGTCCTCGATCAGCGAGAGGTGGCCGGCACCGTGGTAGTCGACGACCTCGTCGGCGCCGAGCTCGCGCAGCCAGTCATGGTTGCGGGCGCTGGCGGTGGCGGTGACGTGCGCGCCGAGGTACTTGGCGAACTGGACGGCGAAGTGGCCCACGCCCCCGGCGCCCGCAGTGATCAGGACCCGGTCGCCGGCCTTGACACCAGCGGTGTCGACAACGACCTGCCAGGCGGTCAGCGCGGCCAACGGCACTGCGGCGGCTTCGATGTCGCTGACCGCATCGGGGGTCTTGGCGAACTGACGCGCCGGAGCGGTTACGTACTCGGCGTAGCCACCGGCCTGGCGCGGGAACCACGGCATCCCGAAGACCCGGTCACCGGCCTTCAGCGTGGTGACGCCGAAGCCGACCTCCTCGACGACGCCCGCGACATCCCATCCGAGCACGAACGGCGGCTCACCGAGGACGCCGGCCATGCCGTGGCCCTGGCGGGTCTTCCAGTCCACGGGGTTCACGCCGGCTGCGGCGACGCGGACGAGGACCTCGGTCGGGAGGGGGACCGGACGGGGGACGGTAGTGAGGACGAGCTCGTCAGCAGCACCGAAGCGCTGCTGGGTGATGGTGCGCATAGAAGGGGTGTTGTTGTTCATGGCAGCAACTCTGGCGGCGCTCGCGCAACCCCTGTGAGTGGCAGAAATGCCACCATGCATAAACTTCCGGCCATGACACACCGCGTGGCTGTTCTGGCCCTGGACGGGGCTCTCCCCTTCGATCTCGGCATCGCCGCACGGGTCTTCAACGAGGCCGTCGACAGCTCCGGTCAGCGGCTGTACGAGGTGGTGACCTGCTCGCTGGGCGGTCGGCCGATCCGGACCAGCGAGGGCTTCCGCATCGAGGTCGACCACGACGAGACCATGCTGCGCACCGCCGACACGGTCGTGATCGCCACCCAGGAGCCCACGCCTGAGCTGCTGGCCGGTCAGGGGCTGCCCGAAGAGCTGAGTACAGCGCTGGCCTCGATCCCGGCCGACACCCGCATCGTGAGCCAGTGCACCTCGGCGTTCGTCCTGGCGGCCGCCGGATTTCTCGACGGGTACGGCGCCACCACCCACTGGGCCCTCTGCGATGCGTTCTCGGCACTCTTCCCGCACATCGAGGTCGACCCCGATGTGCTGTTCGTCGACAACGGCCGCGTGCTGACCTCGGCGGGCGGCGCGGCCGGGATCGACCTGTGCCTGCATCTGGTCCGCCGCGATCACGGTGCCGAGGTCGCGAACGGTGCCGCGCGCCGCTGCCTCGTCGCACCGTGGCGCGACGGCGGCCAGGCACAGTTCATCGAGCGGCCGTTGCCCGAGGACACCCAGGCATCGACGGCGCCGACGCGGGCGTGGGCGATGGACAACCTGCACCAGCCGATCTCGATCGCCGACCTGTCGGCGCACGCACGGATGAGCGTGCGCACCTTCGCCCGCCGCTTCCGGGCCGAGGTCGGCGAGAGTCCCGCGCAGTGGCTGACACAACGCCGCGTCGAGGCCGCCCGCCGTATGCTCGAGACGACCGACCTCACCGTCAACCAGATCGCGAGCGCGGCCGGCTTCGGCAGCCCCACCCTGCTGCGCAAGCATCTGCACGCCAGCGTCGGGCTCCCGCCGGTGGCCTACCGGCGTCGCTTCGCCACGACGGCATGAAGCGCCTGGCGCGATCGGACGCACCTACCTGGCGCGCCGTGCTCTGGGATCTGGCTGCCACCACCATCGTCTTCGGCCTGTCCGTACCCATCGCCTGGCTCTCGCCCACAGCGGCGCTGTGGACGTGGCTCCTGCTGATCCCCGCGAAGATCACCTCAGGGCGAGGACTGCGCTCTGCCATGCGATCCGGCTCTGCCCCCTGACGGCCGGCAGAGCCTGCACGACCGCGTTCCCGGGCATCATGCGAATGCAGCGTGGCCTTCGGCCGCCTCCCGAAGGGGTGACGGGGCGGCCGGCGACCGTGGCACGATTTGGGTCAGGGCACCAAGCCAGCGAGAGCGGGAGCGGTACACATGCCGATACAGATATGCGTCGCAACGGGCCAGGAAGTGCCAAGGGAGGTGGAGTCACTCCGCCGGTGGTTGGAGGTCGAGGCCGGGTTACGGGGCCTGGTCGGCGTCGAACGGCCGCCGGTCGGCACCGGGCAGATGGGCTCGCTGACGGACACGCTCACGGTGGCGCTGAGTGCAGGCAGCGCCGCCACCGTACTGGCGCGCTCGCTGACCACGTGGCTCCGGCAGCGCCGATCAGATGTCCGGATCGACATCACGGCCGGCGACGGCACACAGGTGTCGGTCACCGCCGACCGCGTTCAGGATGCACCAGCCCTGATCGAGACCGTACTGCGCTCGGACCAGGGCAGCCGCGACGCGACGGCGACTTCCCCAGAAGCCAACTGATGGCGGAACTGCCCGACCCCAGCGGCACCCGCGCCGTGCTGATCGGCGTCAGCGAGTACGGGCACCTGCCCGCCCTCCCCGGCGTGGCCAACAATCTGGCCGGCCTGAAAGCGCTGTTCACCGCGCCGGACCTCCTGGGGCTGCCGGAGGAACACTGCACGGTCCTGAACGGCCCATGGGTCTCCCCGGACGCGATCGACCGCGCCGTTGCCGCGTCGGCGGCCGAGGCGGCCGACACCCTGCTCGTCTACTACGCCGGACACGGTCTGATCGACGAGTACGACGGAACCCTGCACCTCAGCTCACACCACACCGACCCTGCCCGGGTGCACGCGACCGCGACCCCGTACGAATGGATCCGCCGCAGCCTGGCGCGAGGTCCGGAACGGCGTCTGGTCATTCTCGACTGCTGCTTCAGCGGACGCGCGCTGAACAGCATGGCCGACGACGGAATCACTGCGATCACCGCCGCGAAGGGCACTGCGGTACTCGCCGCCGCCCATGAGAACCGCATGGCTGCCGCTCCGCCGGACGAACGGCACACCGCGTTCACCGGCGAAATCATCGAACTGTTGTCCCGTGGTATACCCGGCGGGCCCGAACTGCTCGACCTGGAGACCGTCTTCACCGGCGTGGAACGCGTGCTGCGCGCCAAAGGACGCCCCATGCCCCAGGGCGCGTTCCGCAACTCGGCCCAATACCTCGCCCTCGGCCGCAACCGGTCCTGGGCGCCGCCCGAAATCGTGCTCCACCAACCGCCCGCCGCCACGACGGGTGGCCCGCACAGCCGTTCCGTGCTGACCATCAGCCAGGCCATCTGCGACGAGATCATCGCGCACGCCCGGCAGGAGTACCCCTTGCAGGCCTGCGGAATGGTGGTCGGTCCTGACGGCTCGGACCGTCCTGAACGGCTCATCCGCATCACCAACAGCGCACGCAGCCCCGCGAGGTGGGAATTCGACCCGTTGGACACCTTAAGGGCATATCAGAGTATGGAGAGGAATGGCGAGGAACACGTCGTTACCTATCACTCGCGCCCCGAACCGGGCGCCTACCTGTCAAAGGGAGATGTCACCTTCATGGATGAAAACCGCACCGGGCGACACCTTGTCATCGTGGCTGTCCCGGACGGGGAACGCGCCGAACTCCGCTCCCACCGCATCTCGGACACCCGAATCATGGAGGAAGATATCCGCCTGATGACCCCCTATCCCCCCGCTCCCGTCCAGGCAGAGGACCCGTGATAGCCCGCCGAGCGGTCGCCGACGGGGCAGCCGGTGTCCGAAGTCGGCAATCTTCAGCACATCCAGGAGGTCCAGCACACCCCAGCGGCGTATGACCTCGTCCGCTGCATGCGAACGCTGCCCGGGAACGCGGTCGTCCAGGCTCTGCCGGCCGTCAGGGGGCAGAGCCGGATCGCATGGCAGAGCGCAGTCCTCGCCCTGAGGTGATCTTCGCGGGGATCAGCAGGAGCCACGTCCACAGCGCCGCTGTGGGCGAGAGCCAGGCGATGGGTACGGACAGGCCGAAGACGATGGTGGTGGCAGCCAGATCCCAGAGCACGGCGCGCCAGAGGGTGTCGCTGACAGGTTCGGCTCGAAGGTGCTCCCGGCGCCAGAGCGTCGCGGCGATGGCCAGGTGAAGGGCCTCGATGACCACGATGACCGTCGCGTACAGAGAGACCGCGGCTGGTTCGTCCGGGTAGTCGGCCAGCAGCGCGGTGGGAAACGGCAGCAGCGCGATTGCCCCGAGCGACGCCATCGTCAGCCGCAAGAGGGAGGTGTCCAGGCGGTGTACGAGAAGGAAGAGCCTGCGGTGGTCGCGCCAGAATGCGGCCAGGACGTAGAAGCTCAGCCCATAGGCGGCGACCTGCGGCCCCAGATCGCCCATCGCACCCCGGAACGCCTTCTCGTCCAGGCCCTCAGGGACTTTCACGTCCAGGACGAGGAGGGTCATGGCGATCGCGTAGATCCCGTCCGACAGCGCGAGCAGCCGGTCGGGACTTCCCGAGGCGGTGACGTCATGCTCCTGTACCGCCATAAGGAACCCACCTACTCGAATCAGAGCAAACCGCAAAGAAAGGTACCTAATGCAGGGGTGATCGGTGCCGCGCCGGGCCGCAATAACCTGACAGTTCACCTTCACGCAGCTGCTACCTGACAGCCGCTGCGAATCGAACACAGCTCAGGCGACCGCCTCCCGAAGTGGGGCTCTGGCTCAACTTCTGTGGTCCGTGACTGTGAGTGACCGATTAAATCTCGAACAGGGCTTCCGCTTGTGGGGGGATCGGAGGGTCGAGGACGTCGCGGAGGCGGGTTGTGTCCTGGCGCCACTTCGACCAGTTCGCGGCTTCGGCCCACAGCTCGGCGAGTTCAGACCGGTTGGAGACCACTTGATCCAGGGCGTCGACGGCGAGCATTCGAAGGTCTGCGGGCAACTCCGGTAGCGGCTCTGAAGGGCCATAGTTCGAACACGGCCGATCGCAGTCAGAATGCTGGGCAACGACCAGAGCCGCCGCGCCCACAGCTCGCTCGCCGTCGTAGATATCCAGGAAGTCCGCGGGCCCGGCGGCACGCTTGAGCACGCCCCGGATCATGGCTTCGCGCTCTTCCAGTGCTGCCTTGTCCAGGTCACCGGCGAAGTCGGCGGCGGTGTCGTTGTCGAAGGGGCCGACGTCCCAGGTGCCCATGACTCTCCTCGCGCGGTCGTCTGGGGATCGTCGCACTGGCCACTGACAGTGCGCTCAGGAGGCAAGCAGCACCCGCTTGCGCAGGAGGTTGAAGCCAGCGCGTCCATACATCTGCCTCTTGATCATTTTGATGCGGTTGACGTGGCCTTCGACTGCGCGCCCGAGCTCCAGGGCAAGGTCAGACCGGCGATGACGGCATCGCGGTCGATGCCAGCTGCAAGGGTATGGAGACTGGGCAGATCGTCCTGCCGGACGGCGGCGAGCCAGTCCGGGAGACGCTCGCCCTGGCGCTCGGCCAGCATTACGGCGAAGGCGCGGACGTGCCGGGTGAGCGCGTCGATCTCGGGGCAGTGGGTGCGCACGGTTTTGAGCAGCAGTTGTTCAGGATCGGGAAGAGTCGCCGGTCGCCGGAGAATCCATCCGGCGACCGTTCGGGGCGAGGGCGCACGGGCGACTACCGGTCGCGGGGAGGTGCGCTTCGTGTGCAGGTAGGCGCCGACGCGCTGGTAGCTGCCCTTGTAGCCGAGCGGCACGATCTCTTCCCACAGCTTCCAGGCGTTGGTGCAGCCCTCGTTCCACCGGTCGTCCAGGTAGGGCTTGTAGTCATCGAGGACCGAGGGCCGGTTCTGCCACTGGCCGGTGAACAGCTCCTCCGGAGCCTTGGCCTCGGCGAGCTGCTCTTCTCGCGTTCCGACCCCGGGAGCGGTTTCGCAAGGACGCCGTGCTCATCGTGGACGGCACTCTGGTTCCCACCCGCGACCACACGGTGGCGGAGCGGTCCAAGAACTACCGGTACTCGACGAATCACCAGGTCGTCATCGACGCGGACACCCGACTCGTGGTCGTGGTCGGCCGGCCGTTGCCGGGCAACCGCAACGACTGCAAGGCATGGGAGCTATCCGGGGCGGAGGCCGCCGTGGGGAACGCCGCAGTGATCGCCGACGGAGGCTATCGAGGTACTGGGCTCGTCATCCCACACCGCCGTGACCCTGGGCAGAGCGAACTGCCTGCCTGGAAGGAGGAGCACAACGCCTCTCACCGCACGATCCCCGCTCGGGTCGAGCATGCCTTCACCCGGATGAAGACCTGGAAGATCCTGCGCGACTGCCGCCTCAAGGGCGATGGCGTGTACCACGCGATGCTCGACATCGCCCATCTGCACAACCTTGCGCGCCGTGACTGACTGCACCCGGCCCGAAGTACTGTCCGTTCAGGATTCGGCGGGCAGGAGCTGAACCAGGCCGACCCAGTTCTCCTCGTCCACCTCGGTCTGCGTGGCGCGGACCCTCCAGCGGCCGGCGGGAAGTGGGACCGACGCCTCGGCGGGCATCCCACCGTCGGGGTACTCGATGCCCAGGTCGGAACCCGCTTCGGCGGAGTCCATGAGCACCGCCGGACCGTCCGAGGCCCAGGTGCCGCACTCCTCCCACACCGTGGCCGGGTCTGCAAGGACAGTGTCCGCCGCAGCTCTCAGTCCGGCCTCGGAGTCTGCGGCGACCCACCGCAGGAACGCTCGGTGCTGGGGCAGATAGCAGCTGGTCGCCGGCTGGTCCGCCAGCACCAGTGCCTGCCCACCGCTCTCGTCGAGGGGGATCACACCGGCCAGATCGTCCACCGCGCAGGCCCGGTCGTAGTCGTCTGGGGCGGTGGCGTCTCCCGCCATGAGCCCACTCTCCGTGCACCCGCCCCAGGAGGCCAGGGCGGAGACGGGGACGACGATCAGGGGGCCGCCCATCGACGCCACCCAGACGAGGGAGGGGCCAGAGGCATCGTCTGCAGTGGATGAAAAGGTGACCATGCACGTCAGTTTGCCCTCGCCCACTGACAACGTCCCCTCGGTCATCGGAACCCAGCACGGAGAAAGGCTCAGCGCCTATGGCAAGCAGCAGTTACGGGACAGCCCTTAGCCGCCAACAATCCAATACAGCAGTCCGAGACCAGGAACACCGAACAGCAGGGCCAGAGTCGACAGTATGTAGGCCATGCCGTACCCGATCGGCGGCACCTCGGCGTTCTTCGGCCGACGTGGGTCGTAGACGACGTCGACCGGCTCTCCTATCCGCGCGCACGCAACGGCCGCTGGCTGGCTCAGGCATGTGAACTTCTCACCCGACGCGGCCTCATATCTCACGATCACGGCTACGCCGTCCTTGGCGAACGTGTGCCTGACACAGACTCCCGTGACCCGAACTCCCCTCACACGCACGGCGAACGCCCGTTGAGCCATAAAGGCCAGGACCCCGGAGCCACCCAGCAGCACGAGGGTGTGGGGGAGGAAGTAGGCCGAGCCCGAAGCAGCGAGGTACGCAGATGCCATACGCCCATCTAACCTCGTCTTCTCACGACGTGGGGTATCCGAGGCTTGATCAAATAAGCGGAAAGCGCTCCTGACCTGCAATGATGAGACGTGTCGAGGGTCCTGTTGGTTGCGTGGGAAGAAGCACTCTCCAGGTGAAGAAGCGTATCGGGTCGTACCCGTGTGTCCGCGTCGAGGGCGGTGGCGGCCGGGCGGTGGTCCCGCAGGCCGGGGGTGTCCTGCTGGTGGAGACCGTCCGCAAGGTCGGCCTGGGCACCGCGATGTCAGCGGCGCTGACGCCGTGGCGGAAGCCGCGGGCGGTGCACGATCCGGGGAAGATCTTGCTGGACGTGGCCCTGGCGGTGGCGCTGGGCGGGGACTGCCTGGCGGATGTCGGCATGCTGCGGGCGGCCCGGACGCGACAGGCCGGGGCCGGTACGGATGGCCCGTACCGGCAAACGTCCATCGCCGCTGGATCAACGCCATGCCCCCACTGCTGTTGGCCGAAACGGCACTGAGTTCCCCAAGCTGGAAGTCGTGCCCTACTTCTACCGCCACTCCTACGCCCAACGGCACGCCAACGCCGGAACCCTGCCCGACGTGCTGCGCGATCTCATGGGGCATCGGTCGTTGCAGACCACCCAGGGCTACTACCGGGTCACGGAGAAACGCACCCGGGCCGCGGTCGACAAACTTGTCTCGCACCAGTTCGACCGGCACGGCAACAAGATCTGGACCCAGGCCCGCCAGCTCCTGGAGCACGAGCATGCCCGCCTGCGGATCGGCCAGGTGTCCGTTCCCTACGGCATCTGCGTCGAACCGAGCAACGTCAAGGCCGGCGGCCACAGCTGACCGTTCCGGTTCGCTGCGTCGGCTGCGACCACTTCCGCACCGCCCCGTCGTACTCGCCGGAGCTGCGGACCTACCTGGACACCCTGCTCCGGGACCGCGAACGCCTTGCAGCCGCCACCGACCTCGACGCCTGGGCCCGCACCGAAGCGACCCCGTCCGACGAGGAGATCAAGCGCATCCGCACACTGATCCGACGCGTCGAGACCGACCTCGACGGGCTTACCGACGACGAACGCGAGCAGATCAAGGACGCCACCCAGACTCTGCGCCAGTCCCGCATCGTCTCCCTGGGCATGCCCGGCATCCGCCCGCCCGAGCCGGACCTGCGGCTGGAGCGTGACGCGTGAGCGCATCACCGGACCACCTGACCCGAGCGCGGGCCGCGGACTCCGACCGTCGCTGAAACCGGGTGCTCAAAGCCCTCGACCAACTCACTGCCGCCGGGGAGGAGATCAGCGTTTCATCGGTCGCCCGGGCCGCTGGCGCCCACCGCAGCCTGATTCACCTCCACTGAGACCTGCACACGGCCGTCATCGCCCGCGCAATTCAGCCCCCGCCCGGCAGCACGACCGCCGGAACGCAGGTCAGCCGCAAGTCGCTGCTGACCGACGTCGCGAACCTCACGGCTCGTAACGGCCGCTGTCCGCGCACATCACCCGGCTCGAACGGCGCCTGTCCGAGGCCCTGGGACAGACAGCTTGGGATGCCTCCGGCCTCGGCGCCCCGGCCGACATCGAGACCCTCACACGCCGCACCACCGAGCTGGAACAGCAGATCCTCGATCTCCGCGCTGAACTCGTCGAACAGGGCGAGGGCCTCTCCGCCGCACGCGCCGCGAACCGGGAACTCATGGTCCAGATCAACAGTCGTTCGACCAGAGGAATCCAGCATCACGCAAAGCTAGTTGTGTTGCGGCGTAGGACGTTGTTGACGCCCTTATGTAGCTCGGTGCCCCGCAGCATTTCAGCCCTCAGGAGTGGTGTGCGCGCACGGGGTTGGTGGCCGGGATGCCTAGCCATGTGAGGTCTCGGCTACGTCGACCACTTCGGAGCCTTCGCGACGCATCCGTTCAACCCCCCAGGCGCCGAGCGGCCCGAGCGCTTGATTGAGCGTGCGCCCGTGCTCGGTCAGGGAGTACTCCACCCGTGGCGGCACCTCGGCATATACCTCCCGGTGTACCAGTCCGTCTTCCTCCATCTCACGCAGGTGTTGAGTCAGCATCTTCTCGCTCACTCCAGGCAGACCGCGACGGAGCTCAGCGAAGCGGCGTACGCCATGGGCGTCAAGTTCCCAGAGGATCAGTCCCTTCCACTTGCCGCTCACCACGTCGAGCGCAGCGTCGATGCCGCAGATGTAAGGCCCGCATCTCGGCGCCTTGGCCATCACAGATCCCCTTACTAAAAGGTAAGTACCGCAGAAAATAGTGGGTACTTCCAACAGTAGTGGCGCTCTCCGAGCATGGAGAGGTGAACGAACAACAGCACCACACCACCAGGCGAAACAGCGCTGTCACCGTGATCGGGCTTGGCCCGATGGGCCAGGCGATGACCCGCACCCTCCTCGCCGCCGGCCACCCGGTCACTGTCTGGAACCGCACCGCTGGCCGGGCCGACGGCGTCGTCGCCGACGGAGCAACGCTCGCGGCGACACCCAGCGAGGCGGTCGAAGCGAGTGACCTCGTGATCCTCAGCCTCACCGACTACCAGGCGATGTACGACATCCTCGACAGCGCCATCGCATCGCTCGCCGGCCGGACGCTGGTCAACCTGAGCTCTGACACCCCCGACCGCACACGCAAGGCAGCATGCTGGGCAGCGGGCCACGACGCCGCCTTCCTCAGCGGTGGTGTCATGGTCCCGGCGCCGATGGTCGGCACGGAGGCGGCCCATGTCTACTACAGCGGCCCCGACGAGGTGATGGAGAACCACCGGGCGGCGTTGGCACTGCTCGGCACACCGAAGCATCTGGGCGAGGATCCGGGTCTCGCCCAGATGATGTACCAAGCCCAACTCGCGGTGTTCCTCACCACCCTGTCGGGACTGATGCACGCCACTGCGATGCTGGGTACCGCAGGAATGAAGGCCAAGGAAGTGCTGCCGGAGTTGCTCTCCTCCGCCGACTCGATTGGCGACATCCTGAGGGCTGGTGAAGAGAACCCTGGTGCCGCGCTTGATGCTGGAGAGCATCCCGGCGACCTCAGCACGGTCACCATGATGGGCGCGACGTCCGACCACATCGTCGAGACCAGCACGTCACTCGGCCTCGACCTTGCGCTCCCGCTGGCCGTGCAGGCCCACTATCGGCGCGCGATTGAGGACGGACATGGCAGCGACAACTGGACCCGCATCATCGACAGCATCCGAGGACCGCGCTGACCAACCGCAGGACCGATCAACACACGCTCAGCCGCGGCTCCGCCCAGACCTCACTGCCTACTCTTGCCTCCCCGGCGGACCGTGACCCGGCACCTGACCCGGCCCGGAGTGGGGCTACGCCGGTTCCACGACCTCACCCTTCATGCACTCAGCGATCGACGAGTTCTCACTGCTGGCCTATACCGAGGAGCTCGCATCCGGGGCTGCCGGACGCGCAGGGAGCACGTACTCGTCGTATGCAGCTCATCACTGGGGCCACCCTGTTCCCTGTACGGCACTTCCCCGGTTAAGCGCTGCTGTTGCTGTCCGCGACAGATGTCGCGGACAGCAACAGGCCGCCGACCTGCTAGAACCTCTGACGCCACCCCGGGGACGAGTGACTGCTCCCGCGCTCCCATCTCATCTCCGGCCCTTTCATTGCTCTTTGAGATTTCGGTCTGGACGGCGTCAAGTGGCAGAGCTAGCGGCCGGACCAGTTCCGGCAGCCTTTCTCTCTCGCTTCCCGAGGACGACTGAGTCGAGAGGTGCTCCTTATGGGAGCGCCGGACCCCTGGGCGTGGTGGGTATGCCGCCCACGATGATCTCTCCGACGACCATGCGGTGGACCACATCACCGAATTGACGGCACGTGATCACAACGCCTGTGTGGACAGCACAACACCTTCCCCCAGAGCATCCTCTTTGACCTCTTCCATGGCCTCCTCCCACACCCTTAGGGCATCGGTGGCCATGGCCTTGAGGACCCTCTTGGCCTTGAGTCGGATCTCGGTGTCGATTACGCGTCCAGGGTCGGGGAACTGCATGGTCAACGTGTGTTCCTTCAGTGGCTTGGACCTGGACCTGGACCTGGACCTGGCTCGGCGAGTTGGGCTTCGAGGTCGGCGATACGCCGGTCCTGAATGCGGAGGTTGGATCGGGCGGCCTTGAGGCGTTCGCCGAAGGTGCGGTTGTCGGTGGTGAGCTGGCGGACGGCGGGCCTTGGCCGCCCAGGCCGACGATTCCGGGCACATGGTGAGCCGGCCGGAGTCCGCGTCGTATGACAGGGCGGCAACGTGCCCGGCAAGTTCGGGGGCGATGGCCGCCCACCGCTCCCGCAGTGTCGCGCCGGCGGCCGGGAGCTCTCAGGCCGGCTCGGTGACCAACGCGTTGATCGCCGCACCGAGGCCCATCGGCTCGCGCCCGTCGCGCTGCACCGTGGTGACGGCCCGCGGCTTCCTCTTCGCCTTCGGGCGGGTGCTGTTCTTCCGGGCCGCCTCCATCGCGGCCCGCAGCGCGACCCGGACCAGGTCGACGCCGGACGGCTCGCCGCCGCTCACGCCTGCCTCCAGGTGGAGAAGCCGAGGTCCAGGTGCCCGAGGCCGGACAGTCGCTGCACCTGGGAAACGAACGCCCGGGTGAACAGGCGCTGCGCCGACAGCTCGCCGTAGCGGGCGCTGTGGTCGTGGATGAGCTGATGGTCGGCGGCGGCGCGGTTGCGCCAGTCCAGGACCTGCTCGCGGGTGAGCTCCTCGAGGGCGAGCTCCTGGTCGTCGTCGACGTCGGCGACCTCCGGCTCCGCAGCGGGGACGACAGCGGGGACCTGTCACGGCGCGGGCATCGCGACCGGGGCCACCGGCGCGGCCGGGACGTCGTCGGCCGACTGCGCGGCCGCGGCTTCGGCGCGGCGGGCCTTGGCGGCGGCCTGACGGGCGCGGACCTGCTCCCACTCGTGCTCGCGGGCCCACCCCTGGGCGGTCACCCGCTTGTGCAGCTGCCGGTCGGCCCCCACCCGGACATTCACCGGCCCGAGCCGACGAACGTCACCGGGGGCCTGCCGCCTTCTTCGCCGCGAGAGTTCGCTCGCGATGGGGGGCCTTCGCCTCTGCGGTTGAGCCGTCGCTGTAGCGGACGGTGCAGCGCTCCCCGGGCTGGGCCGGGCACTGGGTGCACCGCAGCTCGATCCACGCTGTCGCCGGATCGGCCCCTGGAGAGAGGCGCCCGCGCGGTGGCGACGCCGCCACCGGCTGCCGCGACGGCTTCGGCCGCTTCACCCGCTCCGGCGTAGCGGTGGGATCGCACGCCCCCCATGCACCGGCTTGCCCTGCTGCCTCGCGCCCGGCTGAACAGCGCGGGCCCGTTCAGTGGGTCACCGCACATCGCGCAGACGAGCGGGCTGCGCTTCCTCGACGGGCGCGGCGTCGACTTCGGGCTCTGCGCGGTAACCGTGTAGGAGGTGCCGTGGGCCTGCGTCACGGTGATGTCGGGGGCGGGCGCGTCTATCCCAGCGCAGCCATCACCGCCCACCAGGCGTTCATCGCCCGGCGCCGCAGCCTGCGGCCTGGTGAGGAATATCGCTTCCCCACCAGCGAGGAATGGGACGCGTTCCTGGGCCACTTCGAGCGCCGCAAGCTCTCCCTCGGCACCTGCGGCCAGTCATTCGGCAGCGAGTGCGTCCACGAGCACGCCTGCTTCTCTGAACTACGAGGTGAGGGCGCCAGCCGAGGTTCGGGCGTCGGTCAGGGTGCCGCACCGGGCTCGCGGCAACCCGTTCGCGTGGCCCTTGCCCGGCCGCGTACGGTCTGCGCATGACGAGGACCACACCGGCCAGACCGGTGTCCGTGGAGGGCGTGTTCCCGGAGCTGGCCCCCTACCGGGCCCGGACGACCCGGTTGCACCCGAGACCGGGGCGGCCTGGCATGCATGACAGCCACGTCGGCGGGCCGATGCTGTGGCCGGACGGCGAACCATGGCCGCTCTGCTACGAGCCGCACCAGCGCGAGACCGAGGGGTACGCACCGGAGGAGATCCGCAGCTCCTGGGCCGCTGGCGTCTGGCCGCCGAGCCAGCCATGGAGTGCCGAGCAGGACGGTCCGGTGCCTTTCGTGGGGCTGGCTCAGTTCTTCCGCCGTGACATCCCCGGCCTTGCCTGCGGGCCCGGCGGTGCAGACCTGGTGCAGCTCTTCCGCTGCCCCTTCACCCACGGCCCGTACCTGGAGCGCCAGTACCGACTGTGGTGGCGACAGGCCGAGCAGACCGAGCACGCGGAACGCTTCCTTACCGCTCCGCCCGAAGTGCCCCTGCTTCGATGGGAGCACGAACTCCCCGAGCCATGTGTCCTGCACCCGGAAGAGGTGGACACCTATCCCTGGGCGGAGGACGACACATTGCCCGCCTCGCTGATCGCGCGAATCGACGCGTGGGACGACGCCCAGGTAGCGGAACACGGCCCCGATGCCCCCAGCTACCAGTACGACCTGTCGATCCCTCCCGGCTGGCGCGTCGGCGGCTACCCCAGCTGGGCGTCGACGGGCCCGATGGCCGTCGACTGCGCGTCCTGCGCAACCCCCATGCGGCTGCTGCTGACGGCAGAGGGCTACGAGATGGACGCCGGCTCGCACAGCTGGGTGCCTGTGGAGGACCGAGATCCAACCCTGAGGGGGAAGGCATCGATCCGGGGTGGCCAATCCGTAGCCCAACCCACCCGACTCCGATTCGGCCGGGACCGGGACCTGCACGTCTTCACCTGCCCGGCCGACCCCGGTCACTCGCCCCAATGGGTGCTCTCCTAAGGGCGTTTCACGGCGAAGGACCAGGGACGCCTCCTAGCGAAGTCTCGATGCCCTGTTCCGCCGACGCCGGCACGGTCACCTCTCACGGCTCCCTCCGGAACTCCGGGATCGGGAGGTCGATCAATGCCCGGGCCGTGCGCCTCGTGATCTGCGCGAGTTCGTCCTCGGCGCCGGCCAGGCCGACCCGAAGTCCTTCCACCTCGCCGAGCCAGCCTTCGCGCTCGGCCTCGGCAATGCGGGCGACGAGGTTGTCGCGGATCTCCTCCAACCGGCCAAGCTGGGCCGGGTCCGGCCGGAGAGCGAGCAACGAACGCAAGCGTGCTCATGAGCACACGGGCTTGAAAAGGCACGAGCGCAGGTGCCGATGGAGACCTTGCGCTTCTCGAAGTCCGCGAGGAAAGCGTCCCAGCCGGGCCCAGGGCACCATCTCCCAAGCCGTCGGGCTCTATGGCCTGCCGGGGCCTGGCGAAGACCCGCCTTCAGCACCAGCTCGCCGGCACCCTGGGCCCGCACCGCACCCGCCACTTCACAGCACTTCGCCCCGCCGACCAAACGATCGACGGGGCGAAGTAGAGGACCCCCGGATTAACCAACAGCGTCAGCAGAATCTTGGCGGGGTCCGTCAGTCGTTCCGTTGGATCAGTTCCTGCTCATGCTGGACGACGACAGCACCCTGCAGGTGGAGTCCCACCACGGCAACTCATGCCGCACCTGACCAAGGTGCGGACAGGTCGACTGGACGATCGTGTGTGTCGACTCCACCACGGGGCGGGCCCACCAGCACGCGGCCGGGGCCCGAAAAGGGGGCCCTGGGAAGGCGAGGCGCTCGGCCGGTCGCGCGGCGGGCTGACCAGCAAGATCCACCTGGTCTGCGACGGTCGGGGACGCCCCCTGGCCTTCACTCTGACCGGCGGGAACGTCAACGACTGCACCCAGTTCGAGCCGGTCATGGACCGCATCCGGATCGCCCGGCCGGGGCCGGGCAGGCCCCGGGCCCGGCCCGAGCGGGTGGTGGCGGATAAGGGCTACTCGGCCCGCAGGATCCGCGCCTACCTGCGTCGGCGCGGGATCGCCGCGACGATTCCCCGAGCGGATCGACCAGATCAACGGACGCCTGCGCCGCGGCGAAAGTCTCTGCCGGCTCGATCGGACCGCCTACCGGCGGCGCAACGTCGTCGAGCGCTGCTTCAGCCGGCTCAAGCAGAACCGGGCCCTGGCCACTCGCTACGACAAACGAGCCGCCCACTACCGAGCAATGGTCACCCTCGCCTGCCTCCAACTCTGGCTCCCATGACTTTTCGGACACCTCCTAGGAGTGGGTGGCCTCGTCCAGGACGCGGGCGAGTTCGCCGGGGGAGGTGACCATCGGCCAGTGACCCGAGTCGAGGTTGACGTATTCGAGGGGCGTGGCGCGGGCGAGTTCTGGGCTCTCGCCCGCGGCGATCCATTCCTCGGCCTGGATGGGCGTGAACTCGGGGCAGACCACGACAACGGGGATGTCAAAACGGCGCTCGTCGCTCAGGCGTACCACTCCTCGGGCGACCCCTTCAGGTACAGGAACCGCTGCGGAGACGAAGCGCTTCCCTGTCATCGTCAGGACTCTACCGAGGGGGTCGAAGCGGCCGTCATCCAGCCGTCGCGCGCATCGACCCCAAGCAGCGAAACGAGGATGCGAAGCAGCAGGTCTGAGGACTACAACGAGGGGATGACCGTTTTCCTCTGTTCCAAGTGCGGCACTGCGATCACGCCGGAGCTGGCCGAGCTGGCCGCTCTCCCCGACCCCTGCGACGACGAACACGGCCGGGACAAGGAGACACGCCGGGCACCCTCCACCGTTCCGCGGGGCCGCTACGCGATCGATCCCGAGCCCTGGGGGGCTCCCTACGTCGTGCAGGACGATCAGGAGGACCCGAAGCCAGCTCAGTCCCGAGGCCCGTTGGTCTGCCGCGAGGAGGGCTTCGTCATCTCGGCGGGTGTGCCAGGCACGGTGCTGATACACCCGGAGGACGCCCCCGGCCTTCAACCGCTGCCTAACTGGGAGAACGGCACCGGCTGCTGTGGGCCGACGGGTGACGAAGGACTCAACCGAGCCTGTCCCTGCGGCGCTGCGGTCGCGACGTTCGCGGGGGACTGCTTCGGGCCCTACGAACTGCACCTCGACCCTGTCCGAACCTACGCGCTCTCCCAGTAGGCACGCTGAACCGCCGTCCCGGAGCGCGACACGCCCGGGACGGCCTCTTGATCCGGCGACTTCACGACTACTTTCCGTTGCGAAGGCACTTCGATGACGAGCCAAGCGTCGAGCTGGGCTGGTTCGGATAAGCCTGCATCCGCTGCCCCGGCCTCCAGACCGACCCACGTCAGCGATCCCGACTCATCGAAATCATCCAGAACCTCCGCGACCGCGACCGCGTCCGCGAGGCCCGCGGCAACGGCTGGCTCGGCGAAGTCGAAGGACTCCAGGTCAGCCTCGATGCCGCGACGGCCAAGCTCAACAGCCTCAAGAACACCCCTGCTGAAGGACGCCCTGAACTGGTCGACCTCGGGATGCCCGTTTTCACCGGCAACGTGCCAATGCCTCAACTCGATACAGGAGAACCCGGACTGGCCCGCTGTCCCACCTCCCATCGCTGAAGCACTCAGCGGCCATCAGGCCGAGCCAGCTACTGTGCAGGCCCACAGTCCTGGGCCGGGCACTGCCAGTCAGCCGCATCGATCGCATCGCCAGCCATGTCACTGAGATGGAAGCAGTTGCCGTTGGCCCACACCGCGACCGAGTCCCGCCGATGGTCGACCAGGAATGGCTCGTCCCCACGCAGCGTTCCGGACCAGGAACCGTCTTCCGCCGACGAGTGGGTGACAACGACGCAGGTCTGCCCCGGCAGGAGTTGGTAGGCGTCTGCCCATGGCTCCACGGTCAGCTCCAGCGGCGCTTCGCCGTCATTCCTGACCTGCAGCCGTGCGCTTCCCCCGGCGAACATCTCAAGCACCTCTCGTTGCCCGCAGGCGACCGCCATGAGCCCCCGGGGATGGTCCAGTCCCCGCCTGACTACTGTCCTGGGCCACTCATGGCCGCAGAGCCTCTCCTTGCGGGTCGTAGCAGATCAGTCCGTACTCGCGCGCCAGCGAAGCGGCGTACTCGGAGACTTCTTCGGCTTTGCTGTAGGACATGAGTAGGTACACGATCGGTCCAGAGGCCTCATCGATGACCGGAGGAGATGCCCATGGACTGTCACGGCCATCCTCCGGAAAGCGCGTGATCAAGGCGTTCACATAGGCATCGATGCGCGGGGAGGGCGGCACAGCCGCATCCTCCGATTCGAGGTAGCGCTCGTACAACTCATCGAAGGCCGAGCCCGCCGCATCATCATCGAGCGGGTGCTCACCGTCCCACACAGCAAGGTCGTGACTCACGACCCAATGATCGCAGGGGTGGTGATGGGGCGAGTCGGCACCTCTGGTGCCGAGCTGACACCGCACACGTGCGGCGGCTTCAACGCCCTAGCCCGAGCGCATAAACCTTGATCGTTTCTTAGTCCGGAAAGGCAGCGTGGCGGTGGCCGAGGCCGTCTCGTCTGGGCGGCTGAGACGGCGCGTACGGTGTCGAGATCGAGCACCACCACATCGGCGACCCCGTCCTTCCCGCCGCCACCCCGGCCTGACCCGCCCGCCGGGGGCTGAGTGCGGGCGGCCGAACGTGATGAAGGAGAGGAAGGGTCCATGAGGGAGGAGCATCAGGAGAGCGAGGCTGTTCTGCGGCAGCACTGGGAGGCCGTGACCCGGTTGAGCCGGGTGGCGTCCGGCACGGGACTGGCCACGATCGGTGAGTCGCTGCGAGCGTCCGGCCCTTGGCCGGAGGATGTGCGTAAGAGCCCCATGATCATTGACACCGACATCGGCGGGGACGCCGATGACGCCCTCGCGGTCGCCGCCGCAGCGCGACGGGTACCTGAGCTGGCCATGGTGATTACTGGCGACGAGGTGGATGGGGAAAGGGCTCGCTTCGCCCGCCACCTGCTCGACCTGCTGGGCCGAAGCGACGTCGCCACCGTGGCCGGCGCCAGCTTGGACAACTCCCGCTACTACTGCGTGTACGGGCTGATGCCCGACTCGGTGCCGTCGCAGCGCACCGATGTGGTCACGGCCGTACGAGAGCTGTGTGAGGCCACGGACGGCCCCGTGCGTTGGGTCGGCATGGCCCCTCTCACCAACCTGGCCCGTGTCCTGGCCGAGGCGCCCGAACTGGCACCGCGGCTGCGCGTCACGCAGATGGGCGGAGCCCTGCGGTACCGCAACCCGGACAGCGCCGAGCACAACATTCGGCTCGACGTCGACGGTGCCCGGCAGGTTCTGAACCATGTCGTCAGCGGCCTGCTGCCGATGCCCGAGTTCGTGGCCTCGGAGGTGACGTTCACCCCGCAGATTGAAGTCACCACCGGTAGCGCCCTGTACCGAGGTCTTCGCGCCGCGCCGTCAGGGAGCTGGGAGCATCTGCTTGCTGATCATCTCGACCGCTGGTTCGCAGACTTCTATCCCGGCAGCATGCAGCACGACGCTCTGACCCTGACTGCCGCGCTCGACCTGCCGTTTGTCGACTCTGCCCAGCTGCACGTGGCCATGGACGCGATCGGCCGGACGACCGAGGCACCCCGAGGCCAGGGTGCGACGGTCCGCTGGAGCATGTCGGCCGAATACGACGCCTTCATGCGCTGGATGTCCGCCGCGCTGTTGCAGCCCGTGGACGTGGTGTCGACGTCAGGAGCCGACAGCCCGAGTCCCTAGGCCGACGCGTAAGGCAACTGGGTCGTCTTGGTCGACTTCACTATCGCTGGTGTCCAGGAGCAGGGCGCCCAGGCCTGGCCGGCGAGTCGGCTGGGCCTGGGCGCGGACACTTGTGCCGTGCCGGGGTAGCCGGAGTGCGTTTGCCCGGCAAGTAGGTCCCTTGCGGATGCGGGGGTCGGATGCCTTGGCGGCTGTCCGGATTCAGGCGCAGGGGATGGCGAAGTTGTCGAAGGAACGCTTGGCGACAAGCACGCGGTCGTGTCCGTAGAGGGGGCCGACCTGCTCGTAGTGCGCATCGAGGCGGTACGTCCCGCACGTGATGGCTTCGTTCATGGGGCCCAGGCTGGTGTGGTAACTGCGGGATACCAACGTCCAGGTCTTGCCGCGTCCTTCTGAAGGACCCTCCTGCCCCGGGATGGGCTCGATGCGGACCGTTGCGGTAACGCCGGCCGGGTAGTTTTCGCTGGCGGAGTACCAGATTCCCCAATCCCGGTACGTGGTCCTGCTGGTTTCGACGCTGAAGCGGTAGTCGCCCTGGTCGTCGAGGACATCGACACAGGTGCGGAGATCGGTGTACGTGGTGCCGCTGTGGCCGTAGAACCCCTCCCAGGGGGTGCAGTAACTGCCGACCGCGGCGGCGTCCCCGTCATCGGCCGACGCAGCGGTGGGGGCAACAAGGGCGGATGTGGCCAGGGCGACGGTTGCGGCGATGGCGCCGGTGAAACGCTTGACCCTCATGGTGTCCTCTCAGTCCGTCAGATGCTGCGGCATACGCAGCAGTATCTGAAACGACTGAAGGACTGATCAGGCGCTGCTTCATTGGGGGGAAGACCGGATCAAACGGGTGATGTGGCTCGTTGGTTCGGGCATGAGGCGGGACGGCCTGCTATGACGAGCGCGGATACACATACCTCGGCACCGTCACGGCAGCGGCACTCGCCATCTGGCTCCGCACATGATCGACCGGACAGAACCTAGAGGTGCGGCCTGTCTGTTCACCGCCAGGGTGGTGGTTGCGCAGCCTTCGAGACCGGCCCGGTGGCTGGTGTCATCTGGGGTTGTCGCCGGGGATCAGGTCGGTGGGTTCGTCTCGGGAGAGGTTGTCGGCTGTCCGTGTTTCCTGATTTCCGGCCGATGCTGGTTTTCGGGCCACGAGGTATGCCTGCTGGCCTTGCCGGGGCTTCTCCTGCTCGTTGGGCTCGCGGATCAGCTGGGCGTCGACCACAAGTCCGGTCCGGCTCAGCAGCTCAGCGATGCGGTCGGGAGATGTCCAGTAGACGTCGAGGGAGAGCTCGTGCCCGTATGCCTGCTTCAGGTGCCGGAGTCTGTCACCGGCCTTGAAGGCAATGAGCAGATGGCCGCCCGGAGCCAGCACGCGGTGGAACTCCGCGAACACAGCTGGCAGCAGTTCCGGAGGGGTGTGGACGATTGAGTACCAGGCGATGATGCCGCCAAGGCTGCCGTCCGCCAGGTCCAGGTCGGTCATCGACCCTTCGTCGAATCGCAGGTCCGGATGCCTGCGACGGGCCACCGCAACCGTCTGTGGCGACAGGTCGATGCCGAACGCGGTCACCCCGAGGGACTGAAGGTGTGCCGTTAGGTGGCCGGGCCCGCAGCCGAGGTCAGCGACGGGTCCGGCGTCGAGGGCCAGCGTGAGTTCGGCGAATGTGCTTATCATCGCGCGGCCGTACAGGTCGTTTTCGAAGGCGGGGGGCACGAGCTTGGCGTAGTCGACGGCAACAGTGTCGTAGGCCACCCGAGTGGCGTGCAGGTAGGTCGGCTCGGTCATGGCTGAGGACAGTAGTGCCTGCCTCTATCTGCATGACAACCCAGCGGTCCGGCTCCCTGACTGTGTGGGAAACCTGACCCGTTTGCCGCAGGTGTTTGAACTGGTGGAGCCAGGGCGAAGGTCCGGGTGACGTCGTGCCGGTTTCCGCTGGTCAGCGACACAGCGAAGGGCGTTCCATGCTGATCGGTGATCAGGTGGTGCTTGCTGCCGGGGCGGCCGCTGTCGACCGGCGCAGGTCCGGTGTGAGCCCTCTTTGAGGGCTCTGGCGGCATCGCGCCGTAGGTGTGGGCGCCGCCGGCGGCGAGGTGGCGGGCAGGGTGGTGAGCCGGTCGTGCTGGGCCCTGAACTCGATGAGATCGCTCATCCCACCATTGGCCGCTGGCAGGACGGTAAGGGGTTCTCACGGACGTTGAGGTAGCGCAGGACCCGCTACGAGATACGAACCGACCTCCACCTCGGACTGCTCCAACTCGCCTGCAGCATCATCTGCTTGAGACAAATCCAAACCTCCAGTCTGAAATGCTCAATGCGAAAAGGGAGTTGATTAAACGTCAGGTGAGGCAGGACCAGGTGTGGTTGTGTGCTGTTTTCTGGTGGGAGCCGAGCTTGCTGTGACAATGTCCGTATGAACGGAGCGTGATGGTGAAACGAGGCCTTCGGCGGACCCGGTACGCCCCTTCACGGCCAGCGGTCCCAGCAACCCTGCCCCGTAGCCAGCCCGCAGGCCGAATTGCGGAGCAATTCGAGCTGTGGCCAACGGAGTTGGCCACACCGGCGACGGAGTCGCCGGGCTGGCAGCGCGGAGCGCTGCCAGCAGCGCAGCGCGGAGCGCTGCGGTTCGTCCGCCGCGTAGCGGCGGCGCGTCGTGTCTGCGGAGCAGACCGCG
>NZ_JAKRGC010000600.1 GCF_022347745.1 Streptomyces sp. OfavH-34-F
CGGGCCGCCGCGCTGACCGCGCTGCTGCGGGGGGCGGTGGCCGGCGCGGGGGCGGCGGTCCTGCTGGTGCTCGGCGCGCTTCTGCTGCCCCGGGCCTGGCCGGAGAGCCCGGACGCGTCGCCCCGGGTGGCGCCGAGGGCCGCCCCGGCTCCCGAGGGGGCCGTCGGCGGTCCGTCGTCGTCGCCCTCACCGGCCGGTGCGGCCGAGCTGTACGTGGCTCCCGGCGGTTCGGACACCCGGGGCGACGGCAGCCTCGCGCACCCGTACGCCACGGTCGGCAAGGCGGCCGGGCTGGTGCGTCCGGGGCAGAGCATCGTCCTGCGCGGCGGCACCTACCGGCCCGCCGAACCGCTCGTCCTCGACACCGACGGCACCGCCGACGCGCCCATCACGCTGACCGCGCGCCGCGGGGAGCGGCCGGTGCTCGACCTCTCCGGGGTGCGCGACGGGGAGTGGGCCGTCATCCAGCGCGCCGACCACTGGACCGTACGGAATCTGGAGGTACGGGGTGCCCGCGACCACGCATGGGTGTGCGACGGATGCGCGCACGACGTCTTCGACGGCCTGAACGTGCATCACAACGGCAGGTCCGGCCTGACCCTGCGCGGCGAGGACACGGTGGGCAACACGGTCGTCGACAGCGACTTCCACGACAACCGCCGGGCGAACGGGCACAGCACGGGCCTGGCGATCGTCTTCGGAGGGGGCGACGGCAACACTGTGCGGCGGTGCCGCTCCTGGGGCAACGGGGGCGACGGCTTCGACCTGGGCGCATTCACCGGCCCGGTGCTGCTGGAGGGGAACTGGGCCTACGGCAACGGCGACGGCTTCGCGCTCGGCGGCGGCCGCACCACGGTCACCGCCGCGCACGTCGCCAGGTTCAACGCGGCCTGGGACAACGAGGGCTACGGCTTCACCGACCTGGGCAACACGGGGCGCCTGACCCTGGAGCGCAACAGCGCCTACCGGAACGGCATCGCCGGCTTCCGGCTGGCCGACAGCACGGGCACCGCCACGGGGAACGCCGCCTGGGACGACGCCCGCGCGACGGCACCCGGACCGGCCGTCCGCTCCGTGGGCAACACCTGGGACGCGGCAGGACCGAAGGTGTCCCTGGGCGACCTGCTCTCGGACGATCCGGACGAGGCGCGGGGCCCGCGCGCGAGCGACGGTTCGCTCCCCCGTACGGCGTTCCTCCGCCCCCGCGACCCGGACGTCTCCGTGGGCGCGCCGATGACGCCCTGACGACCGGGGGGCTGCTCGGTGCTCAGGCCGGGCCCGGCCCGCCGTCGCCGTCCGGGAGGTGGGGTGCCTGCGGGGGCGGGGCCGGGGGCCCGTCCGTCAGCGTCCGCGCGTGCCAGGGGTCGGTCGGCAGGAAGTCGTACGCGTCATGGTCCGCCTCTCCCCCGGCACCGGACGGCGGTACGGGGCCCGAGGCGGACGCCGACGCCTGGTCGGGCCGCGACGCGGTCTCCCCGGCGGCGCGGCGGCTGCGCCGGGACCACCAGCGGCGGCGGGGTCCGTCCGGGGATGCGGGGGACGCCGGCTCGGCGGGGGCGGGTGTGGCC
>NZ_JAKRGC010000601.1 GCF_022347745.1 Streptomyces sp. OfavH-34-F
GCGGGGCGGGCGCGGTGCAGTGGGCCCGCTGCCCCACCACCGCCAACCGCTGGCTGCCGGAGGCGGCGGAGCTGATCGGCCCGCTCGCGTACGCCTGCGGCCGGGTGGCGGCCGACGCCCGCGAGGCCCTTTCGTAGGCTGGCCCTTCACGTACGTACGGGGTCGAAGGGCGTGCACATGACGGACCGGGCAGCATTCGGGGAGACGGACCGGGACGCGGAGGCCGCCGGCGCACCGCGGGCGGCACCGCCCGCGGTGCGCGTCGAGGGGCTGTGGAAGCGGTTCGGTGAGCAGACGGCGGTCGCCGGCATCGATCTGGTGCTGCCGGCGGGCCGGTTCATCGGGCTCGTGGGGCCCAACGGGGCGGGGAAGACCACGACGCTGTCCATGGTCACCGGGCTGCTCCGGCCCGATGAGGGCCGCATCGAGATCGGGGGCCGCGACGTCTGGCGCGACCCGGTCGAGGTGAAGTCCCGGATCGGGGTGCTGCCGGAGGGGCTGCGGCTGTTCGAACGGCTCTCCGGCCGCGAACTCCTCGCCTACACCGGCCGGTTGCGCGGGCTGCCGGGCGAGGAGGTGGACAGCCGGGCGACGCAGCTGCTCGACGTGCTGGACCTGGCGGGCGCGCAGCACAAGCTCGTCATCGACTACTCGACCGGGATGCGGAAGAAGATCGGGCTGGCCGCTGCGCTGCTGCACAATCCCGAAGTCCTGTTCCTCGACGAGCCGTTCGAGGGCGTGGACCCGGTCTCGGCGCAGACCATCCGCAAGGTCCTGGAGCGCTACACGCGGTCCGGGGCGACCGTGGTGTTCTCCAGCCATGTGATGGAGCTGGTGGAGTCGCTGTGCGACTGGGTCGCCGTGATGGCCGCCGGCACCATCCGGGCGCAGGGCCCCCTCGCGGAGGTGCGCGGGGAGGCGCCCTCGTTGCAGAGCGCGTTCCTGGAGCTGGTGGGCGCGGGCGACCGCGACACCGGTGAGGGCCTGGACTGGCTGGGCGGTGCCCGATGAGCGTGCTCGACGCCCCGGCGCGCGGGACCGGCGGCACGGGGGCCGCCGACGGGGCGGGCGGGGCCGCGGCGCTGATCCCCGTCTTCACCCGGCTCAAGCTGGCGCTGCTGCGCAACGGGCTGCGCCAGTCCGCCGGACGCCGGGCCGTGTACGTGGTCTCGGTCGCCGCCGCGCTGCTGGTCGCGGCGGGGCAGGTGCTCGGGCTGGTCCTGCTGCGCGGGAACGCCCACGCCGAGGCGGTGGTGGTGCTGCTCGTCGCCGTGGTGGCGCTGGGCTGGGCGGTGATGCCGCTGTTCTTCTCGGCCGGGGACGAGACCCTGGACCCGACCCGGCTGGTCATGCTCCCGCTGCGGCCCCGGCCGCTGGTCACCGCGCTCCTGGTGTCGTCGCTGATCGGTCCGGGCCCCCTGTTCACGCTGTGCCTGGCGGCCGGCGCGGTGGCGGCGCTGGCGGGCGGGGCGGGCGCGGTGGTGTGCGCGGTGCTCGCGGTGCCGCTGACGCTGCTGGTCTGCGTGGCGCTGGCCCGTGCGGTCGCCGCCGCCAACACCCG
>NZ_JAKRGC010000602.1 GCF_022347745.1 Streptomyces sp. OfavH-34-F
GCCGCGGTCGCCGACGCGACGGCGGCACCCCTGACGGTCGGCGCCCGCGCGGACCTCGCCGCCTTCGACGCACCCGACGAGGCGGCCCTGCTGGCGGCGGGCGCGGCGAGCTGCGTGGCGACGATCGCGGCGGGGCGGCTCGTGTACCGGCAGCGCTGAGGGGGAACCCCGGCGCCCCTACGGCACGGGCGGTCCGCCCAGGTACCGGCCCTTCGCGTCGTACGGCCAGGCGTTGGCGACGCAGCCCTTGAGGCCGTCGATCTGCTGCATCATGGCGGGCGCGGGGCGGCCCTTGCCGGGGCAGGTCTCGTGGCCGCGGCCCAGCCAGTGACCCACCTCGTGGTTGATGATCAGCGCCCGGTACTCGCCGAGCGGCCCGTCGAACTCCGGCGAACCGGTCTGCCAGCGCTTGAGGTTGACGATCACCTCGGACCCGACCCGGCAGTTGACCTCGCCATGGGTGTCGAGCCCGCTCTTGCCGCAGATCCGGTCCGTGGTGGCCGGGGTCGCGATCCGTATGACCAGGCCCGCCGGGCCGTCCGCGACCTGCCGGAACCGCTGCTCGCCGCGGTGCGCCCAGCCCCTCGGCGCGGCCAGGACGCGCGCGACGACGGCGGCGGCCTTGTCCGCGTCCACCCCGGAGCCGTCCTCCACCTCCACCCGGTAGGCGTGGCCCCGGCCGCCCTCGGTGGCGGCGGCCCGCGCCACGGTGAACGCCGGCGCGGAGCCGGGCCCGTGGGTGCTGTTCCAGCGGAGTCCGGCGACCACGGCGGCCACCAGCACGACCGGGACGACCGTCAGTGCCAGCAGCCGGCTCCGGCCGCCGACCCCCCGCCCGCTTCGGCGCCGTGTCCATTCGGGCATCGGTGCCCCTCCCCAGTGATCGGCGGTTCCGTCCCCCGCTGTAGGACCGGTGAGCGGACCCATCGGTTCAGTCCACCTGCCTGTGAGGTGGGGCGGCCACCGACTGGAGAATCGTTACGGCACGGCTGGTCCGCCCAGATATGTGCCGTTTTCGGCGTACGGCCAGGCGTTCGCGACGCACCCCTTGAGCCCGTAGATCTGCTGCATCATCGCGGGGGCGGGGCGGCCCTTTCCGGGGCAGGTCTCGTGCCCGCGGCCGAGCCAGTGACCCACCTCGTGGTTGATGATCAGCGCCCGGTACTCGCCGAGCGGCCCGTCGAACTCCGGCGAACCCGTCTGCCAGCGCTTGAGGTTGACCATGACCTTCTCGCCGATCCGGCAGTTGACCTCGCCGCGCGTGTCCATCCCGCCCTCCCCGCAGATCCGGTCCGTGGTGGCCGGGGTCGCTATGCGCACGACCAGCCCCGCCGGGCCCGAGGACACCCGGCGGAACGAGCGCTCCCCGCCGTGCGCCCAGCCGCGCGGGGCCGCGAGGACGGCGGCGATCCGCTCGGCCGCCTCGTCCGGCTCGACCCCCGACCCGTCCTCCACCTCGACCCGGTAGGCGTACCGCCCGCCCGTCGCCCCGGCCGCCGCGACCGTGAACGTGCCGGGCCCGGAGGCGGGCACGCGGACCCGGCC
>NZ_JAKRGC010000603.1 GCF_022347745.1 Streptomyces sp. OfavH-34-F
TGGACGTGGTGGCGTCGGAGGGCTCCGGCGCGGCGGAGGCCCGCGTGCTGGCGAGGGGCGCGCGGGTGGAGCGGGTGCCGGGGTCGGCGGACATGGGCGCGCCGGGCGTGGGTGCTGCCGGTGAGGGGGCGCTGGTCGTGCTGGCGGTGCCGAGGGCGGCGGCCGCCGAACTGGCCGGGGCGGGGATCTCCGGCGGACTGGCGGTGATCCTGTGCTGATTCGTACTGACGAACTATGCCGTCACCGGGCAACCCTCCCGAATGGGGTGGTTACGGGCCCTACTGCCGTAGGTTGCCGAGGAGTTCACTCCCCTTGCGGCATGTACGGAGGAAAGCGCACCCGTGAGCGAGACGAAGAAGGTCAGTGTGCTGGAGGGCTTCAAGGCCTTCCTGATGCGTGGCAACGTGATCGATCTGGCGATCGCCGTCGTCATCGGCGCGGCGTTCACGAACATCGTGAACGCGTTCGTGAAGGGGGTCATCAACCCGCTCGTCGGTGCGTTCGGCACCAAGGACCTGGACAGTTACAGCTCCTGCCTCAAGGGCCCGTGCAAGACGGACCCCGCGACGGGCGAGGTGACGGAGGGCATCCAGATCCTGTGGGGGTCGGTGCTCAGCGCGGCGCTCACGTTCCTGATCACCGCTGCCGTCGTCTACTTCCTGATGGTCCTGCCGATGGCGAAGTACCTCGCGCGGCGGGCCGCGATGCAGGCGGCGAAGGAGGGCGTCCAGGAGACGCTGGAGGTGAGCGAGCTGGAGGTCCTCAAGGAGATCCGCGACGTCCTGGTCGCACAGCGCGGGAACGGCGGCGGCGGGAGCCCGGTCCCGGACCGGATCTAGCCGCGCCCGGCGGGGCGCGCGTCAGATGTGGTGCGGCGGCTTCTCGTCCAGGAAGCGCGCCAGATCGGCCGCGCTGCCGCTGGACGGGGGCCGGTCGCCCCACGCCTGATCCGTGTCGTCCGAGGCCCGCTGGTCCAGCGGGTCGTCGAAGATCAGCGCCGGACGCGGCCGGGGCCGGGCCGGCTCGGCGGGCTCCGCGTCACGCGGTTCGGGGGCGGGTCGGGGGGTGGTACTCATGCCCCCAGGGTACGACCGGCCCGCCCCGGTCGGCGGTCAGCGGTCCTTGGGGTCGAGCAGCCAGAGCCCGAGGACGACGAGGAACGAGAGGCAGAGGAAGCCGGCCCCCCACCACGCGGTCCCGGTGTTGCCCTCCATCCACTCGTCCACGATGACCGTCAGGCCCCACAGCTGCCCGATGACGACACTCATGGCCAGCACGAGGCGCGCGGTGAGCTTGGACGACCGCTCGGGCTCCTGGTCGGTGCCGGCGCCCGGCCCGGGCCCGGTGTGCCGGACCCGGGGGTCGCCGTAGCCGCTGGTGGGCCGGATCTGCGGATAGCGCTCGTGGACGGGCCGGTTCAGCTCGGCCCGCGCGCTGCCGGGGTGGTACTCGGGGTAGCGCGCGGCGGGCCGCGGGGCGCCGGACGGCTGCGGGGCCCCGGACGGCCGGGCGGCGTCGGAGGGCTGCGGGGCGTCGGGGGG
>NZ_JAKRGC010000604.1 GCF_022347745.1 Streptomyces sp. OfavH-34-F
GTAGTAGGTAAGCGATGGGGTGACGCAGGAAGGTAGTCCAGCCCAGGCGGTGGTTGTCCTGGGGTAAGGGTGTAGGCCGTGTGGTAGGCAAATCCGTCACACGTTAAGGCTGAGACCTGATGCCGAGCCGATTGTGGTGAAGTGGATGATCCTATGCTGTCGAGAAAAGCCTCTAGCGAGTTTCATGGCGGCCCGTACCCTAAACCGACTCAGGTGGTCAGGTAGAGAATACCGAGGCGTTCGGGTGAACTATGGTTAAGGAACTCGGCAAAATGCCCCCGTAACTTCGGGAGAAGGGGGGCCATTCCTGGTGATCCGATTTACTTGGTGAGCTGGGGGTGGCCGCAGAGACCAGCGAGAAGCGACTGTTTACTAAAAACACAGGTCCGTGCGAAGCCGTAAGGCGATGTATACGGACTGACGCCTGCCCGGTGCTGGAACGTTAAGGGGACCGGTTAGCTGCTCTTCGGGGTGGCGAAGCTGAGAACTTAAGCGCCAGTAAACGGCGGTGGTAACTATAACCATCCTAAGGTAGCGAAATTCCTTGTCGGGTAAGTTCCGACCTGCACGAATGGCGTAACGACTTCTCGACTGTCTCAACCATAGGCCCGGTGAAATTGCACTACGAGTAAAGATGCTCGTTTCGCGCAGCAGGACGGAAAGACCCCGGGACCTTTACTATAGTTTGATATTGGTGTTCGGTTCGGCTTGTGTAGGATAGGTGGGAGACTTTGAAGCGGCCACGCCAGTGGTTGTGGAGTCGTCGTTGAAATACCACTCTGGTCGTGCTGGATGTCTAACCTGGGTCCGTGATCCGGATCAGGGACAGTGTCTGATGGGTAGTTTAACTGGGGCGGTTGCCTCCTAAAGGGTAACGGAGGCGCCCAAAGGTTCCCTCAGCCTGGTTGGCAATCAGGTGTTGAGTGTAAGTGCACAAGGGAGCTTGACTGTGAGACCGACGGGTCGAGCAGGGACGAAAGTCGGGACTAGTGATCCGGCAGTGGCTTGTGGAAGCGCTGTCGCTCAACGGATAAAAGGTACCCCGGGGATAACAGGCTGATCTTCCCCAAGAGTCCATATCGACGGGATGGTTTGGCACCTCGATGTCGGCTCGTCGCATCCTGGGGCTGGAGTCGGTCCCAAGGGTTGGGCTGTTCGCCCATTAAAGCGGTACGCGAGCTGGGTTTAGAACGTCGTGAGACAGTTCGGTCCCTATCCGCTGTGCGCGTAGGAATATTGAGAAGGGCTGTCCCTAGTACGAGAGGACCGGGACGGACGAACCTCTGGTGTGCCAGTTGTTCTGCCAAGGGCATGGCTGGTTGGCTACGTTCGGAAAGGATAACCGCTGAAAGCATCTAAGCGGGAAGCCTGCTTCAAGATGAGTATTCCCACCAACTTGATTGGTTAAGGCTCCCAGTAGACGACTGGGTTGATAGGCCAGATGTGGAAGCCCGGTAACGGGTGGAGCTGACTGGTACTAATAGGCCGAGGGCTTGTCCTCAGTTGCTCGCGTCCACTGTGTT
>NZ_JAKRGC010000605.1 GCF_022347745.1 Streptomyces sp. OfavH-34-F
CACACCGGCGGCCGGTGTGCCGGAGCGGTCCGCGACCAGGGCGAGGGCCCGCCGGCCCGCCACCGCGCCGCTGCGGTCCGCCAGCGCCCCGCGCATGCCGATCGCGGTCTCCAGCTCGGTCCTGGCCCGGTCGGGATGGCCGGTGCAGAGCGCGAGGACGCCCAACTCGTGGTGGAAGTACGCCTCTTCCGCGACCTCCCCGGCGAGCCGGCCGGCCTCCTGGCCGATCCGCAGGGCCCGCTCCCAGGCACCCCAGTGCAGCCCGGCGGCGAACACCGGCGCCGCGCTGCGGGCGAGGAGCACGGCGGCGCTCGTGCGGCCGGCCCCCTCCCCCGGCACCAGCTGGTTCATGGCCGCGATGATCGCGTCGGCCTCGGCGCAGGCCCGTGCCGGGGTGACCGAGGAGTGGCCGGTCCACCAGGTGTAGTGCTGGGCGGCGGTCCGGGCCCGGACGACGGCGTCGTCGTCGTAGCCCGCGGCCACCAGCTGGGCCAGCACCCCGGCGGCCAGCCGGTAGCGGGAGCCCGCCGGTGAGAGCAGCCCGCAGCCGGCCAGCTCTCCGAGCGCGGCGTCGGCGTGGGTGTCCCCGACGAGCGCGGGAAGGTGGCCCTGGTGCGGCACCTCGCCGCCGAGTGCCACGGCGAACCGCAGCGTGTCCCGGGCCGCCTCGCCGAGCCGGGAGGCCAGCAGGGCGGCGGGCGCCGCGGCCTCACCGAGCCCGGGCAGCGGGACGTCCCCGGTGTCCCCGTGCCCGGTGTCCCCGTACCCGGTGTCCCCGTCGTTCGGGAGGGCTCCGGACTCCTCGGCGGGCGCCGTACCAGCGGCCTGTCCGGGGTCCGGTGCCTGCGCGGGCCGGGTCGCCAGGTAGCCGTACTCGTCGTACGCGGTGGGGTCGGTGCGCAGGGCGTCGCGCTGCCGCAGCAGGGCGCCGGCCTGGACGAACCGCAGGGGCAGGCCCTCGGACTCGAACCAGAGGTCCCCGGCCCAGTTGGCCTCCTCCTCGGTGAGCGGGCGTTCGACGACCCGTTCCAGGAGGTCGAGCGAGGCGGCGCGGTCCAGGCCGGCGAGCGGGACCTCTTCGAGGTGCGCGTCGGGGCCGGGCGCGGCGACGTCGGGCGTGGCGGCGAGGAGGTAGGCGCACTCCGGGGTCGCGTCGAGCAGTTCGTCGAGCGCGGCGCCGCCGAACTCCAGGTCGTCCAGGACGACGACGGCCCCGGTGGTCCGCAGCGCGGCCAGGAGCTGGGCCCGGTCCGGGCGGAAGAGGGGGGCGTCGTGCACGGCGTCGAAGAGTCCGTACAGCAGGTCGGCGGCCGTGCGCTTGTGGCCGTTGAGGCGCACGACGCCGTCCGGCGCGAAGTCCGCGCAGTCGGCGGCGACGGCGTCGAGCAGCGCGGTCCGGCCGGAGCCCGCCGGTCCGGTGAGCCGGACGGAGCGGCCGCGGGCGAGCAGCCGGGTCAGCCGTTCCCGCTCGGCGTCGCGGCGCAGCAGGGGCAGTTCGGGCAGGGGCGGGCCGGGCG
>NZ_JAKRGC010000606.1 GCF_022347745.1 Streptomyces sp. OfavH-34-F
CTCAGCCGGCCGGGGCTCGCCACGGCGCCGCCGTGCCACGCGCCCGAGGGGGCCCCGCGCTCAGCCGGCCGGGCGCCCGGACAGCTCGTCGTCCATCGTGGCGCGCAGGCGCAGCGTCGACACCAGGCGCTGGAACGCCTCCGACCAGTAGCCGTTCGCGCCGGGGGAGGCGTCCGCCGGTTCGGCCGGGGGCGTCGTCAGGACCTCCAGGCGGTCCGCCTCTGCCGGGTCCAGGCAGCGTTCGGCCAGGCCCATGACACCGCTGAAGCTCCACGGATAACTCCCCGCGTCCCTGGCGATGTCCAGGGCGTCCACGACGGCCCGCCCCAGCGGCCGCGCCCAGGGCACCGGGCACACCCCCAGCAGCTGGAACGCCTCCGACAAGCCGTGCGCGGCGACGAAATCCGCCACCCAGGAGGCCCGTTCCGCCGGAGGCAGCACCGCGAGCAGCTTCGACCGCTCGGCCAGCGAGGCCGTGCCGGGACCGTTCGACGGGGGCGTCGAGGGCGACCCCAGCAGCGCCCGCGCCCACACCGCCTCGCGCTGCCGCACGGCCGCCCGGCACCAGGCCGCGTGCAGCTCCTCGCCCCAGCCGTCCGCCACGGGCAGCGCCACGATCTCCGCCGGGCCGCGCCCGCCGAACCGCGCCGGCCAGACGGACAGCGGCGACGCCTCCACCAACTGGCCGAGCCACCACGACCGTTCGCCTCGGCCGGACGGGGGCAGGGCGACCACCCCGTCCCGCTGCATGGCCTCGTCGCACTCGTGCGGCGCCTCCACCGCGACGAAGGGTTCGTCACCGGTGAGGCCCGGGCTCACACACGTCAGCGCGCGCTCCGCCATCCGGCCGGCGAGCGCGGAACCGGGCAGCGCGGACAGCAACTCCGCCGCCGTCGCCCGGACGTTGCGGCTGCGGTCGGCCAGCGCCTCCTCCAGGAACTCCTCGTCGGCCCCGGACAGCCCGGTGCGCAGGGAGTCGACGAACATCAGCCGGTCCTCGGCCCGTTCGGTCTTCCAGGTGGTGGCCAGCAGCGCGCGGGCGGCGTCCGCGTCGTGCGCCCGTACGAGGCCGAGCAGCGCGATCCGCTCCGCGAACAGGCCCTCCTCCCACAGCTTCCGGACCGCTTCCGTGTCCTGCGGGGACGGCAGCAGCGCGCTCCCGGAGGCGCCGCGCAGCGCGAACTTCCACTCCGGGTTCAGCCCGGCCAGCCACAGGCCGCGCGGCCCGGCGAACTCCAGGGTCTGCGGGCGCAGATCGGTCCGGGCCCGGGCCGCGTCCAGCAGGGCGGGCAGCGCGGAGTCCGGCGCCCGGTAGCCGTGCTCGTTGGCGGTGGCCAGCCACTGCGGGATCAGCTCCGTCAGGTCCGGGGTCGCCCCCCGCCGGCCGCCGGAACCCGCCGCCCGGTCCGCGAGGAGCTGCGTCAGCCGGTTGCGGGCGGGCTCCGGCAGGGGCGGCCGGGGATCGTCGGGCGCCGGTACCGGACGGGGGAGCGCGGCGGCGGGCAGCAG
>NZ_JAKRGC010000607.1 GCF_022347745.1 Streptomyces sp. OfavH-34-F
TCCTCGGCCCCGCCCTGGACGACCGCGCCCTGCCCGCCCTGGTCCCGCCCGCCGCCCGCGCCGGCCGCCCCCTCATCGCCTGCGCCCTCCTCCTGGCCGCCCTCTTCGCCACCACCACCGTCGCCGGGCTCCTGCGCGACCCCCTCCACCTCGACGCCGCCGCCCGCCTCGCCGCCCCCGGCCTCGACCACCCCCTGGGCACCGACTCCCTCGGGCGCGACGTCCTCGCCCGCCTCGGCCACGGAGCCGCCCGCACCGTGCTGACCGCCCTGGCCGTCGCCGCCGCCACCCTCGTCATCGGCCTCGTCCTGGGAGCCCTGCGCGCCACCGCGCTCACCGAGACCGCCAACGCCCTGCCCGCGATCCTCACCGGCCTCCTCGTCGCCGGGATCGCCGGGCCCGGACCGTGGAGCGCGGCGGCGGCCGTCACCGCGGTCGCCTGGGCCCCGCTCGCCGCCCACACCAGCGCCCTCTGCGCCCAGGAACGCGCGGCCCCCCACCTCGCCGCCGCCCGCGCCCTCGGCGCGGGACGACTCCACCTGCTGCGCCGCCACCTGCTGCCCGGCATCCTGCCGCCCGTGGTCCGGCACGCCGTCCTGCGCGTCCCCGCCCTCGCCCTGGCCCTCGCCTCGCTCGGCTTCCTCGGCCTCGGCACCGCTCCGCCCGCACCCGAGTGGGGGCGCATGCTCTCGGAGAACCTCCCCTACGCCGAACGCGCCCCCTGGCCGGTCCTCGCCCCCGCCGCGGCCCTCGCCGTTCTCGGCGTCCTGACCGTCCTCACGGCCGCGGCCGTGCGGGGCCGGACCGGCCGGAACGCCACCCGATGAGCCCCGCCACCACCCCGTACCTGCGCCTCCTCACCACCACCCAGCTCGCCTTCAACATCGGCTTCTACGCCGTCCTGCCCTACCTCGCCACCCACCTCGGCACCGGCCTCGGCATGACCGGCTGGCTCGTCGGCCTCGTCCTCGGCCTGCGCACCTTCAGCCAGCAGGGCCTCTTCGTCGTCGGCGGGGCGCTCACCGACCGGTACGGCCCCCGCCCCGTCGTCCTCGCCGGCTGCGCCCTGCGCATCGCCGGGTTCGGCTGGCTCGCCTTCGCCTCCTCCACCGCCGGCGTCATCGGCGCCGTCGTCCTCACCGGACTGGCCGCCGCCCTCTTCTCGCCCGCCGTCGAGTCCGAGACCGCGCGCGAAGCCGTCCGCCACGAACGGCTCACCGGCACCCCGCGCGCCCGGGTCCTCGCCCGCTTCTCCGCCGCCGGACAGGCCGGCGCCTTCCTCGGGCCGCTCATCGGGTCGCTGCTGCTGCTCCTCGACGACGGCTTCCGCGCGGCCTGCCTCGCCGGCGCCCTCGTCTTCACCGCGGTCCTCACCGGCAACTTCGACCAGCCCTCGCACGCCCTCATGCGCGAACTCGCCGAGTCCCCGCGCTGGCGCGGGCGCCTGGGCGGCCTGCTGCGCCACGCGGACGCCGTGCTCAGCCCCGCCGGATACCTGGA
>NZ_JAKRGC010000608.1 GCF_022347745.1 Streptomyces sp. OfavH-34-F
ACGGCCGCGGTGCACGAGCTGATCGCCCGGCGGGCCGTGCGCACGCCCCGGCACCCGGCGCTGATCACCGACGCGGAGACGGTCGGCTACGGCGACCTCGACGCCCGGGCCGGGGCGCTGGCCGCCCGACTGGGCGCGGCCGGGGTGCGCCGGGGCGACACCGTGGGGGTGCTCCTCGAACGCGGGGTGCCGCTGGTGGTGACCGCGCTCGCCATCCTCAAGTGCGGTGCCGCCTACGTCCCGCTGGACCCGGCCCTGCCGGGGGCGAGGATCGCGCTGATGGTCCGGGACGCGGGCGTCCGCCTCGTCGCGACCGACACCGCGCACACGGCGGTGGTGCCCGAGGACGTCTCCGTACCGCTCCTGCCGGTCGACGCACCGGCCGGGGACACCGTACCGGCGCCGTTCGAGGCCGTACCGGTGGCCGGGGACGACCTGATGTACGTGATGTTCACCTCCGGCTCGACGGGCCGCCCCAAGGGCGTCGGCGTCACCCATCGCAACGTCACCGCGCTCGCCGCCGACCGCGACGTCGTGGCGGGCGGCCCCCGGCGGATGCTGGTGCACTCCGCGACCGGGTTCGACGCCTCGGTCTTCGAGATGTGGGTGCCGCTGGTCAACGGCGGCAGCCTGGTGATCGTGCCCGGCGACGGCACCGACCTCGGGGAGACCGCGCGGGCCGTCCGGGACCACGGCGTCACCGCCGCCTACTTCACCGTGGGCCTGTTCCATGTGATGGCCGACGAGGCGCTGGACACGCTGCGGCTGCTGCGCGAGGTGTGGACGGGCGGCGACGTCGCCTCCCCGGCCGCCGTGCAGCGGGTGCTGACGCACTGTCCGGACACCGTCCTGGTCCACTCCTACGGGCCCACCGAGACGACGTTCGCCTCGCACAACCAGTGGCTCACCGGCGGCCGGGGCTCGCTCGGCACGGCCGGGCTGCACCTGGGCCGGCCCATGGACAACACCCGCGGCCACGTCCTGGACGAGGCGCTGCGGCCCGTGCCGGCGGGGGTGCCCGGCGAGCTGTACATCGCCGGCACGCACGTGGCGCGCGGCTACACCGGGCGCCCCGGGCTGACCGCCGAGCGCTTCGTGCCCGACCCGTTCGCGGCGGACGGCAGCCGGATGTACCGCACGGGTGACCGGGTGGTGTGGACGCCGGCCGGCGAACTGCGGTTCCTGGGGCGGGCGGACGGCCAGATCAAGCTGCGCGGGGTACGGATCGAGCCCGGCGAGGTCGAGCACGCGCTCGCCGCCCATCCGGACGTCGGCCAGGCGCTCGCCGTGGTCCGCGAGGACCGGCCGGGCGAACGGAGCCTCGTCGGCTACGCCGTACCGCGCGCCGGCCGCACGGTCACCGGGGCGGAGCTGCTGGCCCTGGCCCGCACCGCCCTGCCCGCCCACCTGGTGCCCTCGGCGGTCGTCGTCCTGGACGCCCTGCCGCTGACGGTCAACGGCAAACCGGACCGGCGGGCGCT
>NZ_JAKRGC010000609.1 GCF_022347745.1 Streptomyces sp. OfavH-34-F
CGGGTCCTCGCGGCGTGGCTGCCGGTGGACCCGCCCGGCCCGGACGGGGTGCTGCGCCTGCCGGCGGAGTCCTGCGTGGTGCTGGCCGACGACTGAGCCGGCATCCGGTCTACTCGACGACCGCCAGTTCGCGGGGGGTGGCGTTGAGGCGGCGCCCGCCGTCCTCGGTGACGGTCACGATGTCCTCGATGCGTACACCGAACCGGCCCGGCAGGTAGATGCCGGGCTCCACCGAGAAGCACATGCCGGGCACGAGCGGCTGCTCCTCGCCCTCGATCATGTACGGCGGCTCGTGGGTGGTGACGCCGATGCCGTGGCCGGTGCGGTGGATGAAGCGTTCGCCGTAGCCGGCCTCGGTGATGACGGCGCGGGCGGCCCGGTCGATCTCCTGGCAGGCGACGCCGGGGCGGACCGCCTCGCAGCCGGCCCGCTGGGCGGCGCGCACGATGTCGTGGACCCGCTGTTCCTCGGCGGTGGGCTCGCCGACGTGGACGGTGCGGGAGGTGTCGGAGCCGTAGCCGTACTTGAGGCCGCCGAAGTCGAGGACGACCATGTCGCCGTGCTCGATGGTGCGGTCGCCCGCCTCGTGGTGCGGGTCGGCGCCGTTGGGCCCGGAGCCGACGACCGTGAAGTCGACCTGGGAGTGCCCGTGTTCGGTGAGCAGCCGGGCCAGGTCGGCGGCGACGTCGGTCTCCTTGCGGCCGGCGAAGCGCACCGTGAGGATCTCCTCGTACGCGGCGTCGGCGGCTGCCCCGGCGGCGGCGAGCCGGGCCAGTTCGTGGGCGTCCTTCACGGCGCGCAGCATGGGCAGCGCCTCGGTGAGCGAGGCGTAGGAGGTGTCGGGCAGCCGCTGCTGGAGGCCGATGAGGTGCATGGCCCAGGCGTTGTCACTGATCCCGAATCGGCCCCGCGCGTCGAGCAGCGGGGCGGTGACGGCGTACGGGTCCTTGCCGTCCGTCCAGTCCCGCAGGGTCAGCGCGGGGGCGCCCACGGCCTTCGCCGCGTCCGGCGCCTCCAGCGTGGGCACGACGAGGACGGGGTCTTGGCCCGCCGCGAGGACGAGGAGCGTGAGCCGTTCGGTGACCGCGGTCGGCGCATATCCCGTCAGGTACACGAGGTCGGGGCCGGGCGCGACCAGCAGCCCGGCGAGCCCGGCCGCGGCGGCGCTGTCGGCGGCCCTGGCCATCCGGTCCCGGTAGTCGTCGGCGGTGAACGGCACGGGCCGGGTGGAGCTGGGCATGCGGACCTCCTGAGGCACACGACGGCCCTCCCATCCTGCCCGCCGGGCGGGGCGTCCGCGAGGGTTCCGGGACCGGGGCCGGGCCGGAGGCTCCGGGGGGGCGGTGCGTCCGGTTCAGGTCGCCGCGCCGGCCAGCGCGTCGAGCACGGGGGCGATCAGCGGATGGGCCTCGGCGCCCCGGCGCACCGCGGCGAACACCCGGCGGGTCGGCGCGGTGTCCCGGACCGGGCGGACCACCA
>NZ_JAKRGC010000060.1 GCF_022347745.1 Streptomyces sp. OfavH-34-F
TGGCGGGCGGGCTGCCCGCACAGGACGCAGGGCTCGGGCGCGGCGAGGGCGTCGCCGCCGTCCGCCTCGCCGCTCGCTGCGGGCCCGGGCGCGGGCTCGTCCGGTGCGGCGCTCTCGTCCCGTGCGGCGCTGTCGTCCCCTGCGGCGCTCTCGTCCCCTGCGGCGTTCTCCTCCCGCGCGTCCTGGGGCGGGTCGGTCTCGTCGCCCTGTTCGGGGGCGGGCGGGGCGAGTTTCGCGGCCAGGGCGTCCAGGAGGTAGGCGTACTTCGTCCTGAGTTCCCCGGACGGGTCGCGGCCGGTCTCCCAGCCCGTGACGGTGGACGGGTTCACGCCGAGGGCGCGGGCGACCTGGGCCTTCGACAGGCCGGCCTGTTCGCGCAGGGCGCGGCGCAGGTGGGGCTCGGGGAGTTCGGGCCGGGGGGTGAGGGAGGCGAGCAGCGAGTCGATCGCGGCGAAGTCGCTCATCGGTCCGCCGCTCTCAGAGGTAGGTGACGGGGTTGCGGGACAGGTGGGGGCCGGTCGTGGGGCGGCCGACTCGCGGGTCTCCGCGCAGCAGGTCTCCTTCGAGGGCGTAGCGGGTGCCGTGCTTGGAGATTCCGGTGATCTTCGCGACGGCGAGGACGGTGCCGGCGGTGTCGATGATCTGTACCTCGTCCTGGGACAGGGCGCGGTCGGCGTTGAACTTCCAGATGCCGCGGCCTGCCTGCCAGGCCTCGTCCTCGCTCATTCCGGGGCGCCATCCGAGCGTGGTGCGTCCGAGGCCGTCGCCGTCGTCGGCGGGCCGCTCGGGCCCGAGCCGGATCTGCAGCACCTCGCCCACCCGCTCCATGTGACTCTGTTACTTGTTGCGAAGTTATCAGGGGGCGGGCGTCTCGTCGACGAGGGGGGTCGCCGGGGCGCGTTATCCGCAGTCGCTGGAGGAGTCGGTCTCGCGCTGGAGTTTCCAGGCGGTGACCAGGTCGTCTCCGCCGGGGCGGCCGGCCGTGCCCGCGTCGATCCGGTCCAGGACGGAGCCGGGTTTCAGCTGCCACCAGTTGCCCGAGGCGTCGCGGAACTGGAGGACGAGCACGGCGTCGGTGCGGACCTTGGGCTGGTGGGAGCCGAAGGTGAACCAGTCGAGCCGGCAGGAGTGGACCTCGTCGAACCGGACCCGCTGGACGGTCTTGTCGCCGACTTCCAGGCGGACCGTCACACCCATGATGCGGGTGTCCTGCTGGTTCTCGACCAGCAGGCCGGTCGGGGCGGCGGCGGGGCCCGTCCAGAACGCGTTGACCTTCATGGCCTCGCGTACTTCCTCCTCGGCCTCGCGGGTGTAGTCGCGGTACAGGGCGAAGAGGGAGAGCGCCACCGCGATCACCACGCCCGCCGAGTTGATCCACTCGTGGGCGGAACGCGAACTCCCGGTCGCGCCAGACGTGTTCATGCCCCTGTGTAGCACAGGGGCGGCCGTGGGCAGCACCCCCTGAGCGGCGGCGGGAGGCGGCCGGGCTGCGGATTATTACGGCGTAATGAAACGCCCGGGCAGCGTGTCGCTGCCCGGGCGTTCCTCTCGTACGTGCCGGTCGTCCGCGGTCCGGTCAGACGGTGGACGGTTCCTCGGTCCGGTTCTGGACGGGCTTGCGCGGTTCCGTCTGCTCCGGCGTCAGGCCCGGTCGCCAGAAGCGGGGGCCCAGGTCCAGGGCGAGTGCGGGGACCAGCAGGCTGCGTACCAGGAACGTGTCGAGGAGGATGCCGACCGCCACCAGCAGGCCCTGTTGCAGTGCGCTCACCGTGGGGATGGCCGCGAGGACGCAGAACGTCGCGGCCAGGATCACGCCCGCCGACGTGATCACGCCGCCGGTCACCGTCACCGCGGTGAGGATGCCGTCGCGGTGCCCGCGCAGGCGCACCTCCTCCTTCGCGCGTGTCATCAGGAAGATGGTGTAGTCGATGCCCAGCGCCACCAGGAAGATGAAGCCGAACAGCACCAGTCCGCGGTCGATCTTGCCGTGGTCGAGGGCGTGGAACAGCAGGGACGCCGTACCGACGGCCGCCCCGAACGACAGCACCACGGACGCGAGCAGCACCACGGACGCGATGGCCGCCCGCAGCAGGACGAGGAGCATCACCAGCACCACCGCGAGGATGAGCGGGATCAGCAGCATCTCCTCGTCGCCCTGCGCCTCGGAGACGTCGAGGGCCACGGCGCTCTGGCCGCCGACGACGGCGTCGGCCGCCGGGCCGGAGGCGTCGGACAGTGCCGACCTGATGTCCCCGATGGTGTCCTTGGCCGCCGCGGAGTCCGGGGCGTCGCGGAGCACCGCCGTCAGGTGCGTCCAACCGCCCTTGGCGGCCTGGGTGTTGACGGAGGACACGCCGGGCACCTTGCCGACGACGGCTGTCGCGGTGGCGGCGCCGGCGTCGCGTACGTACACGTCCGCGGGTGCGGACGAGCCGGCGGGGAAGTGCTTGGCCATGACCTGCTGGCCGGTGACCGAGTCGACCTTGCCGGTGAACTGCTCCGCCTGGGTCTGGCCGGTCTGCACGCTGGTGATGCCCAGCGCCATGACGCCCAGCACCAGTGCGGTGCCGACCCACACTGCGCGCGGGCGGCGGCCCACGACCGCGGCGATCTTCGCCCACGTGCCGTGCTCCTGGCCCGAGTTCGGGTCGTATCCGGCGGTGACGCGCGGCTTGGCGGGCCAGAAGACCCAGCGGCCCAGGATGACCAGCAGCGCCGGGAGCAGCGAGGTCATGGCGAAGAAGACCAGGACGACGCCGATGGCGACGACCGGTCCCAGGCCCTGGGTGCTGTTCATGCTGCCGAACACCAGGCACAGCGACGCGATGGTGACCGTCGCGGCGGAGGCGGCCAGGGCCGGCAGCGAGCCGTTCACGGCCAGTGCCATCGCGGTGTGGCGGTCCTCGTGCCGGTGCAGTTCCTCGCGGTAGCGGGAGACGAGGAGCAGGGCGTAGTCGGTGCCGACGCCCACCGAGAGCACCATCAGCACGTAGGCGCTCTGGCCGTTGACCATGAGCCCGGCGTGCTTGGCGAGGAGGTAGACCACGCCGCTCGCCACCTGGCTGGCGAGGCCGACGGTGATCAGCGGGATCAGCCACAGCACGGGGCTGCGGTAGGTCAGGAGCAGCAGCACCGCCGCGACGGCGAGGGCGATGCCCAGCAGTGCGCCGTCCATGCCGGAGTAGACGTCGGCGAAGTCGGTGATGCTTCCGGCTTCACCGGTGATCTTGATGTCGAGGCCGGCGGGGGCGCCGTCGGCGGTGATCTCGCCGGCTTCCTTGACCTTGTCGGTGAGGACCGCGTTGTCGCTGGGCGAGGTGCGCAGCGGAACGCTGACGAAGGCCGCGACCTTGTCGTCGGAGACGACGGTGGGCGTGACGTCGCCGACGGCCACCTTGTCGGCGAGCCGGGCGCGGTCGCCGTCGATCCGGGACAGGTCCGCCGGGGTGAGACCGCCCTCGCGGGCGTAGACGATGACCGCGGTGCTCGTGTCCTTGTCCGCGAAGTACTCCTCCGCGAGCTGTACCGCCTTGGTCGACTGGGCGCTCGACGGCAGCCAGGCCTCGGGGTCGTTGTCCTGGACGTCTGCCAGGCCGGCGGCCAGCGAGCCACCGACGCCCATGAGCAGGAGCCACAGGACGAGCACGACCCACTTGGAGCGCCGGCCGGCTACGAAGGCAGCGTATCGATTCGTAACGGTGGGTGGGGGAACGGGCGGTGGAACCGTTTCTGTGGGGGATGGTGCCGTGGTCTGGGTCGTCATGTGACGCTCACTGAGTGTCAGGAGCCGTGGAGCGGGGGCTCGTACGGATTCGGAACTAGGCGTACAAGTTGTTCACCAGCGGGGTGGAGTCCTGGTGGAGTGCGCCTGGAGTCGGCTTGAATTCGGATTCCCCGGCCCGGTAGTGGTCCTTTTCCGGCCGGATTGGTTCGGCGGCCGGTTTCGTGCGTCGGTCGTACGGTCGCTCCGTCGTGCATGAGATTTTCTGGAGTGGAGGCATATTTCCGCTTGAATGTGGCTTGAGCCGGGGTGCAGGCGTGCCGGGGTTTTCCGCATCGTTGCTGTTCAGCGCGTTGGGGGTGGCGTCGCCGGAATCGTTTCTCTTGGTTTCCGGTCCCCTTCGCGCGGTGGAATCCGTCAGTCTGGTTCCGCAGGGAAGAATGAAGAACACCGCTGAGGGAGATGTGATGAAGGCTCGTATGACGAACCCCGCGAAGGTTCTGCCGGACGCGATGAGCGGTATTCAGAACCTCTACAAGGCGATTCACCAGGGCGGGGTCGAGAAGCACACGCTGGACCTGGTGCACCTGCGGGCGAGCCAGATCAACGGTTGCAGTGCCTGTGTCCACGCCGGTGTGACGGGCGCCAAGAAGGCCGGGGAGACCGACGAGCGTCTGCACTCCGTCGCCGCGTGGCGCGAGGCGCCGTTCTTCACGGACTCCGAGCGCGCGGCGCTGGCGCTGACGGAGGCCGTCACCCGGCTGGCCGACCACAGCGGGCAGGCCGTGTCGGACGAGATCTGGGACGAGGCCGCCGACCACTTCTCGGAGGAGCAGCTCGCCGCGATCCTCCTCATGATCGCGACGACGAACTTCTTCAACCGGCTGAACGCCACGCTGCAGGAGCCCGCGGGCGCCGCCTGGGGCTAGACAACTCCTCCGGCGGGATGCGGGGGGCTCATGGACAGGGGGGCTCTCATGGGCGGGAATCGGATTTCCCGCCCTGAGGGCTCCCCTAGTCTGCGTGCCATGGACATCACCATTCGCACCACCGCGCTGCCGTACGAGGACCCGGACGCCTCGCTCGCCTTCTACCGGGACGTTCTCGGGTTCGAGGTGCTCAGCGATGTCGGGCAGGGCGAGGCGCGCTGGATCACCGTGTGTCCGGCGGGCCGGCCGGAGACCTCGATCCTGCTGACGCCGCCCGCCTCCGATCCGTGTGTCACCGAGGACGAGCGCCGGGTGATCACGGAGATGATGGCGAAGGGCACCTACGGCTGGATTCTGCTGGCCACTCCGGACCTCTCCGCCACGTTCGAGAAGGTGCAGGCCGGTGACTCCGAGGTGGTGCAGGAGCCGGTCGAGCAGCCGTACGGCATCCGCGACTGCGCCTTCCGCGACCCGGCGGGCAATCTGGTCCGTATCCAGGAGGTCCCCTGAGCGGGGGGCTCGGGCGCTGATCGGCGTGGCGTGGCGCCGTCGGCGGGGCGCGGTGTGCGGAAGATGTGGGGGCCGCGGAACCGGTCAGGAATCAAGAAGCCCCGATCGGTGCGCGCCCCTACGGTGATGTTGCCGGGCAGGGAACGGAAGGCGGTGGCCCGTCCACCGGCCCCAGCCCCGTTTCCCGCCGGGCACGCACATCTCGACCGCTCAAGGAGTACGGCATGAAGGCACACGTCAGTTCGATCCTTCTCGGCGTCCAGGACATGGACCGGGCCAAGAAGTTCTACACCGAGGGACTCGGCTGGAAGATCCAGAACGACTACGGCGTCTCGGTGTTCTTCGAGTCGGACGGTGCCTCGCCCGTCGGTTTCTACAGCCGCGACGGGCTGGCCCAGATGGTGGGCACGCAGGCGGAGGGCAGCGGCTTCAGCGGGCTGGTCATGACCTACGTGGTGCGCAGCGAGGCGCGGGTGGACGAGGTCATGGCGGAGGCCGAGCAGGCCGGCGCCACGATCCTCAAGCCCGCCGGGGCGCTGCCGTGGGGCGGGTACGGGGGCACCTTCGCCGACCCGGACGGCTATGTGTGGAGCCTCGGCTACAGCGACCAGGGGACCGACCAGCCCTACGCCGAGTAGCCAGGGCCCGGGCCGGGCGGCCCGGCGGAGAACCAGGGAGAAGGACATGAAGTTTCTGTCGCACGTCGAACCGCCCGAGCCCATGCGGGGCCTGCTCGTCCCGCCGGAGGTGGTGGAGGCTCTCGGCGAGGGCTCGCGGCCCCCGGTGAAGATCACCCTCAACGGGCATTCCTGGCGCAGCCGGGTCGCCTTTCTGCGCGGCCGTCATCTGATCGGGCTCAGCCACGCCAACCGGCGTGCGGCGGGGGTCGAGATCGGTGAGGAGGTCGAGGTCGAGCTGGAGCTCGACACCGAGCCGCGCGTCGTCGTGGAGCCGGAGGACTTCGCCCGGGCCCTGGACGAGGACCCGGCCGTCCGGGCCGCGTACGACCACCTCACGTACAGCCGCAAGCGCGAGCACGTGCGTGCCGTCGAGAGCGCGAAGCAGCCCGAGACGCGCAGGCGGCGCATCGAGAAGGCCATCGCCACGCTGCGGGGCTGACCCCGCAGCGGGTCTCGCACACCCCTCGCCCATCAGCCGTTCCTCAGTGCCTCGCGGGCCCGTCCCGCGAGGCGTGAGGGGCGGCTGTCCGCGTTCTGCGGGAAGCACGCAGGTCAGCCACGGACCGCGGGCCGGCCTGCGGACGGTGCAAGCGGGCCGCTAACGGTTCTCGACCGGTTGTGCACCGGCGCGCTCGAAGCTGCCAACACAGAGCGAGGTGAGAGAACCTCCGGTCGGCTTGAGGAGTGCGTGATGCGCAAGGTCGTTTCGCGGGACGGCACGACGATCGCCTACGACACCGCGGGCGAGGGCCCACCTCTCGTGCTGCTCAACGGAGCGTTCCGCGATCACACGATCTTCGACGATCTCGTCCCCGCACTGGCTCGGCACTGCACCGTGTACGCCTACGACCGTCGCGGGCGCGGCCAGAGCGGGGACGCTCCCTCCTACGCCGTCGAGCGGGAGATCGAGGACCTGGAGGCGATGATCGAGGAGGCGGGCGGCTCCGCGGCCGTGTTCGCCGGGTCCACGGGCGCGAACCTGGCGCTGCGCGCGGCGTTCGCGGGCGCGCCGATCACCAGGCTGGCGCTGCACGAGCCGTTCTTCCGGCCCGACGGGTTTCCCAAGCCGCCGCCGAACGCCGCCGGGACGCTCCAGGCGCTCCTCGCGGAGGGTGACCGGCGCGGCGAGGCGGCCGAGTACTTCCTCGGTCCCGTCCTGGGGCTCACCCCCGACGACGTGGCGCAGTGGCGCAAGGGCCCGATCTGGGCGATGAACGAGGCGAACGCGCACACGCTGCTGTACGACATCGCCATCTGCGGTGACTTCACCGTTCCGGCCGGCCGGCTCGCCCAGCTGCCGACGCAGACGCTGGTCCTCAACAGCGACCGCACCAGTGCCTGGCTGCGGGCGGCGGCGCAGGAGACCGCCGCGGCCCTGCCCAACGGCCGGGGCCTGGAGCTGTCCGGCTCCTGGCACCGCATCGACATGGACGTGCTCGGCCGGGCGCTGGTCGAGTTCGCGGCCGCCTGAATGGCCGCGCCGCTCCTGCCCGCGCCGCCCCTGCCCGTGCCGACGCTCCGCGGAGCGAACGGGCGTGCCCGGCCCGGCCCTGACAGCACGCCCCCTACCTCCCAGGAGTACACCACCGTGACCACGGCTCTCACCCTGGCCGCCGGGGACACCGCCGAGGCGGTCCCGGCCGCCGCGCGCGGCGCCACCGTGTGGCTGACCGGGCTGCCCAGTGCGGGCAAGTCGACGCTCGCCCGCGCCCTCGCCGAGCACCTGCGCGCCGGAGGACACCGGGTGGAGGTGCTCGACGGCGACGAGATCCGCGAGTTCCTCTCCTCGGGACTGGGTTTCACCCGCGAGGACCGGGACACCAACGTGCAGCGGATCGGCTTCGTGGCCGCGCTGCTGGCCTCGCACGGCGTCAAGACGCTGGTCCCGGTCATCGCCCCGTACGCCGACTCCCGCGCCGCCGTCCGTGCCCGGCACGCCGCCCGCGGCACCCCGTTCCTGGAGGTCCACGTGGCCACCCCGGTGACGCTCTGTTCCCAGCGGGACGTGAAGGGCCTGTACGCGCGGCAGGCGGCCGGTGAGATCTCCGGTCTCACGGGCGTCGACGACCCGTACGAGGCGCCGGAGAACCCGGATCTGCGCATCCGGACGCAGAACCGCTCGGTGGCCGACTCCGCGGCCGAGCTGTACACCTTCCTGACCGAGAGGGGACTGGTATGACGACCGCGACCCATCGCCTGATCGAGGCGTCGGGGAATCCCTTCGCGCTGACGCACCTGGACTCGCTGGAGTCCGAGGCGGTGCACATCTTCCGCGAGGTGGCGGGCGAGTTCGAGAAGCCGGTGATCCTGTTCTCCGGCGGCAAGGACTCGATCGTCATGCTGCACCTGGCGCTCAAGGCGTTCGCACCGGCCCCGGTGCCGTTCGCACTGCTGCACGTGGACACCGGGCACAACTTCCGGGAGGCCATCGACTACCGGGACCGCACGGTGGCCCGGCACGGGCTGCGGCTGCACGTGGCGTCGGTCCAGGAGTACATCGACGCGGGCAAGCTCCGTGAGCGCCCGGACGGCACCCGCAACCCGTTGCAGACCGTGCCGCTGACCGAGGCCATCCAGCAGCACCGCTTCGACGCCGTCTTCGGCGGCGGCCGGCGCGACGAGGAGAAGGCCCGCGCCAAGGAACGCGTGTTCTCCCTGCGCGACGAGTTCTCCCAGTGGGATCCGCGCCGCCAGCGCCCCGAACTGTGGCAGCTCTACAACGGCCGGCACGCCCCCGGCGAACACGTACGGGTCTTCCCGCTGTCCAACTGGACGGAGCTGGACGTCTGGCAGTACATCGCGCGCGAGAAGATCGAGCTTCCGTCGATCTACTTCGCCCACGAACGGGACGTCTTCCTGCGGGGCGGCATGTGGCTGACCGCCGGTGAGTGGGGCGGCCCGAAGGACGGCGAGCACGTCGAGCGGCGCCTCGTCCGCTACCGCACCGTCGGCGACATGTCCTGCACCGGCGCGGTCGACTCCGACGCCACCACGCTGGACGCGGTGATCGCCGAGATCGCCGTCTCCCGCCTCACCGAACGGGGCGCGACCCGCGCCGACGACAAGCTGTCCGAGGCCGCGATGGAAGACCGCAAGCGCGAGGGGTACTTCTGAGATGACCACCACGACCGAGCAGCTCAGCGCCACCACCCTGCTGCGATTCGCGACCGCGGGCTCCGTCGACGACGGCAAGTCCACCCTCGTCGGGCGGCTCCTGCACGACTCCAAGTCGGTCCTCACCGACCAGCTGGAGGCCGTCGCGCGGGTGTCGGCCGGCCGCGGCCAGGAGGCGCCGGACCTGGCGCTGCTGACCGACGGCCTGCGCGCCGAGCGCGAGCAGGGCATCACCATCGACGTGGCCTACCGCTACTTCGCCACCGCCCGGCGCCGGTTCATCCTCGCCGACACCCCCGGCCACGTGGAGTACACCCGCAACATGGTGACCGGCGCCTCCACCGCCGACCTCGCGGTGGTCCTGGTCGACGCCCGCAACGGCATGGTCGAGCAGACCCGCCGGCACACCGCCGTCGCCGCGCTGCTGCGCGTCCCGCACGTGGTCCTGGCCGTCAACAAGATGGACCTCGTCGGCTACGAGGAGGGCGTCTTCGCGCGCATCGCCGAGGAGTTCACCGCGTACGCGGCCTCGCTCGGGGTGGAGAACGTCGTGGCCGTCCCGCTGTCCGCGCTGGCCGGCGACAACGTCGTCACGCACTCCGCGCACATGGACTGGTACGGCGGCCGGACCCTGCTGGAGCACCTGGAGACCGTCCCGGTCGGCAGCGACCCGAGGGCGGAGGACGCCCGCTTCCCCGTCCAGTACGTGATCCGGCCGCAGACCGCCGAGCGCCCCGACTACCGGGGCTACGCGGGCCAGATCGCCTCCGGCGTGCTGCGGGTCGGGGACGCCGTCACCGTCCTGTCGTCGGGGCGCACCACCGCCGTCGCGGCCATCGACGCCCTCGGCAGGCAGACGGACGTCGCCTGGGCGCCCCAGTCCGTCACCGTCCGGCTCGCCGACGACGTCGACGTCTCGCGCGGCGACATGATCGCGGCCGGCGGTACGGCGCGCACGCCCACCCAGGACGTCGCGGCCAGCGTCTGCCACCTCAACGAGCGCCCCCTGCACGTCGGCGACAAGGTGCTGCTCAAGCACACCACCCGCACCGTGCGCGCCGTGGTGCGGGACATCGCGTACCGGATCGACATCGGCACGCTCGAACGGCGCCCCGGCGCCCAGGAGCTGGGGGTCAACGACATCGGTCACGTGGTGCTGCGCACCGCCGAGCCGCTCGCGGTGGACCCGTACGCCGACAACCGCAGGACGGGCTCGTTCCTGCTGATCGACCCGGACGACGGCACCACCCTCGCGGCGGGCATGGCGGGCGAGCCCTTCGTGAACGCGCGGCGCGAGCCGGAGGCGGCCGGCGAGGAGGGATGGACCTGATGCTCCGTCACAGGACCGGGCGTCCGGCCGTCGCGGCCGTGGCGGCGGCCGCGCTCGCCGCGCTGCTGGCGGGCTGCGGCTACGGCGCCCACGCCCAGCCGGCCCCGTCCGAGCCGGCGGTCCGGGCCACGGGTCCGAAGCTGTCCGCCGACACCGTGCGGATCGGCTACTTCCCGAACATCACGCACGGGACCGCGCTGGTGGGTTTGCAGAGCGGCCTGTTCCAGAAGGAGCTGGGCTCGACCCGGATCAAGGCCCAGTACTTCAACGCCGGGCCGGCCGAGATCGAGGCGCTCAACGCCGGTTCGGTCGACATCGGCTTCATCGGCCCGAACTCGGCGGTCAACGGCTACGTCGCCTCGCACGGCACCTCCCTGCGGATCGTCGGCGGCGCGGCCTCCGGCGGGGTCAGGCTGGTGGTCGATCCGGAGAAGATCTCGTCGCCGGACGACCTGCGGGGCAAGCGGCTCGCCACCCCGCAGCTGGGCGGCACCCAGGACGTCGCCCTGCTCCACTACCTGGCCGGCCGGGGCTACCGGGTGGACCCGGTCTCCGGCGCCGGTGACGTGCGGGTGCTCCGCACGAAGAACAAGGTGGTGCCGCAGGCGTACCGCTCCGGTGCCGTCGACGGCGCCTGGGTGCCCGAGCCGACCGCGTCCGAGCTGGTCGCGCTCGGCGGGAAGGTCCTGCTGGACGAGAAGTCGCTGTGGCCGGACGGCGCGTTCGCGACCACCAGCATCATCGCCTCGCAGAAGTTCCTGTCCGCCCACCCCGACGTGGTGGAGGCGGTGCTGCGCGGCTCGCTGGCGGCCAACGCCTTCATCGAGGCCGAACCCGCGCGGACGAAGGCCGCCGCCAATCTGCGGATCAAGGCCGACACGGGCAAGGAGCTGCCGCCCGCCGTCCTCGACCCCGCGTGGGCGGGGATCGACTTCACCGACGACCCGCTGGCGGGCTCCCTGCGGACCGGGGCCGGCCACGCGGTCGCCGTGGGCCTGCTCGACGAGCCCGACCTGGCCGGGATCGTCGACCTGACGCTGCTCGACAAGGTCCTCGCCGCGGCGGGCCGGCCCGCCGCGGACGACGCCGGGCTCGACGCGAAGTAACCCCCGGCGCCCCCGGCTCCGCGCAGCGCCCTCGTCCACTCCCGCAGGAGGAACCCGCAATGACCACGGCACTGAGCATCCCGCAGCCCACCCCCGTCGTCGCGTCCGTGGAGGACAGCCCGGCGGTCCGGCTCTCGCACGTCACCAAGACCTTCGGGCGCCCCGGCGCGGGCTCCGTCGTCCTCGACGACATCGACCTGGACGTGGCGCCGGGCGAGTTCGTCACCCTGGTCGGGGCCTCCGGCTGCGGCAAGTCCACGCTGCTGAACCTGGTGGCGGGGCTCGACGAACCCAGCGCCGGCACCATCGAGGTGCCCGGCACCAGGCCGTCGCTGATGTTCCAGGACCACGCGCTGTTCCCGTGGCTGAGCGCGGGCCGCAACATCGAGCTGGCGCTGCGCCTGGCGGGCGTGGCGCGCGAGAACCGCAGGCCGGAGGCCGAACGGCTGCTGGAGCTGGTCCACCTCGGCGGCGCGTACCGCAAGCGGGTGCACGAGCTGTCCGGCGGCATGCGCCAGCGCGTGGCGCTGGCCCGCGCGCTCGCCCAGGGGAGCACCGTGCTGCTGATGGACGAGCCGTTCGCCGCGCTCGACGCCATCACCCGGGACGTCCTGCACGAGGAGATCACCCGGATCTGGAACGAGCGCAAGCTCACCGTCCTGTTCGTCACCCACAACGTGCGCGAGGCCGTGCGCCTCGCGCAGCGTGTCGTCCTGCTGTCGTCCCGGCCCGGCCGGATCGCCCGCGAGTGGCGCGTCGACCTGCCGCACGCGCTGCGCGGCGAGTCCGCCGAGGTCGCGGCGCTGTCCATCGAGATCACCGAGCACCTGCGTGGGGAGATACGCCGCCATGTCCAGCACTGACATCCGAACCGCGGTGAGCGGCCGTGCTTCCTTCCCCGACGGTCCGGAGGCCGGCCTCGGTGCGCTGGCGGCCGGTCTGGACGCGCTGGAGGCCGAGCGCCCGCAGCGCGCCCGGTTCCGCCAGGTGCTGCGGACGCGGGTCCTCCCGCCGGTGCTGGGCCTCGTCCTGGTCATCGGCCTCTGGCAGCTCGCCCACAGCCTGCGCCTGGCCGATCCCACGAAGCTGCCGGCTCCGGCCGACGTCTGGCACGCGCTCACCCTGCTGTGGGGCGAGGGCACCCTGTTCTCCATCATCTGGACGAGCCTGTGGCGCGGCGTGTCGGGTTTCGTGGTGGCCGTCGCGATCGGCACGCCCCTCGGCCTGCTCGTCGCGCGGATCGGGCCGGTACGGGCCGCCATCGGGCCGGTGCTGTCGGGGCTGCAGTCGCTGCCCTCGGTCGCCTGGGTGCCGGCCGCCGTCATCTGGCTCGGCATCAACAACTCGGCCATGTACGCGGTGATCCTGCTGGGTGCGACGCCGTCGATCGCCAACGGCCTGATCGCCGGTGTCGACCAGGTGCCGCCGCTGTTCCTGCGGGCCGGCCGGACGCTCGGCGCCCACGGGGCGCGCGGGGTGCGGCACGTGCTGCTGCCCGCCGCGCTGCCCGGGTACCTCGCCGGTCTGAAGCAGGGCTGGGCGTTCTCCTGGCGGTCGCTGATGGCCGCCGAGCTCATCGCCTCCTCCCCGGACCTGGGGACGGGCCTGGGCCGCTACCTGGAGAACCAGCGGGAGTTCTCGGACATGCCGGGCGTGCTGCTCGGCATCATCCTCATCTTCGTCGTCGGCGTCGCCATCGACCTGTTGTTCTTCAGCCCGCTGGAGCGCCGGGTGCTGCGCAGCCGCGGGCTGCTGGCCGCGCGCTGAGGCGCCCGTGCCCCGGCGGACCCCGGGACGGTTCCCCTACGGATTGGAGATCGAGATGGGTGCGAGGCCCGGGTATGTGGTGCGGGTCGTGTGGAGGACGCTGACGGAGGGCCTGTTCTGGTCGGGGTTCGCGATGAACGGCGTATGCCCCCCGTACGGGTGGAGGACGGAGGAGTCCGCGCTCCCGTCCGGCGGCCGGCCGTCCCCGGCACCGCTGTCCGACGCGGAGTTCGCCCAGTGGACGGCACTGGTGCGGCAGCTGAACTGAGGGGTGTCCGATGCATCCCCGCGGCGTCGCGACGCCTGGAACGAAATCGACCGACGATGAGAAGGAGACCAGGGTGAGCCGCGCCAGCTCGAGTACCACGCGCCCCCGGGCACTGATGAAAGACGGCCAGTCGCGACGCGTCCTCGGGCTGTTCCGCCCGTACCGGAAGCAGTTGCTGTCCGTCGTGTTGCTGGTCCTGGGCTCCGCGCTGGTCGCCCTGGTCAACCCGTTCCTGATCCGCGAGATCATGGACACGGCCCTGCCGGAGGACCGGCTGGGGCTGCTGTCCCTGCTCGCCCTCGGCATGGTCCTGGTCTCCGTCACCACCAGCACGTTCAACGTCTGGCAGACGCACATATCGGCCACGGTGGGCCAGCTGGTGATGCACGACCTGCGTACGGCGGTGTACGCCCACCTCCAGCGGATGTCGCTGGCCTTCTTCGCCCGGACCCGTACCGGCGAGGTGCAGTCGCGGATCTCCAACGACATCGGCGGGATGCAGGTGACCGTCACGACCACGGCGACGGCGCTGCTGGCCGACGTGACGGTCGTGATCGCCGCGACCACCGCCATGTTCGTGCTCGACTGGCGGCTGACGCTGGCGTCCATGCTGATGCTGCCGGCGTTCGCCCTGGTGAGCCGGCGCGTCGGCAACCAGCGGCGCAACATCACCCGGGACCGGCAGAAGCAGCTCGCCGGGCTGTCCTCGACCATGCAGGAGTCGCTGTCGATCAGCGGCATCCTGCTCAGCCACACCATGGGCCGTTCGCGTTCGCTGACCGACAGCTTCGCGCGGCAGTCGCGCAAGCTCAGCGACGTCGAGGTACGGGTCACCACGGCGGGCCTGTGGTACCAGTCCACGATCTGGATCGTCATCGCCTCCATGCCGGCGACGATCTACTGGGTGGCGGGGCTGACCTCGAACAACGGCCACATGGCCATCTCCATCGGCTCCCTGGTCGCGTTCACCTCGCTCCAGCAGAGCCTGTTCCGCCCGGCGCAGCGGCTGCTGACCGTCGGCATCGAGATCCAGGGCTCCCTGGAGCTGTTCGGCCGCATCTTCGAGTACCTCGATCTGCCGGTCGACATCGACGAGCCCGAGCAGCCCCGGGAGCCGGCCGCGTTGCGGGGCGAGGTGCGCATGCGGGGGGTCGGCTTCTCGTACACGGGTACGGAGCGGCCCACGCTGGCCGGGGTCGACGTGACCGTTCCGGCGGGCCACAGCCTGGCGATCGTCGGGGAGACCGGCTCGGGGAAGACCACGCTCAGCTATCTCATCCCGCGGCTGTACGACGTCACGGCCGGCTCCGTCACGATCGACGGGGTGGACGTGCGCGAGATGTCCTTCGCCACGCTGACGTCGGCGGTCGGCGTCGTCTCCCAGGAGACGTACCTGTTCCACGCCACGGTCGCGGAGAACCTGCGCTTCGCGAAGCCCGACGCGACCGACGAGGAGCTGTACGCGGCGGCGCGGATCGCGCACATCCACGACTACCTGACGCTGCTGCCCGACGGCTACGACACGGTGGTCGGCGAGCGCGGGTACCGGTTCTCCGGGGGTGAGAAGCAGCGCCTGGCGATCGCCCGGACCATTCTGCGCGACCCGCCGATCCTGGTGCTCGACGAGGCGACCAGCGCCCTGGACACCCACACCGAGCAGGCCGTCCAGAAGGCGATCGACGCGGCCAGCGTGGGCCGTACCACCATCACGGTCGCCCACCGGCTGTCGACCGTGCGCAACGCCGACGAGATCGTCGTGCTGGACCGGGGCCGGATCTCGGAGCGCGGCACACACGAGGAGCTGCTGCTGCGCGGTGGCCAGTACGCGACGCTCATCAACCGGGACAGCGAGCCCATCGCGGTCTGAGAGGCGGCCGGCTCCGGGACGGATGCGCGGGTCCTGGAGCCGGGTTCGAGTCCGGCGAGAGCGGTCGTCCCTACCGTCGGGCGAATGAATCCCTCGACATCCGACATATCCGGGCCATCCGGGCCGAACCGCCGCACGCTGCTGCGTTACGGGTCCTTGGCCGGTCTGGGCGCCCTGGCGAGCGCCGCACCCTTCTTCCGGCCGGAGGGCGCCGCCGCCGCGGCCGTCGGCGGGCCCGAACCGACGGCGCCCGAGCTGAAGCTGACGAAGTTCAGGGACTCGCTGCGCGTCCCGCCGGTGCTGCGGCCCCGGGAGCGCGGCGATCACGACGAGCTGACCGTGCGGATGCTGACGGCCGATGTCACCGTGCATTCGCAGATGCCGCCGGTGCGGATGTGGACGTACGAGGGTTCCTTCCCGGGGCCGACGATCAAAACGGTCAGCGGCCGTCCGCTGCGGGTCGTCTGGGAGAACCGGCTGACGGGGAAGATCCCCGTCACGGCCGTCGACTTCGGCTCGGCGACGGGCCGCTCCCCCGACCCGCTCACCAACTACCCCGGCACGGCGGGAACCGAGGTCGTCCCCGGCGTCACGGACCTGGCGCCGTGGGCCGCGGCGCACCTGCACGGCATGCTGACCGGCGGCGGCAACGACGGCTGGATGGAGAACCTCATCGGCCCGGGCGAGGTGCAGTTGTCGGCGTATCCGAACCGGCAGGCGGCAACCACGCTCTGGTACCACGACCACACCCACCACGTGAGCCGTTTCAGCGTGTACGCCGGGCTGGCCGGGCTGTTCCTCTCGCGCAACGACGAGGAGGAGGCCCTCGGCCTGCCGGACGGCGCGCGGGACGTCCCGCTGGTCCTGTGCGACCGCAACTTCGACGTGGACGGGTCCGGCGCGCTGACCGGCCGGCTGGTCCACAAGGTGGAGATGATCGGCCCGCGGCGGCTCATGCGCACCCACGCGGCGCCCTACACCCTGGTCAACGGGGTGGTCTGGCCGTATCTGGAGGTCCAGCCGCGCTGGTACCGGTTCCGGATCGTCAACGCCGCGAACTCCCGGATCTACCGGCTGATGCTGCTCGCGGACGGCCGGCCGGTGCCGGGCGCGCTGCGGGTGATCGGGACCGACCAGGGGCTGCTCGGCGAGCCGCTGGCCGTCGAGGGGGCGCTCAACCTCTGCCCCGGCGAGCGGGCCGACGTGCTGGTCGACTTCGGCGCGTTCCGGGGGCGGGCGCTGAAGCTGGTGAACACGCTGGAGGGCCTGACGCCGGGGGCGTCCGAAAAGATCGAGGACCTGCTGGAGCCCGATGTGATGCAGTTCCGCGTCGCGGGCCGCAGGCGGTCGGACCCGTTCACGCTGCCGGAGGTCGTGTCGCCCACGTTCTCCCGGGTCTCCCACCACGACCTGCCGCACGACGCGGTGACCCGGTGGGTGGTCGTGGTGGGCCCCGGCTCGACGAACGTGCCCGAGCTGTGGGAGATGGAGGAGGTGGACGCGGCGGGGCTCACGTTCCCGGCGGCCGGGGTCGTCCAGGTCCGGGACGCGGAGGGCGCCGTCCGGACGCTGCGCAGGACGGCGATGTCCTACGAGGACGGGGCGGCGTTCACGGCGGCGCTCGGCGGGGTGGAGATCTGGAAGTACCTCAACCTCGCGGCCTCCCCGCACCCGATGCACATCCATCTGTCGCACTTCCAGGTGCTGTCCCGGGAGAGCTACGACATCACCGGGTTCGACCGGGCCACCCGCGGCTCGGCGAAGCCCGTCGCGTTCGAGGGCGCGTTGCCGCTGGAGGCGCACGAGCTCGGGGAGAAGGACGTGGTCCGGGTGGGTACCGCGGGCCGGATCGCGCCCAACGCCACGCTGGGCGAACTGGTCACCGTGGCGGTGCGGTTCCCCGTCGTCGGCCGGGGGGTCCACCACTGCCACATGCTGGAGCACGAGCAGCACATGATGCGCCCGCTCGTGGTGTCGCCGGCCGGCCACGCGGGGGCGGGCGGGCACGCGCACATGGGGCACTGACGCGTGGGGCCCGCGCCGGTGATCGGCGCGGGCCCCGGGCTGGTCGCGGGCGGCTCGGAGGGCGCTCAGTGGGCTGCCCCGTGCGGGCGGCTCAGTGCGCGGCGACCGGGCCGGCGGCGGCCGCCTGGGCGATCCGCCGGCGCATCTCCTCGGAGCTGTTGGCGCGCGGGAACTCCTCGTCGGGGACCTCGACCCCCAGGAACGCGCACAGCGGGCCCCAGCCCTGGCGTACGTCGTACACGAGGACGTTGTCCGCGCCGAGGGTGCGCACGACGTCCTCGGTGTGCCGGTGGTAGACCTCGATGGCGTGGGCCTTGTCCGCGAACCGGCCGCCGAACAGGCCGTCCCAGACCAGGGCGTTGACGACGCGGAACAGCCGGGCCTGCCGGGAGCCGGGCTCGGGCGGGTGCTCCATGGTCCGCAGCGCGAACTGGTACAGCGTGTCGTAGGTGCTCTTGTACCAGCCCTCGGCGTCACGCACGGTGAGGATCACCTTGGTGCCGGGGAGCGCTTCGCTGATCTCCCGGTAGTAGACGGTGGAGGGGCCGTCCACCGCGGAGGTGAAGCCGTCGTAGAGCGCGGCCCAGTCGGGGCGTTCGCCGTCGCAGATGATCCGCTCCCACTGGAGGAGGCGCTCCTCGTCGTCGACGATCTCGAACATGTGGAAGCAGGGGCCGAGGCCGAGCCGCTCCAGGGCCACCTGGAGCGAGGTCGTGCCGGTCCGGCCCAGGCCGGCGTTGATGAGCTGCAGCACGGTGGTGTCTCCTCTTCCTCAGCGCCAGACCGCGTCGTCCTGGTGGGTGGCGACGTTCACCCGGTTCCAGAAGTTGACCAGGCTGATGTGCATGACCAGGGCGCCGAGCTGGACGTCGTCGTAGTGCGCGGCGGAGTTCGCCCAGACCTCGTCGGAGGGGGCGCTGTCGGCGTCGGTCTGCCGGGTGACGGCTTCGGCCAGCTCCAGGGCGGCGCGCTCGGCGTCGCTGAAGGAGGGTTCGGTCCGCCACTCGTCCACCAGGCGCAGCCGCTTGTCCTCGGGCTCGGTCGGGAAGGTGTAGACGCGGCCGTTGAGCGAGGCGACGCGCAGCCGGACGTAGTCGAGGGTGGACTGCGGCACGCCGACCTTGCCGATGACCTCGGACAGGTCGAGCAGGGGTTGCAGGGCGCCGGGGACGACCAGGGAGGGGTTGCCCATCCGTTGAGCCATCGGTGTTCTCCTGTGTGGTAGCGGTGCGCTGGGAAGGGGAGGGGTCACGCCGGGCGGGGCCGTCACACCGGGATCGCCTCGATGACCGAGATCGGGGACGAGGTGGGGACCACCCTGGTGATCTCGAAGCCCGCCCGGGCGAACAGCTCGGTGTACTGGGCCAGGGTGCGGTCCTGGGAGCCGATCATCAGCATCAGCCAGAGGTCGATGGTGTGGCCGATGTGGGGCTCGTTGTTCTCGGGAAGCACGTACTCGACGCAGAGCAGCTTGCCGTCGGGGCTGATCGCCTCGCGCGCGTTGCGCAGGGCGGTCAGGGCGTCCTCCTCGGAGAAGTTGTGGATGATGCGCTTGAACAGATACGCGTCACCGCCCTTGGGCAGCTTGCCGAGGTAGCCGCCGTGCTCGATGGTGCAGCGGTCCGCGACGCCGGCCTCCTCGAAGAGGGAGGCCGAGTCCACGGTCGCGATCTCGAAGTCGTAGAGCACGCCCTTGGCGTCCGGGGCCTGCTGGAGGACCCCCGCCAGCAGGTAGCCGCGGCCGCCGATGACGTCCACGACGGTGTGGAACGGGGAGAAGTCGTAGGCGGCCAGGACCGGGTCCGTCTCCGACTCCGAGACCTTGCCGAAGGCCTGGAAGAACGCGGCGGCGTAGGCGGGGTTGGCGTGGAAGAAGTCGAGCGTGCTCATGCCCCGCAGCTTGGGGAGGTTGGCCTCGCCGGTCCGCACGGTGGTGAGGAGGTGACCCCACTCCTCGTGCAGCAGGGGGTGGCTCATCAGCTGGGCGAACTTGCGCATCGAGTCCTGGGCGTCCTCGCGGAGCTTGGTGGACAGCGCGGTGTTCTCGTACCGTCCGTCCGGGCGGACGGCGAAGACCCGGTGGCCGCAGAGCGCGCGCAGCAGGCGGTGGACCGCCTGCGGGTCGGCCTCGACCCGCCGGGCGATCTCCTCGGCGGTCAGGGGCTCGTCGGCGAGCACGTCGGCGATGCCGAGGTGGGCGGCGACGGAGATCGCCTGGGTGATGACGGCACCCTGGATCAGGTCGAGCAGCGCGTAGGAGTCCGACTGGTCGCGGACCTCGGCCGATGCGGACATCGTTTTCCCCTCGGAGTTTCTTCTCGCGGATTCCGGACGGTAATTCGATGCTTCTTCCCGCCGCAACCGGCCGGGTCTCCGGCATCATGGACGGATAAATTCAACCGGGAAATACTCGTGCGGGGACGGAGCCCGTATCCACTCGCACTCGACCGGAAATCCGAACCCCCTTGTCAGGCTGTGCCGACCGCGAGCCCGTCATCGCCCTGAGGAGTCCACGTTGGTACACGACACCCCGACCCCGGTGGATTTCTGGTTCGACCCGACCTGCCCCTGGGCGTGGATGACGTCGCGGTGGGTCCTGGAGGTGGCACAGCTGCGGCCGCTGGAGGTCCGCTGGCACCTGATGAGCCTGACGCTGCTCAACGAGGGGCGCCCGGACCTCGACGAGCGCTGGCACCGCGACCTGGCGCAGCGCATGGAGCCGGTACGCGTCTGCGCCGCCGCCGGGCACACGTACGGGCCCGGGGTGCTGCCGCGGCTCTACACCGAACTCGGCACCCGCTTCCACCTGGAGAAGGCGCCCAGGGAGCGGGCCACGTACGAGGCCGCCCTGGCCGCCGCGGGCCTGGACACCGCCCTGGCCGGGGCGGCCGGGTCCGACGCGTTCGACGACGCGGTGCGCGCTTCGCACCAGGACGGCATCGCCCGCGTCGGCACCGATGTGGGCACCCCGGTCATCGCCGTGGGGGACGTGGCGTTCTTCGGCCCCGTGGTGACGCCGGCCCCTCGGGGGCAGGCCGCGGTGAGGCTCTGGGACGGGGTGCTCGCGGTGGCCGGGACCGACGGGTTCTTCGAGCTCAAGCGGACCCGGACGCGGAAGCCGGTCTTCGTCTGAGTCCGCTCGGCGGGCCGGGCGTCAGCCGAGGGCGGGGGCGGTCCAGTTGTCCTTCAGCCACTCCTCCACGGAGACCAGGTTCGGCCGCTTCTTCCGCAGTTCGGCCAGGTCGGCCTGGAAGCCGTCGCGCTCGAACCAGTCGAACATGTTGGCGAGGTCGGGGCGGCCGGCGCGCAGCGGCTCGATGGGCAGCTGCTGGAAGCGGGTCGGGATGCCGGAGACGGCCTCGAACGCGGCGGCCATCTGGGGTCCGGTCAGTTCGTCGCCGGCGATGTCGACCGTGCGGCCGATCCATTCCTCCGGGTTCTCGAAGGCGTCCGCGGCGAAGGCGCCGATGTCGCTGGGTGCGATGACCTGCACCGAGGTCGCGGGGTCGAGCCACATGGCGAGGACGAGTTCGTCCTGCCTGACGCGCGGGGCGATGTCCAGGAGGATGTCGTGGAACATCGCCGGCCGCAGCACGGTGGCCGGCAGGTCGAGCGTGGCCAGGTACTGCTCGCCGATCAGCTTGCTCTCGAAGTGCGGGACGCGGGTGTCCCGGTCGGCGCCGCCGACGGAGCTGTAGACGAAGTGCTTCACGCCGGCCCGGACGGCGGCGTCGGCCACCGCCCTGCCCTGGCGGATCTCGGCCTCGACGCCGCCGGGGCCCCGGAAGGTCTGCACGCTGAAGACGCCGTACACGCCCTCCGTCGCCGCCGCCAGCGACGCCTCGTCGTCCATGTCGCCGCGGACGAGAACCGCGCCCGCCTCCTCCAGCGCCCGCGCCTGCTCCTTCTGCGGGTCGCGGACCAGGGCGCGTACGGAGAATCCGCGCCGCAGCAGGTCGCGGGCGACCGCCCCGCCCTGCCGGCCGGTGCCGCCCGTCACCAGGATCGTCTGTGCATCCGCCACTGTCTGCCTCCATGTCGTGTGCCCGCCGGGCGTTCGCCCGGCCCGGCTGTCGGGTGTGCCGGCCGCGCACGGCCGGGGTCGGTCCCCGCGAGGGGACGTGGCGCGCTACCAGGGGACGGGGCCGTCGTCGGACAGGCACTGGCCCGTCGGGCCGGTCTCGTCCAGGGTGGCGAGCCGGACGGCGATCCCCGCGCCCTCGGCGGGGGACCGGAAGCCGCGGCCGCCGTTGATGTCGGTCGCCACGACCCCGGGGAGCGCGGCGTTGACCTTGACCGGGGTGTCCCGCAGCTCCTTCGCGTAGGCGAGGGTGACCGCGTTGAGGGCGGTCTTCGAGGACTGGTAGGCGATCATGTTCAGGCTGGCCAGCGGGCCTTCCGTGGCCGAGGACAGGGTCAGCGAGCCCACGTGGCTGGACAGGTTGACGATGCGGCCGGCCGGTGAACGGCGCAGCAGCGGCAGCATCGCGTGGGTCACGGTGACCACGCCGAACACGTTGGTCTCGAAGACCTCCCGCAGGTCGCCCGCGGTCGCCTCGCCGGGTGTTCCGGTGAAGGCGCCCGCGATGCCGGCGTTGTTGACCAGGATGTCCAGGCGGCCGTAGCGCCGTTCGATCTCGCGGGCGGCCTCCTCCACGGAGGCCGGGTCCGTCACGTCGAGCCGGACGGGCACGGCCGTGATGCCCTCGTCCGCCAGGGTGTCGGCGGCCTGCTTGCCGAGCACCTCGTCCCGGGCGCCGAGGAGAACGGTGATCCGCTGTTCACCGAGCTGCCGGGCGATGGCGAATCCGATGCCCTTGTTGGCGCCCGTGATGAGCGCGACCTTCTCGAGCGGCACGTTTTTCCCTTTCGTGAGGTCCAGGTCCCACTGCCTCTGGAACGCGCCCGGTTTTCGAGCAACGAATCAATATGTTCACGGTGCGAAAAGCAAATTCCCGGGCACCTCAGATGGTGCCGTCGAACCGTCGTGTTCAAATGCGGAATTTCCGCGGTCGAACAGCGGGACGGCGGGCGGCGGTGAAAGACCGATCCGCTTTCGAGGCGCCCTCCAGCCGGGGTCCGGGGCGCTCGGCCAGACTGCCCAAGCCTGTCTCGGTGCCGATACGGGCCTGACGACACCGTAACCATGAAGGAGCTGGTGGAATGACTGGGAGCGAACAGGCTCGGGCGAGCGGCAAGCCTCACGTGGTCATCGTCGGTGGCGGGATCTCTGGGCTGGCGGCGGCGTTCCACCTGCGGAACGAGCCGGTGCGCGTGACGCTCTTGGAGGCCTCGTCCCGGCTGGGCGGGAAGCTGCTGGTGTCCGACGTCGCGGGGGTCGCGGTCGACGAGGGCGCCGAGTCGCTGTACGCCAACCGCAAGAAGACCACGGGTCTGATCAAGGAGGCGGGGCTCGGCGAGCAGATCATGTCGGCCGGTCCCGTCACCGCGTCGGCGATCTGGACCGGGGGCGCGATCAGGCACCAGCCCGACCGTCAGTTCATGGGCGTGCCCTGCGACATGGACGACCTGGCGCGGTCCGGGGTGCTGTCCGCCGAGGGTGTGGAGCGGGCGCAGCAGGACCTGGTGCTGCCCTCGTTCGACCTGGAGGGCGACATCTCGGTCGCGTCCTACGTCGGCGGGCGGTTCGGCCAGGAGGTCGTGGACCGTCTCGTCGAGCCGTTCCTCGCGGGTGTGTTCGCGGGCCACGCCTCGGACCTGTCGTTCGAGGCGACCCTGACCCCGCTGGCGCGGGCGTCCCGCGACCACATCTCGCTCGCGGACGCGGCCGGCTCGCTGGTGCCGCCGCTGAAGGAGGGCGAGAAGCCGCCGCCGGTCAGCGTGGCCACGCTGAAGGGCGGCTTCGGCACGCTGCCCGCGGCGATCATCCAGCAGGTGCTGGACGCCGCGCCGGACACGGCCCTGCGCACCGGAGCCCCCGTGCGCGACCTGGTCCGCAAGGGTGAGCGCTGGCAGGTGACGGTGGGGTCGGCCGCCGCCCCGGAGGTCCTGGACGCCGACGCGGTGATCATCGCCACCCCGGCCGGCCCGACGGGCAGCCTGCTCTCCGGGCTCCCGGGTACGTCCGCCGCCGTCTCGGCGCTCGCCGAGGTGCCGTACTCCAGCGTGGCCATGGTGACGCTCGCCTACCCGCGCACGGCGTTCCCGGGCGGGCTCTCGGGCCGCGGCTACGCCGGTTACCGGGTGCCCGCGGAGGAGGGGAAGGCCGTCAAGGAGGTCACGTTCACCACGGTGAAGTGGCCGCACCTGGCGAGTGACGTGGAGATCGTGCGCTGCTCGCTCGGGCGGTTCGGCGAGGAGCACCTGCTCCAGCTCGACGACGCCGAGCTGGTCGCGCTGGCGACGGCCGAGCTGGCCGAGGCCACCGGGGTGAGCGGTGTGCCCGTGGCGTCCCGCGTGAGCCGCTGGGAGAGCGCCCTGCCGCAGTACAACGTGGGTCACGTGGACCGGGTGCGCAAGGTCCGGGAGGCCGTCGCGGCCCAGCCCGGGCTCGCGGTGTGCGGTGCGGTGTACGACGGTGTGGGCGTCGGTGTCTGCATGATGACGTCGCGCCGGGCCGTCGACCAGATCCTCCCCTTCGCCAAGAAGGCGGCGTCCGCCTCCGCGGTCGCGGCCGGGGTGTGATCGCTTCCCTCCCGGCACTCTCGCGCCCCGTCGAGCCCAGGCTCGGCGGGGCGCGGTGCTGTGTGCGGGCGGGTGGGTGACTGCGGCCGGGGCGCGGCGGACGGGGCGGGGCGGGCGGGGCCGGGAACGGGAGATCCGGCCGGCGATCGGATCGCCGGCCGGACCGGGGGTTGGTGCCTGTGCGCGTCAGCGGTCCAGGATGGTGGCGAAGACCTCCGTCAGCGCCTGCTCGGCGTCCTGGCCGGCGCCGGTGCTGCGCCAGGCGACGTGCTGGTCGGGGCGGATCAGCAGGGCGCCCGCGCCGCTGATCTGCCGTACGGCCTCCCACCCGCCGTCCACGTCGGCGTACTCGGCGCCCTCGCCGATCGCGACGACGTCGAGCTCGACGGAGAACTTCTCCGCGACGCGCGCGGCCGCCTCCTGCCACGCCGTCCCCTCCGGGCCGGTGATCAGCGTGAAGCCGGTCCGGCCCGTCAGGTCGAGGGTGGACAGGCGCTCGCCGTTCCGGGTGATCCAGGCGTGCGGGAGCCGGTGGCCGGGGCGCGAGGTCGGGACGTGCTGGTCGCGCATGGGGACGCGCGCCGGGCGCTCGGTGCCGTCGGGGATGACGGCGCCCTGCTCGTAGGCGAAGCCGATCTCCATGTCGAACGACTGGCAGCCGCCGCGGTGGGTGTGGAAGATCTCCAGGGCCCGCGCCCGTACGGTGTCGCCGAGCGGCGACGGGTCGAAGTACGCCGCGAGGCGCTGGCCCCGGCGGCCCGCCGGGATGTTGTGGCCGCCGCCTATGGCGTCGATGACCGCCTGGTGGTGCTGGGCGGCGGAGACGGCCCAGTCGACGTTCTCGCGGCCCACGGGCCGGCGCTCGGCCTCGTAGGTGTCGATCAGGCTCTCGGGCGCGCTGCCGTTCAGCACCGCGGCCAGCTTCCAGGCGATGTTGTGCGCGTCCTGGATGCCGGTGTTGAGGCCGAGGCCGACGGCGGGCGGCTGCTTGTGCGCGGCGTCGCCGGCGATGAGCACCCGGCCGACCTTGTACTTGTCGGCGAGGATCGCGTTGACGATCCAGTCCGTGACCTTGTGCACGGTCACTTCCAGGTCCGGCACCTTCAGCACTTCGCGGATGCGGTCGACGACCGTCTCGTTGGTCCAGCGGCCGGCCGGGCCGGGGGCCATGTGCAGGCCCCACTGCTCGCAGGCCTTGCCCCAGCTGGGCCCCATCTCGATGAGGTTGACGGAGAGGTCGGGGTCCTCCGGGCTGAGGTAGTGCGTGATGAGCGTGCCCTCCTCCCACCACTGCGAGAGGTCGGCGGAGAAGTACACGGTGGTGGTGTTGACGTTGCTGGGCGGGCCCTGCATCTCGATGCCGACCTTGGAGCCGACGTAGCGGCCGCCGTCGGCGCCGAGGAGGTATTGCGTCTTGACGGTGGTGATCTCGGCGGTCTCGACGTTGCGGACCACGGCGAGGACGTGGTCGCCCTCGTCGGAGAAGTCGATCACCTCGTGGCCGAAGAGGATGCGGCCCGGGCTGCGCTCCTCGGCGTGCCGGCGCAGGATCGGCTCCAGCCACATCTGCGGGAGCTTGGCGGGCAGTTCGGGGCCGGCCGCTCCGTAGCGCTCGGTCAGTTCGCCACCGCCGAAGGCGTCCATCTCATGGATCTGGCGGGCGTCCAGCGGCCCGTCACCAGCGAACGTGGTCGCCCAGCGCACCTTGCCGAACTTGTCCAGCGGCGCCGCTTCCGCGAGGACGTCGTCGCGCAGCCCGTGCTGGCGGAAGATCTCCATGGTGCGCTGGTTGAGGTAGTGCGCCTTCGGCACCCTCGACGTGTCCGCGTGCCGCTCCACCAGCAGGTGGTCGACGCCCTGGTCGGCGAGAAAGACGGAGGCGGACAGTCCGCAACCGCCGCCGCCCACGATCAGGACCGGAACCTCGATAGACGTCATGTTCGCCCTTCCAGAATTCAGATGGCTTTTCCGTCCAGCCTGACAACGTCATCCGTAACCCTGGTCAAGGACGGCTGGACTCCGGAACGCCGCCGGCCGGTCACGCGGGTGACCGGCCGACCACATGCTTCGGGAAGGGGCTCCGGCGGGTGCCCCGGCTGCTCAGCCGAGCCAGACGCCGTCCTTCATCAGCGTGCGCCCGGACAGTTCGTCGGCCTCCCGCCAGGCCTGGACGCGCCGGGGGCGTACGCGGAAGTACTGGTAGGGCTGGTCGAGTTCGCGCGGGTCGAAGCCGGTCTTGGCCGCGAAGGCGTCGGCCGTCCCGCCCAGCGCGGCGGTGTCCACCGCCTCCGCCTCGCCGTCGATGATCACGACGTCGCGGGTCGGGCCGAGGGCCAGCCGCACCCGGCCGTCCGCCAGCAGGTTGCGACCGGTCACGGAGTCGCGCGGGGTCGAGACGAGGACGGCCGTCCCGTCCCAGAGGAAGGAGAGCGGGACGAGGTAGGGAGCGCCGGGGCCGCCCGCCGAGGAGACCCAGACATCGATGTCGTTCTCCAGCCTCTTGCGAGTGTCCCCCAACCGCTCTTCGAGCCCACGCGGTGGCACAGTCGTCATGCTTCCTCCGTCGATGTCGTGGAGTACCCCCGTCCGGGGAGGTCTCCTTCGGTGGTCGTACGGGCCTCCGGCAGGCCGGCGGCGACCGCCGCCAGCGCCCTGACGGCGGCACGCACCCCGATCATGTCGTGGGCCCGGTGCACAGCGAAGCGCACGAAGCCGCCGGGCAGGGGCAGCACACGCACCCCCAGGGCGGCGAGACGGCCGGCGCAGTCCTCCGCGGTCAGCCCGGCGAGCCGCGCCATCACCATGTTGGTCGGGCGCGGCGCGCGCATCACCTCGGCCCCGGGCAGCGCCGCGAGGC
>NZ_JAKRGC010000610.1 GCF_022347745.1 Streptomyces sp. OfavH-34-F
GGCCCGCCCGCACCACGCCGCCGCCGGCTTTCACCGCCCCCGCCCCCGGTTCCCCGTCGTCCGGCGCAGCCGCGAGCGGACCGCCCGCTGCGCCACCGGGCCCAGGTCCTCCAGCGCGGCGGCCAGCGCGGCCAGTTGGTCCAGGGACGCCAGCGCGCTCTCGGCGCCCGCCGGGTCCACGCCCTCGTACAGTTCCAGGCCGACGAAGGCCGCCGAGGCCGCCTTCGCCAGGCCCGGCACGTCCACGAACTCCGCCAGCGGGGTGCCCGCCAGCACACGCTCCAGGACGCGCGCGATCTCGTCCGTCCACAGCGTGAGCCCGGCGGCCGTGGCGGTCGCCAGCCGGGGCTGGGTCTGGCCCCCGGCAAGGAGCTGGCCGAGCACGGCGACATGGCCGCCGGCCCGCTCGGAGGCGTGCAGTTCGCGGGCCACGGCGAGGAGTTCACCCAGGGAGCGCACCTCGTCCAGCCGCTCCCGGTAGGTCGCGAGCCGCTGTTCGGCGCCGTGGCGGCAGGCGGCGGCCAGCAGGTCGTCCACCGTGCCGAAGTGGTAGAAGACCAGGGCCTGGTTGACCCCGGCGGCCGCGGCGATGCTCCGCGCGGACGTCTTGGCGATGCCCTGCCCGGTGAGCGTGGCGAGCGCCCCGTCCAGCAGCTTCGTCCGGGTGTCGGCCCCGCCGCCCGCCTTCTTCACGTCGTCGCTCATGCCCGTGCCTCCTCGCGTACCGGCCGCAGATCCTGCCGTACGCGGCCGGCCGGCGCGTACGCGGCGGTGAACGAGCCCTCGTAGCCGAACAGCGGGCCGAAGCGGCGGTTGGTGACCGCGACCCGGATGCGGAAGCGGCCCGCCGCCTCGTCGTACGACTCCCGCACCACCGCGTCGCCCCCGATCAGCTCCGGCACCCGCGCGTCCACGGGGCCCTCCCGGAAGCGGTGTTCGCCGGAGCGGATGACGAGGGCACCGGCCCCGTCCACCGACAGGCGGAGATCCGTGGCGAGGTGCTGATGCGTCCCCAGGTAGTCGACCACGCACCCGCGTTCCGGGCTGTGGACCATCGTCGCGTCGAAGCGCCGGGGGCCGTCCGGGAAGGCGAACGTCCGCACGAAGGTGACCGTCTCGCGGCCGTAGGAGTCCGTGAAGGGCACGTTCTCGATGGTGAACGGGACGTCCCGGCCGGCACGCGGAAGCAAGATGTTGCGGGTGGCGCCCAGCGCGAGGAACGGGCGCACCCAGCGGCCGCCGTGCCACACCCGCTCCATCACCCCGCGCCCCGTGCACGCCTCGCCGCTGTCCAGGCCCACCGAGAAGCGGCGCCGGAGCTGCGGGTGGAGCCGGTCGAAGTCGGCCCCCAGGGCCTGCTGGAAGATCGAGGTCACGGCTGCTCCAGGCGGTCGAGGAGGGCGGGCGGTGCGCTGCTCGCGGCGCCGCGCCCCGGCGGGCGGCGCAGGCAGCGGCGGGCGGCCGGGGTG
>NZ_JAKRGC010000611.1 GCF_022347745.1 Streptomyces sp. OfavH-34-F
GCGGCGGCGCGCTCGCCGTGGAGGCGGCCCGCTTCGGCGCGGCGGTCCTCGCGGTGGACAGCGACCCCGCCGCCTGCGCCCGCACCGCGGCCGCCGCCCGCGCCTTCGGCGTCCAGCTCCAGGTGGTCGAGGGCCGCGCCCCGCACGTACTGGAACGCCTGCCCGAACCCGACGTCGTACGCATCGGAGGCGGCGGCGTCCCCGTCGCCACCGCCGTCGCCGACCGCCGGCCCGAACGGATCGTCACCCATGCCTCCACGCGCGACGAGGCGGAGGCGCTGGGCGCCGCCCTGGCCGGAAACGGCTACACGGTGTCCTGCTCGCTGCTCCAGTCCGTCGAACTCGACACGACCGCCTGGTCGGAGCGCGAACGCACGGTCGTCTTTCTCCTTTCCGCACTGCGTTCGGACCTTGCCCCCTGACCCGTCCGCAAGCGGTGCGAGGTAGGCTGGCCGATCGTCGCACCGCTCCCGGACGTTCGTCGCTTCGTTCGTCAATGTCCGGAAAAGGGGACCGTTTTGGCCCTCGTTGTGGTACGGCAACACCCTGGGACGCGCAACGTGGCGCAGTCCACAGCGAGCCGTGGCGAAATGACCTGCCGCGGCGGCGAACGACCGCGAGAATGCAGGATGTCCGCGACCGATTCGTGCCGCGCGGCGCGCCCGCTCGTTCCACCGGACGAGCACGGCGTGCCGTGTCCGGGCGTGCCAGGGCGACGGGCCGAAGGAGCACTGACGATGGGCGAGGGGAACGCATGAGTGACACCGGCCAGATCCCGGCCGAGGGACTGCCGGAGAACGGGGGCACGGTGGAGCAGCCGGGCGTCCCCGCGCCGGACTCCTACACCCCCGAGGACGACGATCTCCTGCTGATGCCGAGCGCACAGGGCGCCTGGGGCGAGCCCCAGCCGGTCCAGGCCCCCCACCACCACACCGACACCACGGGCGCGCACGGCGCGTACCCGCCGGCGGACCCGGCGCAGGCCCAGGGCCCCGTCCAGTTCCAGGAGCAGGCCCCGGTGTACGCGACGCAGCAGGCCGCCGAGCCGCTGCCGGGTACGCACGAGTCCGGAGGCCGCGATTCCGGCGCCGTCGACCTCGGTGCCGTCCGCATCCCCTCGCCCGCTCCGCAGCCCCAGACCCCCGCGCGCCGCCCGCTGCACCGCGGCCCGGCCTCGCCCGAGCCGTCCTACGGCGGTACGTCGGGGGCCGGCGTGGTGCGCTCGCTGGCCGACCGCGGCCCCGCCCAGACCCAGACGACCGCCCGCCACGCGGGCCCGCCGCCCGCCGAACCGGAGTACTTCGAGCCGCAGCCCGAATCGCTTCCGGGCCCGCAGCTCGGCGCGATCCCGCCCCAGAACACCCACGCGTGGACGGCCCCGACGCCTGCCGGGGCCCCGGCAGCAGAAACGGTCGCTCCGGCGGCACCGGCGACCCCGGCGGACCCCGCCCAGCCGGCGTCCGA
>NZ_JAKRGC010000612.1 GCF_022347745.1 Streptomyces sp. OfavH-34-F
CGGCGCTGCGGCTGGTCACGGACCTGGGCGAACTGGCCCCCGCCCGGCTCACCTCGGGCGCCCCCGGCGCGCCGCACGACCTCACCGCCCGTGCCGACCGGGAGAGCTGGGCGCGGACCGCGTGTCTGCTGCGCGAGGCCCGGTCGCACGGCGTGCGGTCGGTGAACTCCTGGACGTACGCCCGGCAGCCGCTGCCCGAGGGCGGCGGCACCGCCCGCTGGCTGTGCACCCGCGCGGAGACCTGGCGGGGCACGGGCAGCCGGGTCGTCGCCCAATTCCAGGACCCCTCCGAACGGGCCCCCGCGCCGGGCACGGTGGCCGCCCGCGCCGAGGACTCCCCCGCCTGCGGCGCGCGCACCCCACGCGTCCTGGCGGGCGTGCTGTGGCAGTCGCCGGGCGGCCGGTGGTACGTACTGGCCGCGGGCAGCGGGGAGTTCGCGTCGCTGTCGGCCACGTCGGGCGGGGCGACGGACGAGACGCGGGGGCGGCTGCTCGCGGTGCCCGCCGAGGAGGGCGACCGGCCCCTGCTGCACGGCCGCCTTGCGGACGGCAGCCGCGTGGACGCGCTGCACTGAACCGCAGGTCCGGGCAGGTGCGCCGGCGCCCCGGCCGGCGGCGCCGGACCCACCGGTCGGTACGCTGGGGGCATGACGACCGGGGTGCGGCGCAGGATGGGCGTCGAGGAGCGCAGGCAGCAGCTGATAGGCGTCGCGCTGGAGTTGTTCAGCCGCCGCTCGCCGGACGAGGTGTCGATCGACGAGATCGCGGCGGCCGCCGGGATCTCCCGGCCGCTGGTCTACCACTACTTCCCGGGCAAGCAGAGCCTGTACGAGGCGGCGCTGCGCCGGGCGGCCGACGAGCTGGCGGCCCGGTTCGTGGAGCCGCGCGAAGGGCCGCTGGGCGCCCGGCTGCTGCGGGTGATGGGCCGGTTCTTCGACTTCGTGGAGGAGCACGGGCCCGGTTTCGCGGCGCTGATGCAGGGCGGCCCGGCCGTGGGCTCCTCCACCGCGAACGCCATGATCGACGGGGTGCGCCAGGCCGCGTGCGCGCAGATCCTGGCCCATCTGGACGTGGCCGCGCCCCCGGCCCGGCTGGAGCTGGTCGTCCGCTCCTGGGTGTCGCTCGCCGAGTCCACGGCGCTGCTCTGGCTGGACGGCCGCCGGGTGCCCAGGGCGGAGCTGGAGCTGCAACTCGTGCACGACTTCGCCGCGCTGGCCGCCGTGAGCGCGGCGTATGACGAGGAGATGGCGGGCATCGTGCTGCGGGTGCTGGCGCGGAGGGGAGGGGTCGGGAGGGGTCTGCCGGGAGGCGGCCGGGCCGGACATGAAGGGTGCTCCTCGCTGAAGGTCCCTTCGAGGATTCCGGCCGCCCGGGGGAGCGGGCTAGCGATAATCTGCCTACTTATGTCGACTACCTGCCGCACGCTGCACGGCCCCGCGCGGGTGCCGC
>NZ_JAKRGC010000613.1 GCF_022347745.1 Streptomyces sp. OfavH-34-F
CGGGCGGCGGTGGCGCCGGAGGGTGCGGCGGTGGCGCCGGAGGGGAGGGCCAGGGGGGCCAGGGCCAGGGTGCCGGCCAGGGTGGCGATGACGGTCGCACGGTGACGCAGACGCGGTGACAGACGGGCGGGAGTGCGCACAGGGGTCTCCTCGCGGACGTGGGAAGGGGAGGGGTTTCCTCACCTGCGCCGGGAGATTACGTGTGCATGTCATGAGTGGGGAGAGGTGATCCGGCCCAATCGGCGACCCCGTGGAGCCGGGTGGCCGGATTCGGACGGTGGCGGACCCGCCGGGGCCCGCCACCGTCCGGGGGCCGGAGGGTCAGCCCTTGAGCGCGGCGGCCATCGCCGTGTTGAACTCCTCGACGGTCATCGGCGCGTTCTTGTTGTCGCTGCCGGTGACCTTCTTGTCGTCCATGACGAGGGTGGGCGTGCCCTGGAAGTCGTACTTCTCGCCGTCCTCGTTGAACTTCTTGCTCAGGGTCAGCGCCCACTTGTCGTAGGTGCCGTCGTGCACCGCCTTCTGGAACGCCTTGTTGCCCTTGAGTTCCTTGACGGTGTCGGCTATCTCGATGAGGTAGTCGCTGTCCTTGAACTTGTCGTCCGTCTCCTCCGGGTGGTACTTCGCCGAGTAGAGCGCCGACTTGTACTCGGTGAACGCCTCGGGGCTGACGTCCAGCGCCGCGCCCAGGGCGCTCAGGGCGTTGCGGGAGCCCTCGCCGGGGATGTTGGTGTCCAGGAAGGAGGCACCGATGAACTGCACCTTGTACTTGCCGTCATCGATGTCCTTCTTCATCGTCGGGCCGACGGTCTGCTCCAGCTGGGCGCAGATCGGGCAGCGCGGGTCCTCGTAGACCTTGAGGGTCTTCTTGGCGCTGTCCTTGCCGACGACCACGGTGGTGCCGTCCTTGCCGGAGGTGTTCGCGGGGGCGACCAGCTTCGCGTCGGCCGCCTCCTCCCAGCGGGTCGGCTTGTTCATCTGCTGCCAGGCGAAGGCGATGCCGCCGATGACCGCGATGCCGGCGACGACCGACACGCCGACGACGACCTGCCGGCGGGCCCGGTCCTTCTTGGCCTGGCGCTCGCGCTCCGCGCGCAGCCGCTCGCGGGCGGCGGTCTTGCTGGCCTGGCTGTTGCGCTTGCTCATGGTGATGTTCTCCGTGGGGTTCGCGGGGTCGTACGGTCCGGGGTCCTGCTGCTCAGAAGGCACCGGCGCCGAGCGGCGGACCCCTCCGTCCCACGGAGTGCACGAGGAGCCGGGCGTGGACGAGCAGATGCGGGCCCGGCGCACCGCCCGGCACCCGGCGGCGCGCGGCGCGGCCGGTCGCGCCCACCACGGCCACCGCGATCAGCAGCGGCCGGAACGCCAGCAGCGCGCACGCCCCCAGCAGCCCGGCGAGCGCCA
>NZ_JAKRGC010000614.1 GCF_022347745.1 Streptomyces sp. OfavH-34-F
GGGAGGGCGCGGCCTTCGGCTTCTGGGAGGGTCCGGCGCCCGTCTGGTCGGCCGGGCCGCGCGCCCCGGCCCGCGTGGACCTCCAGTCGCGCCACGCCTTCGAGGCGGCCATCTTCTACGGGGAGGTCTTCGACTGGGCGCGTCCCGACAGCCGCTGCTCGGTGGAGTACGCGCAGGACCGGGTGCTGGTGCGGGCGGGCGGGCACACCGTGGTGACGCTGCGCGGCGGGGGCGTGCAGAACGACCCGGACCCCCGGCTGCGGGCGCGCTGGGTCATCGACTTCCTGGTGGCGGACAGCCGGCGGACGGCGGCGGAGGCGGTGGCCGCCGGGGGCGAGGCGACCCCGGTGGAGGGGTTGCCCGGGACCGCGTATGTGATCTGCGACCCGGAGGGCGCGCTGTTCACCGTGTCCGACCGCTGACGGGCGGCCGTGTGAGCAAGCACACGGCGTCCTGAACTCCCGCCCGGGACCGGGCGGTTCGGTCATCTTCCGGCTTCCGGGCGGAGGCCCCGGCGGAGGGCGGCTCCGGCGTCGGTGCGATGTTTGTGAAGATGAAACGCGCCGACCGGCAGCCGCCCGTCCGCGCCCCTTGCAGCCGAGGCATTACCGCGAGACCACTCCGTAATCCGACGCGTGCCGTTCGACCGCCCCCGTTGGAGAAGTGCTTCCCGTGCCTCCTGCCGCCTCCGCCGCCGCCCGGAAGTCGCGCCGCCGCGCCACCAGCCCGTGGCGCTGCCTCGCCGTTCCCAGCATGCGCTGGTGGTCCGCCGCCAACCTGGTGTCCAACACCGGGGCGTGGATGCAGCTCACCGTGCAGAACCTGCTGGTGCTCCAGATCACCGGCTCGGCCGCCGCGACCGGGCTCTCGCTGGCCGTCCAGGCCGGGCCCGGACTGCTGCTCGGCGTCTTCGGCGGGGCCGTGGTGGACCGCTGGCCGCTCAAGGTCACCGCCGCCGTCAGCCAGGCGGTGCTGGCGGTGATCGCCTTCGCCACGGCGGCCCTGCTGGGCGCCGGGCTGCTGAACGTGCCGGTCCTGCTCGCGCTGGCGGCGGTCACCGGTCTGGTGAACACCATCGACGGGCCCGCGACCGCGCTGCTGGGCAACGATCTGGTGCCCCGGTCGGACGTGCCCTCGGCCATCGCCCTCGGCTCGATGGTGCACAGCGCCGGCCGGCTGGCCGGGACCGCGCTCGCCGCCGTGGCCGTCGGGACGCTCGGCACCGCGTCCGCCTACGTGGTCAACGGGATCTCCTTCCTCTGCGTGACCGCCGTCATCCCGCTGCTGCGGCCGGCGGCGCACCCCGCGCCGGTGGGGCGGCCCCCGCGCGCCGAGGTCCCGTCGTCCGGGACGGCGGCGGGGAAGCGGGCGGCCCGGGCGG
>NZ_JAKRGC010000615.1 GCF_022347745.1 Streptomyces sp. OfavH-34-F
GGTGACGGCGCGCCGGACGGCCCCGCCGACCCGGAGGCGGCGCGCAAGCGGGCCGAAAAGCGGGCCGAGCGGGTCGGGGGCGGCGCGCGGGAGTTGGAGCAGCGGCTGACCGATCTGCTGCGCGGGGGGCTCGCGGCGGCCGAGCAGTCGGGGTACGGGCTGTGGGAGGAGACGGCGGCCCGTATGGTCGATGCCCAGGCGCCCGGCCTGGCGGGCCGGGTGCGGGAGCTGGGCGCGGTCCCCGCGTCCGGTCCCGGCTGGCCGGTGCGGCTCCTGGAGGAGTGCGCGCTGCTGCATCTGCTGGACGCGGCGTGGCTGGGCCGCGACCGGCTGCCGCCCGCCCTGGCGACCACCGTGCGGACGCGGGTGGGCCTGTCGGCCTCCCCGGAGGGTCCGCCGGTGCGCGACCGCTGGCTGGTCCTCGCCCAGTACGACACGCATGAGGGCCGGATCGTCGCCCGCCGCATCTGGCTGTACGGGGAGGAGTCGGGCCGGACGGCCCTGCTGCTGTCCTACGGGGCGGCCGGCCGCTCCCCCGCCCTCGCGCTGCCCGTGGGCGCGACCGTGGAGGCCGAGCTGACGCCCTATCCGGGGGCCGGGCAGCTGCGGGCCGAGCTGGGTGAGCGCTTCCACCTCGCGCAGGCCGCCGCCTCGCCGCCGCCGGGGGGATCGCCCGCCGAGGCGGTCGCCGCGTACGGGCGGGCCCTGGCCGATGATCCCTGGCTGGAGTCCTGGCCGGTGACGTTGCGCGAGGTCATACCCGTGCCGGCCCCGGAGGGCTGGCAGTTGGTGGACGCGGAGGGCCGGGAAGCCCTGCCGGTCACCGCCGCCGCGCTGAACCGGCCGGCGCTCTGGAAGCTCGCCGCGGTCTCGGGCGGCCTCCCGCTGACCGTCTTCGGCGAGTGCGGCCACCGCGGCTTCGACCCGCTGGCGGCCTGGCCGGCGCAGGCCGGTGCGCACGGACCCGCCGAGACCGTAGCGCTCATCTGACCTCGCAGCCCGCCTGCCGACGACTTCGCAGTCCGCCTGCCGACGGCCTCGCCGCACGCCTCCCGACCGCCTCGCAGCCCGTCTGCCGACGGCCTCGCCGCACGCCTCCCGAGGAGGAGCCATGCCCCACCCGACCTCGACCACGACGCCCATCGACCCCGCTTCCACCGCCTCCTCGTCCCCCTCCCCCGCCGCGCCCGCCGCACCCGGCGGGCCGGGCGACGCGATGGCGGGGCTGCCGTGGGAGGAGCTGGTGACCACGGCCCTGCTCGGCACGGACCGGCGGCCGCCGGCGGGGCTGTCCGGCGACGGCCCGGACGGTACGGCGTCGGCCCTGCTGGACGCCGCCGCGCTGCACACCGTGCGGCGCCGGGC
>NZ_JAKRGC010000616.1 GCF_022347745.1 Streptomyces sp. OfavH-34-F
GTACGTCGGGTGCCGCGCCGGGTCCGCGGCCGTCGCCGCTGCCTGGGCGGTGGCCGTGACCGTACCGGGTCTCGCGAACTCGCACCCCGCGCTCACCGAAGCGGCGGACACGGCCGCGCGGCTGCTGTCCGGGCCGCCCGCCCAGGGCTGCTGGGCGGCGGCCGCCCTACTCGGCGCGGGGCTGCTGGTCCTGCGCCGCCGATCCTTCGACCATCTGGAGACGTCATGAGCGTGATCGCGTGAACAGCACCGTCGTGGTGTCCGGGCTGACGGTGCGGCACCGCCGCAGGACCGCCCTGGACTCCGTCGATCTCGACTTCGGGCCCGGAGTGCACGGCCTGCTCGGGCCCAACGGGGCGGGCAAGACCTCACTTATCCGGGTCCTGGCCACGGCCGCCGCGCCGGACGCCGGCCGGGTGGAGCTGCTGGGCGCCGAGGTGGGCGCAGCATCGGACCACCGCGCCCGGGCCGGGGTCCGGCGCAGGCTGGGCTATCTGCCGCAGGAGTTCGGCCACTACGCGGGCTTCACGGTCCGTGAGTTCGTCGGCTACGTGGCCTGGCTCAAGGAGATGGACGAGGCCGGGACGGCGGCGGCCGTCGAGCGGGCCGTGGCACGCGTGGGCCTGGCGGACCGGATCGACTCCCGGATGAGGACGCTGTCCGGCGGCATGGTCCGGCGGGTCGGCATCGCGCAGGCGATCGTCAACGATCCGGAGCTGCTGCTGCTCGACGAGCCGACCGCCGGGCTCGACCCGGAACAGCGGGTGGAGTTCCGCACCCTGATGCGGGATCTCCGGGAGCACGCCACGGTCATCCTGTCCACGCACCTGGTCGAGGACGTCGCCACGGCCTGCGAAGGGGTGACGCTGATCGAGGCGGGCCGGGTGGCGTACCGGGGGACGACGCGCGAGCTGGCGGCGCTCGGCTCGGACGGCGACCCGTACGAGTACGGCGGCAGCCCCATCGAGCGCGGCTACACGCTGGCCCTGCGCTCCCACCGGGCGGCGACGGCGGGTGTCCGATGACCCTCACCGACCGCCCGACCGCCGATGAGCGCCCGGACAGCCCGGCCCGCCGAGGCCCCGTCCGCACCGCGCTTCCCGTGCTCCCCGTACTCCGGACCGAGGCCCGCAGGGGCGTGGCCCCGTGGACCGGGGTGTGCACGGCGCTCACGCTGATCGTCACCATGGCCGCCAGGGCAGACTCCTGGCAGGGCGACTGGGGCGCGACCCAGGACCTGCTCCACTCCGGCGCCACGCTGCTCGGCGGCCCGCTGGTGGCCGCCGCGGCGTGCTGGCAGGGCACCCGCGACCACCGGCGCCGCACGGGCGAGCTGTGGCGCTCGACGCCGCGGGCCCGCTGGT
>NZ_JAKRGC010000617.1 GCF_022347745.1 Streptomyces sp. OfavH-34-F
GGCGGCGTCTACGCCCTGGCCGCCGGTCTCGGCGCGGTCGCGGCCGGCGAGTACGCCCGGATGGCGGGGCTGCGCCGGACCGACCTGGCCGTCCTCGGAGCGGTCGCCGCCGTGCTGCCGGCCCTGGCCTGGCTCGCCCCGCAACTGCTGGACCTGCGCGCGGCGGCGCTGCTGCTCGTCGCGGCGGCACTGCCCCCGGTGCTGGGCGGGGACGACCGCACCGGCTTCACCCGGGCCGCGCGCACCGCGTTCGGGCTGCTGTGGATACCGGTCGCACTCACCGGCCTGGTCTCCCTCGGCGACACGGCGGTGCTGGTCGGCCTGGCCGTGGCGCTCGGCGACGTCGGCGCCTGGTGCGGCGGTACGGCGCTGGGCCGGCGCGGTCCGCTGTCCCGGGCGCTGTCGCCGCTCTCCCCGAACAAGACCTGGGCCGGGGTGCTGGGGGCGGCGGCGGCCACCGCGCTCCTGCTGCTGGTGCTCGGCGCGTTCAGCCTCCCGCTGTGGGCGGCGGTCGCCGGCGGCTGCGTCCTCGGCGATCTCGTCGAGTCGATGGTCAAGCGCGAGTCCGGGGTGAAGGACGCGGGCAGCTGGCTGCCCGGCTTCGGCGGCCTGCTCGACCGGATCGACTCCCTGCTCGTGGCCCTCCTCCTGGCGATGGTGATGACGTGACGACGACCCTGGTACGCACCCCCGCCCGCCCGGTCCTGCCGGTCCGCTCCCGTCTCGCGTCCGCGCTGCGGCGCGGCCTGTGGTGGGGGGTGCTGGGCCTCACCGGCGGGATCGAGCGGCGCGGCCGCCTCCCGCGCGGCGGCTGCGTGGTCGTCGCCAACCACACCTCGCACGCCGACACGGCGGCGCTCCTGGCCGCGCTCGACGCCCGGCACGCCCCGGCGATCGGCGCGGCGGCCGACTACTGGTTCGCCTCGCCCTGGCGGCGCCGGATCTGCCGCAGGCTGGCGGCCGGCTTCCCGGTCCGGCGCTCGGGCGGCGGCGGAACGGCCGATCTCCTCTCGATGGCCGGCGAGCTGCGCGAGGGCCGGGCGGTCGTGCTCTTCCCGGAGGGCACCCGCGCCCCGGACGGCACCCTCGGCGCCTTCCACCGGGGCGCGCTGGTCCTGGCCGAGGAGGCGGGCGTCCCGGTGGTCCCGGTGGGCATCGCCGGCACGGACCGGCTGCTGCCCAAGCACGGCCGGCTGCGCTCCGCCCTGGTCCGGGTCACGATCGGCGAGCCGCTGCCCGCCGGGGCCTCCCCCGAGGAGGCGCGGGACGCGGTGCGCGCGCTGCACGCCCGTACGGCCGCCGAACCGCTGCGGGACTCCGCGGTGCGCCGGCGGGTGGCCTCGGTC
>NZ_JAKRGC010000618.1 GCF_022347745.1 Streptomyces sp. OfavH-34-F
GGCGGATACCGGCTCGCGGCCGGCCGGGTCGCGGAGCGGGACACGGTGGCGCTGGAGGGCGTCGGCGAGGACGGACTGTTCCACGCCGTGCAGACGCTGCGCCAGCTGGTGCGGGGCGGGAAGGTCGCCGGGGTCACCGTCCGGGACTGGCCGTCCACGGCGGTGCGCGGGCTGACCGAGGGCTTCTACGGGCAGCCCTGGAGCCTGCGGGACCGGCTCGCGCAGATCGACTTCCTGGCGCGCACCAAGCAGAACCGCTATCTCTACGCGGCGGGCGACGACCCGTACCGCCAGGCCCGCTGGCGCGACCCGTATCCGGCGAAGCGGCGCGCGGAGGTGCGGGAGCTGGCCGAACGGGCGGCGGCCGCGCACGTGGTGCTGGGCTGGGCGGTGGCCCCGGGCCAGTCGATGTGCCTGTCGTCGGACCGCGACCTGAAGGCGCTGAACCGGAAGATCGACGCGATGTGGGACCTGGGGGTGCGCGCCTTCCAGGTGCAGTTCCAGGACGTCAGCTACAGCGAGTGGCACTGCGCGGCCGACGCGGACGCCTTCGGCAGCGGCCCCCGCGCGGCGGCCCGGGCCCAGGCCCGGGTGGTGAACGGCGTGGCCCGGCATCTGGCCGCGCGGCACCCGGAGGCGGCGCCGCTGTCGGTGATGCCGACGGAGTTCTACCAGGACGGCGCCACCGAGTACCGCAGCGCGCTCGCCGGGGAGCTGGCCGACGGCGTGGAGGTCGCCTGGACCGGTGTCGGGGTCGTGCCGAGGACCATCACCGGCGCCGAACTGGCCCGGACCCGTGCCGTGTTCGGGCATCCGCTGGTGACCATGGACAACTACCCGGTCAACGACTACGCGCACGACCGGATCTTCCTGGGCCCGTACACCGGCCGGGAGCCCGCGGTCGCGGTCGGCTCGGCGGCGCTGCTGGCCAACGCGATGGAGCAGCCCTCCGCCTCCCGCGTCCCGCTGTTCACGGCCGCCGACTTCGCGTGGAACCCGAGGGGATACGACCCGGCGCGGTCCTGGGAGGCCGCGGTCGACGACCTCGCGGGCTCCGGCGGGGAGGCCGCCGGCGCGCTGCGGGCACTGGCGGGCAACAGCGCGGGTTCGCTGCTCGGCGGCACCGAGTCCGCCTATCTGCGGCCGCTGATCGCCGCGTTCTGGACGGCGTACGCCGGTGACGACGCCGCGGCGCTCGACGCGGCGGCCGGCCGGCTGCGGGACGCGTTCGGTGAGATGCGCACGGCTCCGGGCGCGCTGGCGGGGGTGGCCGGGGGGCGGCTCGCGGAGGAGGTCCGTCCGTGGAGCGCGCAGCTCTCCCGCTACGGCCGCGCCGGTGAGCT
>NZ_JAKRGC010000619.1 GCF_022347745.1 Streptomyces sp. OfavH-34-F
GCCCCCCCCGGCCCCCCCCGCCACACCGCGCGACCGGCGGCGACGGCGGGCGCCGCCCCGGTGCCGGCGCCGCGTCGCTCCGCGGCCGCCGCCGAGGGCCGGGCGCCCGTCTCCGCCCAGAGTCACCGCTGAGTTCCGGCCGCGTCCCGGCGGAGCCTCAGTTGACGGTCACCACCACGGTCTTGGCCGCCTTGTCCTGGAGGCCCTGCCGGTAGGGCTTGTCCGTGAACATCAGCACGATGTTGATGAGCCACCACAGGCACGGGCAGCACAGCAGCGCCGGCAGCCACAGCACCACGGCCCGCATGAACGCCGCCCCGGTGTCCGGCACCCGGCCGTCGTTGAGCATCGCGACCCGCATCTTCAGCAGCCGCTTGCCGAGCGTGCGGCCGTCCTTGTGCGTGAAGTACGTGTCGTACGCGACGTAGACCACCAGGCCGATCAGCGACCAGACCAGCTGGTGCCCGCTGTAGGTCTGGGCGAACAGGTCGCCGACGTCGTCGTCGTTGTTGCCGTTGGATCCGCCGACCGCGCCGCCCCAGGGCAGGGAGATCAGATAGAGCGGGATGGAGATGATCAGGAAGTCGATCAGCCGGGCCAGGATGCGCTTGCCCGGTTCGGCGAGCGGCGGCATCCCCGCCAGCGGGTCAGCGCCGTACGGCCCGCCCCCGTAGGGCCCGGCGTCGTACGGCGGCGGGGGCGGCGGGGGCGCGCCGTCGTAGGGCGAGCCGGACGACGGCGGCGGCTGGTCACCGGGCGGCCGCTTCCGGAACGGATCGTCCTCGGGCGGCTGACCGGGCGGCGGCTGATCGTTGCTCATGGGGGCAGTGCATCCCGGCGCGCGGGCCACCGCAACGGCTCAGGGCCTGTCGGGTGACGCCCGGCCGGAGGTCACCCGACAGGCCCTCAGCCGCGTTCGGGGGACGGGCCGGCGACGAAGGTGCCGGCCGCCTTGTCGTGCCAGCACTGCCGCCACGGCCGGTCGACCAGGCACCACAGCACCCCGGCGACCCCGACCACCAGCAGGCCGAGCACCCCGTACACCAGCCAGCGGCGCAGCGCGGCGGCGAAGCCGGGCGGTTCGTGGGACTCGATGTCCCGTACGTCGAGCCCGCAGAGCTTCTTGCCGAGCGTGCGGCCCCACTTCGCGGTGGGCAGCGCCTCCAGGAGTACGCCGAGCACCAGGAAGACGCCGATGACGGCCCCGCCGAGCGCGGCCGTGGTGGAGTCCAGCAGCCATACGGTGACCGTCTCGCCGGACAGCTTCGCGGCGTCGATCTTGGCGTCGATGTGGTCCAGGGCGCGGCCGGCCAGCGGGACGGCCGCCGCCGCGGTG
>NZ_JAKRGC010000061.1 GCF_022347745.1 Streptomyces sp. OfavH-34-F
GGGAGGCCGCCGCCGCGTCCAGCAGCCACAGCGTGCGGCCCCGGCCGTAGGCACCGGCCGCCGGGGCCTGGATCTCACCGGCCCCGGACAGGGCGATGGCCACCGCCTCCGCCTTGTCCTCACCGGCGGCCAGCAGCCACACCTCGCGCGCCGACCGGATCGCGGGCAGCGTCAGCGAGACGCGGACCGGTGGCGGTTTGGGCGCGCCGTGCACCCCGACGACGGTGCGCTCGGTCTCCCGTACCGCGGGCAGCTCCGGGAAGAGCGAGGCGACGTGCGTGTCCGGGCCGACGCCCAGCATCAGCACGTCGAACTCCGGCACGGGGCCGTGGTCCTGGGGCGCGGCGGCCGCGGCCAGCTCCGCCGCGTACCCGGCGGCCGCGGCGTCGGCGTCCGGACCGTACGGGCCGTCCGACGCCGGCATCACGTGCACCCGTGAGGGGTCCAGGGGCACGGCGTCCAGCAGGGCCTCGCGGGCCTGCGTGACATTGCGCTCCGGGTCGCCCTCCGGCAGGAACCGCTCGTCGCCCCACCACAGGTCCAGCCGCGACCAGTCGATCGCGTCCCGGGCGGGCGCGGCGGCGAGCGCGGCCAGCAGGCCGTTGCCGTTGCGCCCGCCGGTGAGCACCACCGAGGCGGTGCCCCGCGCGGCCTGGGCGTCGACGATCCGGGTGATCAGCCGGGCCGCCGCGGCCTGCGCCATCAGCTCCTTGTCGCGGTGCACGACGAGCTGCGGGACTCCGGTCACTTGGCGGCCGCCTTCTTCGCCGGAGCCGCCTTCTTCGCGGCCGCGGGGGCCTCGGACGCGGCCTTCTCGGGGGCCTTCGCCGGGGCGCCCGACCCCGTCTGCTCCAGCCGGTCCACGCCGAACTTCACCGTCGACTCGTAGATGTTGTCCGGGTCCAGGCGGCGCAGCTCCTCCGCGAGCAGCTCCGCCGTCTCACGGCGCTTGAGCGCCACCGCGCGGTCCGGCTGGCCCACCATGCAGAGCGTGGCCAGCGAGCCGTCGGCCCGGTCCAGGACGATGTCGCCGTTCTTCGTCTCCATCCGGACGGCCGTCAGACCGGGGCCGCCCGAGACGACGCGCCGCACCGGGACGCCCAGCCGGTCCGCGAGCCACATGGCCAGCAGCTCGCAGCTCGGGTTGTCCGACTCGCCCTCGACCGTGGCGGAGACGACCTCGGCCGGCTGCTGGTCGAGCGCCGCGGCCAGCATGGAGCGCCACGGTGTGATGCGCGTCCAGGCCAGGTCCGTGTCACCGGGCTGGTAGGACCGTGCGCGCACCCCCAGCTCCTCCAGCGGGTGCTCCGCCGAGTAGGTGTCGGTGATCCGGCGCTGGGCCAGCGCGCCGAGCGCGTCCTTCGCCGGGTCGGCCGGGGAGTCCTGCGGCCACCACACCACCACCGGGGCGTCCGGCAGCAGCAGCGGCAGGACGACGGACTGGGCGTGGTTGGCCAGCTCGCCGTGGAGCCGCAGCACCACGGTCTCGCCGGAGCCGGAGTCGGAACCGACCCGGATCTCGGCGTCCAGCCGGGCGTCGCGGCGGGTGCGCGGCGAACGGCTGAGCCGCTTGATGACGGCGATGATCCGCGAGGGGTGCTCCCGCGAGGAGTCGCTCGCCGCCTTCAGCGCGTCGTACGCGTTCTCCTCGTCGGTGACGACGACGAGGGTGAGCACCATCCCGATCGCCGGGGCACCGACCGCGCGCCGGGCCGAGATGAGCGCCTGGTTGATCTTGCTGGACGTGGTTTCCGTGAGATCGATCTTCATGGCCGGCGCCAGCTCCGTCCGTCGCGTGCGAGCATCTCGTCCGCCTCGGCCGGACCCCAGGTGCCGGCCGGGTACTGGGCGGGCTTGCCGTGCTTGTCCCAGTACTCCTCGATCGGGTCGAGGATGTTCCAGGAGAGCTCGACCTCCTGGTGGCGCGGGAACAGGTTGGCGTCGCCGAGCAGGACGTCCAGGATGAGCCGCTCGTACGCCTCCGGGCTGGACTCCGTGAAGGACTCGCCGTACGCGAAGTCCATCGTGACGTCCCGGACCTCCATCGAGGTGCCCGGCACCTTGGAGCCGAACCGCACGGTGACGCCCTCGTCCGGCTGCACCCGGATGACCAGGGCGTTGCCGCCCAGCTCCTCGGTGGCGCCGGACTCGAACGGCAGGTACGGGGCGCGCTTGAAGACGACCGCGATCTCCGTGACCCGGCGGCCCAGCCGTTTGCCGGTGCGCAGGTAGAACGGGACGCCCGCCCAGCGGCGGTTGTTGATCGTCAGCTTGATCGCGGCGAAGGTGTCGGTCTTCGACTTGGGGTCGATCCCGTCCTCCTCCAGATAGCCGACGGCCTCCTCGCCGCCCTGCCAGGCGTGCGTGTACTGGCCGCGCACGGTGTGCTTGCCCAGGTCCTCGGGCAGCTCCACGGCCGTGAGCACCTTGAGCTTCTCGGCGACCAGGGCCTTGGGGTGGAAGGAACCGGGCTCCTCCATCGCGGTGAGCGCGAGGAGCTGGAGCAGGTGGTTCTGGATGACGTCGCGGGCGGCGCCGATGCCGTCGTAGTAGCCGGCCCGGCCGCCGATCCCGATGTCCTCGGCCATCGTGATCTGCACGTGGTCGACGTAGCTGCGGTTCCAGATGGGCTCGAACATGGTGTTGGCGAACCGCAGCGCCAGGATGTTCTGGACGGTCTCCTTGCCGAGGTAGTGGTCGATCCGGAAGACCTCGTTCGGCGGGAAGACGTCGTGCACGATCTGGTTGAGCTCCTGCGCGCTCTTCAGGTCGTGCCCGAACGGCTTCTCGATGACCGCGCGGCGCCAGCTGCCCTCCTTCTGGTCGGCCAGCCCGTGCTTCTTGAGCTGCTGGACGACCTTGGGGAAGAACTTGGGCGGCACGGAGAGGTAGAAGGCGAAGTTGCCGCCCGTCCCCTGCGCCTTGTCCAGCTCCTCGATCGTGGCGCGCAGCGTCTCGAACGCCACGTCGTCGTCGAAGTTGCCCTGGACGAAGCGCATGCCCTGGCTGAGCTGCTGCCAGACCTCCTCGCGGAAGGGCGTACGGGCATGCTCCTTGACGGCGTCGTGCACGACCTGGGCGAAGTCCTCGTCCTCCCAGTCGCGGCGCGCGAAGCCGATGAGCGAGAAGCCCGGCGGCAGCAGGCCGCGGTTGGCCAGGTCGTAGACGGCGGGCATCAGCTTTTTACGGGACAAATCGCCCGTGACGCCAAAGATGACCAGGCCCGACGGCCCCGCGATGCGCGGGAGCCGTCGGTCCTGGGCGTCACGGAGCGGGTTGGCTCCGGGAACACCAGACAAAGTGGTCAGCCCTCCGAGGGGGCGAGGCGCTTGAGCTCCGCCTCGGTCGAGTTCAGCAGGTCGTTCCAGGCCGCCTCGAACTTCTCGACGCCCTCGTCCTCGAGGAGCTGGACGACGTCGTCGTAGTCGACGCCGAGCTTCTTGATGGCGTCCAGGTCGGCACGGGCCTGGTCGTACGAACCGGCGACGGTGTTGCCGGTGATCTCGCCGTGGTCGGCCACCGCGTCCAGAGTCGCCTCCGGCATGGTGTTGACCGTGTTCGGCGCGACGAGGTCGACGACGTACAGGGTGTCCTTGAGGGCCGGGTCCTTCACGCCGGTCGAGGCCCACAGCGGGCGCTGCTTGTTGGCGTGCGCCTTGTCCAGCGCGGCCCAGCGCTCACCCGCGAACACCTCCTCGTACGCCTCGTAGGCGAGACGCGCGTTGGCCAGGGCGGACTTGCCCTTCGCGGCCTTCGCCTCGTCGGAGCCGACGGCGTCCAGGCGCTTGTCGATCTCGGTGTCCACGCGGGACACGAAGAACGACGCCACCGAGTGGATCTTGGAGAGGTCCAGGCCCGCGGCCTTCGCCTTCTCCAGACCCGCCAGGTAGGCGTCCATGACCGCGCGGTAGCGCTCCAGCGAGAAGATCAGCGTCACGTTCACGCTGATGCCCCGGCCGATCGTCTCGGTGATGGCCGGCAGGCCCGCCTTGGTGGCCGGGATCTTGATGAGCGTGTTCGGCCGGTCCACCAGCCAGGCCAGCTGCTTGGCCTCGGCGACCGTGGCCGCCGTGTTGTGCGCCAGGCGCGGGTCGACCTCGATGGAGACCCGGCCGTCCTGGCCCTCCGTCGCGTCGAAGACCGGACGCAGGATGTCGGCCGCGTCGCGGACGTCCGCGGTGGTGATCATGCGGATCGCCTCCTCGACCGTCACTCCGCGGGCGGCGAGGTCGGCGAGCTGCTGGTCGTAGCCGTCGCCCTGCGAGATGGCCTTCTGGAAGATCGACGGGTTCGTCGTGACACCCACGACGTGGCTCTGGTCGATCAGCTCCGCGAGGTTGCCCGACGTGATCCGCTTGCGCGAGAGGTCGTCGAGCCAGATCGCCACGCCCTCGTCGGAGAGGCGCTTGAGTGCGTCTGTCATGAGAGTTGCATCTCCTACTAGTCGTATAAAGGCGTCAGCGCTGGGCGGCGGCGAGGGATTCCCGGGCGACCGCGGCGACGTTCTCACCGGTGAAGCCGAACTCGCGGAACAGGACCTTGGCGTCCGCCGAGGCGCCGAAGTGCTCCAGCGAGACGATCCGGCCGGCGTCCCCGACGTAGCGGTACCAGGTCAGACCGATGCCCGCCTCGACGGCCACGCGGGCGCGGACCGACGGCGGCAGGACGCTGTCCTTGTAACCCTGGTCCTGCTCCTCGAACCACTCGACACACGGCATCGACACCACACGGGTGGGAATTCCGGCCGCCTGGAGCTCCTCGCGCGCCTCCACGGCGAGCTGGACCTCGGAGCCCGTGCCGATCAGCACGACCTGCGGCTCGGCGCTCGCGCCGTCGGCCGTCTCGGCGTCGAACAGCACGTAGCCGCCCTTGGCCGCGTTCTCGTTCGCCTCGTACGTCGGCACGCCCTGACGGGTCAGCGCCAGACCGTGCGGGGTGCCCTCGCCGAACACCTTGGTGTAGCGGCGCAGGATCTCGCGCCAGGCGATCGCCGTCTCGTTGGCGTCGGCCGGGCGCACGATGTTCAGGCCCGGGATGGCGCGCAGCGAGGCCAGGTGCTCCACGGGCTGGTGGGTGGGGCCGTCCTCGCCGAGGCCGATCGAGTCGTGGGTCCACACGTAGGTGACCGGCAGGTGCATCAGCGCGGACAGCCGCACGGCGTTGCGCATGTAGTCGGAGAACACCAGGAAGGTGCCGCCGTAGATCCGCGTGTTGCCGTGCAGCGCGATGCCGTTCATGGCGGCGGCCATGGCGTGCTCGCGGATGCCGAAGTGGATCGTGCGCCCGTACGGGTCGGCCTCCGGCAGGGGGTTGCCCGCCGGCAGGAACGACGACGTCTTGTCGATCGTGGTGTTGTTCGAACCGGCCAGGTCGGCGGAGCCGCCCCACAGCTCGGGGACGATGCCGCCGAGCGCCTGGAGCACCTTGCCGGACGCGGCACGGGTGGCGACCGCCTTGCCCGTCTCGAAGACCGGCAGGCTGTCCTCCCAGCCCTTGGGCAGCTCGCCCGCGGCGATGCGGTCGAACTCGGCGGCACGCTCCGGGTTGGCGGCGCGCCAGGCGTCGAAGCCCTTCTGCCACTCGGCCTTGGCCTCGCGGCCGCGGTCCAGGGCACGGCGGGTGTGGGCGATGACCTCGTCGGAGACCTCGAAGGTCTTCTCCGGGTCGAAGCCGAGCACCTTCTTGGTCGCGGCGACCTCGTCGTCGCCGAGGGCCGAGCCGTGGGACGCCTCGGTGTTCTGGGCGTGCGGGGCGGGCCAGGCGATGATCGAGCGGGCCGCGATGAACGACGGACGCTCCGTCTCCGCCTTGGCGGCCATCAGCGCCTCGTACAGGCCCTTCGGGTCCAGGTCGCCGTTGGGCAGCTGGTCGACGCGCTGGACGTGCCAGCCGTACGCCTCGTAGCGCTTGACGGTGTCCTCGGAGACCGCGGTCTCCGTGTCGCCCTCGATGGAGATGTGGTTGTCGTCCCACAGCAGGACCAGGTTGCCCAGCTTCTGGTGCCCGGCCAGCGAGGACGCCTCGGCGGAGATGCCCTCCTGGAGGCAGCCGTCACCGGCGACGACCCACACCATGTGGTCGAACGGGGAGGTGCCGGGGGCCGCCTCCGGGTCGAACAGTCCGCGCTCGTAGCGGGCGGCCATGGCCATGCCGACCGCGTTGGCGACGCCCTGGCCCAGCGGGCCGGTCGTCGTCTCCACACCGGTGGTGTGGCCGTACTCCGGGTGCCCCGGAGTCTTGGAACCCCAGGTGCGGAACGCCTTGAGGTCGTCCAGCTCCAGGCCGTAGCCGGCCAGGTAGAGCTGGATGTAGAGGGTCAGGCTGCTGTGCCCGGCCGAGAGCACGAACCGGTCGCGGCCGGTCCACTCCGCGTCGGCGGGGTCGTGCCGCATCACCTTCTGGAAGATGGTGTACGCGGCGGGAGCCAGGCTCATGGCCGTACCCGGGTGCCCGTTTCCGACTTTCTGTACGGCGTCCGCCGCCAGGACGCGGACGGTGTCCACGGCCCGCTGGTCCCATTCGGTCCACTGGAGGTCTGTGGTGGTCGGCTTGGTGCTCACCCTGAGTCAGGGCTCCTCTCCAACTGTTGTGGGCCGGTGACTGTGACCGCACCGGATGTGGTCGAGCCTACCCCCGCCGGTACCCGTGATTTCCGGCTCCTACCAGGGTGCGGGCACCCCGCGGAATCCGCCTCCCGTATGAGCGGAAGGGCTCACCGATGGGCTTCTCCGATGAGCGCGACGAGGCACTTCCGGGCGCTCCGACGAGCGCCCCCGAGCCCGGTTGCGGGCACCCCCGCGAACGCGCCGCGCCACCCCTGCCACATCCGTGCGTCACTCGTACGCACGAGCCGTCGCGAGGCCGGTGCGCGAGCCGTTGCGGGGCCGGGCCGCGGCGGCCGTCCGCGCCACATCAACACGACCCCACCCCCGCGAAGGGCGGCCTGTCCCCAACGTCTACAGTGGTCGGGTTCGCGCAAGTCTTTACCGGGCCCTCACGGCCCGGAGCTTGCTGGGATTTCTCTGTCAGGGGTGTGCGTGACGGCCGTCGAGTCCCGACCCGCAGGGGTCGCCTTGACTCCGAGTCCGGGGGGCCAACGCCCGCTCGGAGCCCGTGTCAAGGCATTCGTGGCGCTGACCAAGCCTCGGATCATCGAGCTGTTGCTGATCACCACCGTGCCGGTGATGTTCCTCGCCGCCCAGGGTGTGCCCGATCTGTGGCTCGTGCTCGCCACCACCATCGGCGGCTACCTGTCCGCCGGCGGTGCCAACGCGCTGAACATGTACATCGACCGGGACATCGACGCGCTGATGGACCGCACGTCGCAGCGCCCGCTGGTCACCGGCATGGTGAGCCCGCGCGAGTGCCTGGTCTTCGGCATCACCCTCGGGGTGGTCTCGACGGTCTGGTTCGGGTTGCTCGTCAACTGGCTGTCGGCGGCCCTGTCGCTGGGCGCGCTGCTCTTCTACGTCGTGATCTACACGATGCTGCTGAAGCGCCGCACCGCGCAGAACATCGTCTGGGGCGGCATCGCGGGCTGCATGCCGGTCCTCATCGGCTGGTCGGCCGTGACCAACGAGATGTCCTGGGCCGCGGTCATCCTCTTCGCCGTCATCTTCTTCTGGACGCCGCCGCACTACTGGCCGCTCTCCATGAAGGTCAAGGACGACTACGCGCGCGTCGGCGTCCCGATGCTGCCGGTCATCGCGTCCAACCGGGTGGTCGCGCGCCAGATCGTCGCGTACAGCTGGGTGATGGTCGCCGTCTCGCTGCTGCTCACCCCGCTGGGCTACACCGGCTGGTTCTACACCGCCGTGGCGCTGCTCAGCGGCGGCTTCTGGCTCTGGGAGGCGCACGCGCTGCACGGCAGGGCCAAGGCCGGGGTGACGGGCGCCAAGCTCAAGGAGATGCGGCTGTTCCACTGGTCGATCACCTACGTGTCGCTGCTGTTCGTCGCGGTCGCGGTGGACCCCTTCCTGCGGTAGCACCCCCTGTTCCGTCCGACGGGCGGGGAGCGTGGCGGAGGCCACGCTCCCCGCCCGTCGCCAGTTGATCTACCCATCGGTAGCATCCTGTGCATGGCAGAGACGGCTGAGACCCAGCAGGTGGACGGCAAGCAGGCGGCGCGCGCGGAGCGCAGGGCGGCCCGGCTGGCCAAGCAGATCGGCGCCTTCGCGAAGGCCCACGGCGGCGCCGAGGGCCAGGTCGCCTACCTCGGGCAGAAGGGCGCCCGCATCGTCCTGGTGGGCGAGGACGGCGGCTGGGGCGATCTGGTCGCCCCCTCGTACGCGGTCGCAGAGAGCGCGGCCCGCAAGTCCGGGATCACACTGCACGAGTCCTTCGACGGCGAGTTCGCGGCGAAGGTCCACACCGGCCCGTACGAGTGGACCCGGATGGCCGGCATCCAGGTCGGCGGCCCGTCCAACAAGGGCTGAGCCCGTACACGCGTAGGGACGGAGGGCCCGGGGCAACCGCCCCGGGCCCTCCGTCCCTGCGTGTACGCGGCGTCAGCCGGCCGCGGCGGGCTCCGGACGCTCGTCCGCCGGTTCCGGCACCCGTACCGCGGTCACCGGCCGCTCCCGCAGCGACAGCAGTACGCGGACGACCCCGATCCACACCAGGCACGAGCCGAGCATGTGCACCCCGACCAGGATCTCCGGCACGTCGGTGAAGTACTGCACATAGCCCACGACCCCCTGCGCCATCACGATGAGGAACAGGTCACGGGTCCGGCGGCGCGGTCCCACCGGCGCGTCCACCGCCTTCAGGACGAACCAGAGCGCCACGGTCAGGGCCACCACGACCCACGCCAGGTCGGCGTGCAGCTGGGCGACCATCTTCCAGTCGACCGGGATGCGGGGCACGTCGCTGGAGTCGCCCGCGTGCCGCCCGGCGCCCGTGACCACCGTGCCCACGGCGATCAGCAGCCCCGCCGCCACGGCCAGCAGCCAGGCCAGCTGGGCGACCGCCTTGCCGACCAGCGGGCGCGGCGCCTCGTCGCCCTCGCGGACCCGCTGCCAGGTCACCAGCGCCACCGTGAGCAGCGCGGTGGTCAGCAGGAAGTGCGCGGCCACGGTGTACGGGTTGAGGCCGACGAGGACCACGATGCCGCCGAGGATCGCGTTGCCCATCACGACCCAGAACTGGAGCCAGCCGAGCCGGGTGAGGCTGCGGCGCCAGGGCTTCGCGGAGCGGGCCGCGATGATCGCCCAGGCCACCGCCGCGCACAGCACGTAGGTGAGCATGCGGTTGCCGAACTCGATGACGCCGTGCAGGCCCATCTCGTGCGTCGAGGTCAGGCTCTCGTCGGTGCACTTGGGCCAGGTCGGGCAGCCGAGGCCGGAGCCGGTCAGCCGGACGGCACCGCCGGTCACGACGAGCACGACGGACATCACGACCGCCGACATGGCCGCACGGCTCACCGTTTGCGGCCGGGGCGTCCAGCGCTCGGCGATGTACGGCAGCGGGTTGCGCAGGGCTTGAGCGACTTCGGCTCGGGTCAGCTTGGGCACGCGCACCATCGTAGGACGCCGCTTGTGCAAGCTTTCACGAGGGGGCGCCATGCCGGTCAGAGGGGGACGATCGACGCGAAACGGCGACGGAGCGCGGTCGGGGGCTCACTCCCAGCGGAAGAACCGGGCCGCCGCGCCGAGTCCGAGCACCGCCCAGACCGCGAGGACGCCCAGGTCGCCCCAGGGCATCGCGGCACCGTGCTGGAGGACGTCGCGCAGCCCGTCCGAGAGGGCGGCGATCGGCAGCAGCCCGAGCACCGACTGCACCGCCTCCGGGAACTTCTCCAGCGGCACGATCACCCCGCCGCCCACCAGGAGCAGCAGGAAGACCAGGTTGGCGGCGGCGAGGGTGGCCTCCGCCCGCAGCGTCCCGGCCATCAGCAGCCCGAGTCCCGAGAAGGCGGCCGTGCCCAGCACCAGGAGCAGCAGCACGGCGAACGGGTTGCCGTGCGGCGACCAGCCCAGCGCGAAGGCGATCACCGTGAGCAGCACCACCTGGAGGACCTCGGTGACGAGCACCGCCAGGGTCTTCGCGGTCATCAGCGACCAGCGGGGCAGCGGCGAGGCGCCGAGCCGCTTGAGCACCCCGTAGCGGCGCTCGAAGCCGGTGGCGATGGCCTGCCCGGTGAAGGCCGTGGACATCACGGCCAGGGCCAGCACGCCGGGCGTCAGGAAGTCGACCGGCTCGCCCGCCCCGGTGTCCACGATGTCCACCGCGCTGAAGAGCACCAGCAGCAGGGTCGGGATGACCACGGTCAGCAGCAGCTGCTCGCCGTTGCGCAGCAGCATCCGCGTCTCCAGCGCGGTCTGCGCGGCGATCATGCGGCGCAGCGGGGCCGCGCCCGGCCGGGGGGTGTACGTACCGGCGCTCATGCGCGCAGCTCCTTGCCGGTCAGTTCGAGGAAGACGTCCTCCAGGGTCTGGCGCTCCACGGCGATGCCGGAGGGCATCACGCCGTGCTGCGCGCACCAGGAGGTGACGGTGGCGAGCAGCTGCGGGTCGACGGCGCCGGTGACGCGGTAGGTGCCTGCGGACGGCTCGGCGACCTCGGTGCCGTCCGGCAGGGCCTTGAGCAGCGAGCCGATGTCGAGCCCGGGGCGGCCGGTGAAGCGCAGCGTGTTCTCGGCGCCGCCCCGGCACAGGGCCTCGGGGCTGCCGTGGGCGACGATCCGGCCGGCGTCGATGACGGCGACCTCGTCGGCGAGTTCCTCCGCCTCGTCCATGAAGTGGGTGGTGAGCACGGTGGTCACCCCGTCGGCGCGCAGTTCCCGGACGAGGTCCCAGGTGGAGCGGCGGGCCTGCGGGTCGAGCCCGGCGGTCGGCTCGTCCAGGAAGACCAGTTCGGGCCGGCCGACGACGGCCATGGCCAGGGCGAGGCGCTGCTGCTGGCCGCCGGAGAGCCTGCGGTAGGCGGTGCGGCCGCAGGAGCCGAGGCCGAGGCGCTCGATCAGGGCGTCCACGTCGAGCGGGTGGGCGTGCAGCTTCGCCATGTGCCGGAGCATCTCGTCGGCGCGGGCGCCGGAGTAGATCCCGCCGGACTGGAGCATCACGCCGATCCGGGGGCGCAGCCGCGCGGCGTCGGCGACGGGGTCGAGGCCCAGCACCCGGACCGTCCCGCCGTCGGGGCGGCGGTAGCCCTCGCAGGTCTCGACGGTGGTGGTCTTGCCGGCGCCGTTGGGGCCGAGCACGGCGGTGACCGTGCCGGCCGGGATCTCCAGGTCGAGGCCGTCCACCGCGGTCTTGTCGCCGTACCGCTTCACCAGGCCGCTGATCCGGACGGCCGGGCCGGAGAAGGGCCCCGAGGGGGGTGGGGCGGGCTCGCTGCTCATGGCGAATGAGTCTAGGCAGCCCGCGCCCGCGCCCCGGCCGCGGGGCTTGATTAGGTAACCCTAAGTGATGGAAAGCACCGTTGATCGTTTCGGACCGTGGTTGTCAGGGCCGGAGGAATTACGCAACAATGGCGTTGTGAAATACGTGGACGAGGCTCCTCAGGAGGAACTCGCCACCGGTGAGCGCTCGACGCGCAACCGGGTGGCGCGCTCCATCCTGGACCACGGCCCCTCCACGGTCGCGGAGCTGGCGAAGCGCCTGGGCCTCACCCAGGCGGCGGTCCGCCGCCATCTCGACGCCCTCGCCTGCGACGGCGTCGTCGAGGCCCGCGAGAAGCGGGTGTACGGGGCGCGGACGCGCGGCCGCCCGGCCAAGGTGTTCGCCCTCACCGACTGCGGCCGGGACGCCTTCGACCAGTCCTACGACGCGCTCGCCGCGGACGCCCTGCGCTGGATCGCCGAGACCGCGGGCGACGAGGCCGTCATGGCGTTCGCCCGGGCCCGGACCGCCGCGCAGTCGGCGGCCTACCGGGAGGCGATCGAGGCCGCGGACCCCGAGGCGCGCACGGAGGCGTTGGCCAAGGCGCTGTCCGCCGACGGGTACGCTGCTACGGCGCGAAGCGCGCCGGGCCCGCAGCAGGGCGAGCAGCTGTGCCAGCACCACTGCCCGGTCGCCCACGTCGCCGAGCAGTACCCGCAGCTGTGCGAGGCGGAGACGGAGATCTTCTCCAGCCTCCTGGGAACCCATGTGCAGCGTCTGGCCACCATCGCCCACGGCGACGGGGTGTGCACGACGTACATTCCGCGCAGCGGACACCCCACCCCACAGACCACCGATTCAGCATCTGCAAGCACGGCCGGGAGGAACCCCGCATGACGCTCCCTACGGAGACTGCCCACCCTGAGCTCGAGGGCCTGGGCACGTACGAATTCGGCTGGGCCGACTCCGACGAGGCAGGCGCGGCGGCCAAGCGCGGCCTCTCCGAGGCAGTCGTCCGCGACATCTCGGAGAAGAAGAACGAGCCCGAGTGGATGCTGAAGCTGCGGCTCAAGGGCCTGCGCCTCTTCGACAAGAAGCCGATGCCCAACTGGGGCTCGGACCTGTCGGGCATCGACTTCGACAACATCAAGTACTTCGTGCGGTCCACGGAGAAGCAGGCGGCCTCCTGGGACGACCTGCCCGAGGACATCAAGAACACCTACGACAAGCTCGGCATCCCGGAGGCGGAGAAGCAGCGCCTGGTCGCCGGTGTCGCCGCGCAGTACGAGTCCGAGGTCGTCTACCACCAGATCCGCGAGGACCTGGAGGAGCAGGGCGTCATCTTCGTCGACACCGACACCGCGCTGAAGGAGCACGAGGAACTCTTCAAGGAGTACTTCGGCACCGTCATCCCGGTCGGCGACAACAAGTTCGCCTCGCTGAACACGGCCGTGTGGTCCGGCGGCTCGTTCATCTACGTGCCCAAGGGCGTCCACGTGGACATCCCGCTCCAGGCCTACTTCCGCATCAACACGGAGAACATGGGCCAGTTCGAGCGGACGCTGATCATCGTCGACGAGGACGCCTACGTCCACTACGTCGAGGGCTGCACGGCGCCCATCTACTCCTCCGACTCGCTGCACTCCGCGGTCGTCGAGATCATCGTGAAGAAGGGCGGCCGCTGCCGCTACACGACGATCCAGAACTGGTCGAACAACGTCTACAACCTGGTGACCAAGCGCGCCGTGGCCTACGAGGGCGCGACCATGGAGTGGGTCGACGGCAACATCGGCTCCAAGGTCACCATGAAGTACCCGGCCGTCTACCTGATGGGCGAGCACGCCAAGGGCGAGACCCTGTCCATCGCCTTCGCGGGCGAGGGCCAGCACCAGGACGCCGGCGCCAAGATGGTCCACATGGCCCCGAACACCTCGTCCAACATCGTCTCCAAGTCGGTGGCGCGGGGCGGCGGCCGCACCTCGTACCGCGGCCTGATCGAGATCGGCGAGGGCGCGCCGGGCGCGAAGTCCAACGTCCTGTGCGACGCGCTGCTGGTGGACACGATCTCCCGCTCCGACACGTACCCGTACGTGGACGTCCGTGAGGACGACGTGTCGATGGGCCACGAGGCGACCGTCTCCAAGGTCTCCGAGGACCAGCTGTTCTACCTGATGAGCCGCGGCATGACGGAGTTCGAGGCCATGGCGATGATCGTGCGCGGCTTCGTCGAGCCGATCGCCAAGGAGCTCCCGATGGAGTACGCCCTGGAGCTCAACCGGCTGATCGAGCTGCAGATGGAGGGCTCGGTCGGCTAGCACCGCCCAGTGCCGCCGAGGCCGGCCCGCGAGGGCCGGCCCCGAACCCCCTGACACCTGTCCGACCGAGAAAGCGAGCACTACGACAGCCATGGCTGAGGCTCAGAACATCCCCGCGGGGTCCACCACCGCCGGTTCCATCGCGGTGGCCGCGGAGTCGACCGTCGCGACGCGCATGAGCGCGCCCCCGTCCTACGACGTAGCGGACTTCCCCGTCCCGCACGGCCGCGAGGAGGAGTGGCGGTTCACCCCGCTGGAGCGGCTGCGCGGGCTGCACGACGGCACCGCCGCCGCCACCGGCAGCGGTGTCAAGGTCGCGATCGAGGCCCCCGCGGGCGTCACGGTCGAGACCGTCGGCCGCGACGACGCCCGGCTGGGCAGGGCCGGCAAGCCGGTGGACCGGGTGGCCGCCCAGGCGTACTCGTCCTTCGAGCAGGCCCATGTCGTCACGGTCCCCAAGGAGGCCGTGCTCACCGAGCCGATCCGGATCGCCGTGCACGGCGAGGGCGGCGTCGCCTACGGCCACCAGGTCGTGGAGCTGGGCGCCTTCGCCGAGGCCGTCGTCGTCATCGACCACACCGGCGACGCGGTGCTCGCCGCCAACGTCGACTACGTCCTGGGCGACGGCGCCAAGCTGACCGTCGTCTCCGTGCAGGACTGGGACGAGCGCGCCGTCCACGTCGCCCAGCACAACGCGCTGGTCGGCCGGGACGCCACGTTCAAGTCGGTCGTCGTCACCTTCGGCGGCGACGTCGTCCGGCTGCACCCCCGGATCGCGTACGCGGGCACCGGCGGCGAGGCCGAGCTGTTCGGCCTGTACTTCACCGACGAGGGCCAGCACCAGGAGCACCGCCTCCTCGTCGACCACAACACCCCGCACTGCAAGTCCAACGTGGCCTACAAGGGCGCGCTCCAGGGCGACGACGCGCACGCGGTGTGGATCGGCGACGTGCTCATCCAGGCCGCGGCCGAGGGCACCGACACCTACGAGATGAACCGCAACCTGGTCCTCACGGACGGCGCGCGCGTCGACTCGGTGCCCAACCTGGAGATCGAGACCGGCGAGATCGTCGGCGCCGGCCACGCCTCCGCGACCGGCCGCTTCGACGACGAGCAGCTGTTCTACCTCCAGTCGCGCGGCATCCCCGCCGAGGAGGCCCGCCGCCTCGTCGTGCGCGGCTTCTTCGCCGAACTGGTCCAGCAGATCGGGCTGCCGGACGTCGAGGCCCGGCTCCTCGACAAGATCGAGGCCGAACTGGAGGCAGCGGTCTGATGGCCTTCGTCAGAGCGTGTGCGCTGAGCGAGCTGGAGGACGACACCCCCAAGCGGGTGGAACTCGACGGCACGCCGGTCTCCGTCGTCCGCACCGAGGGCGAGGTGTTCGCGATCAACGACATCTGCTCGCACGCGAACGTCTCGCTGTCCGAGGGCGAGGTCGAGGACTGCATGATCGAGTGCTGGCTGCACGGATCGAGCTTCGACCTGCGCACCGGCAAGCCGTCCGGCCTTCCCGCGACGCGCCCCGTCCCCGTATACCCCGTCAAGATCGAAGGGGACGATGTGCTCGTCTCCGTCACCCAGGAGTCCTGAGTCACCCATGGCAACGCTTGAAATCCGCGACCTGCACGTCACCGTCGAGGCCGACAACGCCACGAAGGAGATCCTCAAGGGCGTCGACCTGACCGTGAAGCAGGGCGAGACCCACGCCATCATGGGCCCCAACGGGTCCGGCAAGTCCACCCTCGCCTACTCGCTGGCCGGTCACCCCAAGTACACCGTCACCAGCGGCACGGTGACCCTGGACGGCGAGGACGTCCTGGAGATGTCCGTGGACGAGCGGGCCCGCGCCGGCCTGTTCCTCGCCATGCAGTACCCGGTCGAGATCCCCGGCGTCTCGGTCTCCAACTTCCTGCGCACCTCCGCCACCGCCGTCCGCGGCGAGGCGCCCAAGCTGCGCACCTGGGTGAAGGAGGTCAAGGAGGCGATGGGCCAGCTGCAGATGGACCCGGCCTTCGCCGAGCGCAACGTCAACGAGGGCTTCTCCGGCGGTGAGAAGAAGCGCCACGAGATCCTCCAGCTGGAGCTCCTCAAGCCGAAGGTCGCCATCCTCGACGAGACCGACTCCGGCCTGGACGTCGACGCCCTGCGCATCGTCTCCGAGGGCGTCAACCGGGTCCGCGGGACCGGCGAGGTCGGCACCCTGCTGATCACCCACTACACCCGGATCCTCCGGTACATCAAGCCCGACTTCGTGCACGTGTTCGCCAACGGACGGATCGCCGAGTCCGGTGGCGCCGAGCTGGCCGACAAGCTGGAGAACGAGGGCTACGAGGCGTACGTGAAGGGTGGCGCAGCCGCGTGACATATCTGCCGGGCCTCCTCGACACCGAGGCGATCCGCAAGGACTTCCCCCTGCTGGACCGCACGGTCCACGACGGGAAGAAGATCGTCTACCTGGACAGTGCCGCGACCTCCCAGAAGCCGCGCCAGGTTCTCGACGCCCTCAACCAGTACTACGAACAGCACAACGCCAATGTGCACCGGGGCGTGTACACGATCGCGGAGGAGGCCACGGCGCTGTACGAGGGCGCCCGTGACAAGGTCGCCGCCTTCATCAACGCGCCCAGCCGCGATGAGGTGATCTTCACCAAGAACGCCTCGGAGTCGCTGAACCTCGTGGCCAACATGCTCGGCTGGGCCGACGAGCCCTACCGGGTGGACCACGAGACCGAGATCGTCACCACGGAGATGGAGCACCACTCCAACATCGTGCCCTGGCAGCTGCTCTCGCAGCGCACGGGCGCGAAGCTGAAGTGGTTCGGCATCACCGACGACGGCCGGCTCGACCTGTCGAACATCGACGAGGTCATCACCGAGAAGACGAAGATCGTCACCTTCACGCTGGTGTCGAACATCATGGGCACCCACAACCCGGTCGAGAAGATCGTCCGGCGTGCCCAGGAGGTCGGTGCCCTCGTCTGCGTGGACGCCTCCCAGGCGGCCCCGCACATGGTGGTGGACGTCCAGGCGCTCCAGGCCGACTTCGTGGCCTTCACCGGCCACAAGATGGTCGGCCCGACCGGCATCGGCGTGCTCTGGGGACGGCAGGAACTCCTGGAGGACCTGCCGCCGTTCCTGGGCGGCGGCGAGATGATCGAGACCGTCTCGATGCACTCGTCCACCTACGCCCCCGCGCCGCACAAGTTCGAGGCCGGTACGCCCCCGATCGCCCAGGCCGTCGGCCTCGGCGCGGCCGTGGACTACCTCTCGGCGATCGGCATGGAGAACATCCACCGCCATGAGCAGGTCATCACCGAGTACGCGGTGAAGCGCCTGCTGGAGGTGCCGGACCTGCGGATCATCGGCCCCGCCACCGCGGAGGACCGGGGCGCGACGATCTCCTTCACCCTCGGCGACATCCACCCCCACGACGTGGGCCAGGTGCTGGACGAACAGGGCATCGCGGTCCGGGTCGGCCACCACTGCGCCCGCCCGGTCTGCCTGCGGTACGGAATTCCTGCGACGACGCGAGCGTCGTTCTATCTGTACTCCACGCCCGCCGAGGTGGACGCCCTGGTGGACGGCCTGGAACACGTCCGGAACTTTTTCGCCTAGACGCGGCTGGGGATTGAACTCGTGAAGCTGGATTCCATGTACCAGGAAGTGATCCTGGACCACTACAAGCACCCCCACGGGCGCGGCCTGCGGGACGGCGACGCCGAGGTGCACCACGTCAATCCGACGTGCGGTGACGAGATCACTCTGCGGGTACGGTACGACGGCGAGACCATCGCCGACGTGAGCTACGAGGGCCAGGGCTGCTCCATCAGCCAGGCCAGCGCCTCCGTGCTGAACGAGCTGCTGGTCGGCAAGGAGCTGTCCGAGGCGCGGAAGGTCCAGGAGGCGTTCCTGGAGCTGATGCAGTCGAAGGGACAGCTGGAGCCCGACGACGCGATGGAGGAGGTGCTGGAGGACGCGGTCGCGTTCGCCGGCGTCTCCAAGTACCCGGCGCGGGTCAAGTGCGCGCTGCTGAGCTGGATGGCGTGGAAGGACGCGACGGCGCAGGCGCTGTCCGAAGGGAAGACCGCATGAGCGACAACGAGACCGTGACGACCAAGCCGGCCTCCGAGGAGGAGGTCCGCGAAGCGCTGTACGACGTGGTCGACCCGGAGCTGGGGATCGATGTCGTCAACCTGGGGCTGATCTACGGCATCCACATCGACGACGCCAACATCGCCACCCTCGACATGACCCTGACGTCCGCGGCCTGTCCGCTGACCGACGTCATCGAGGACCAGGCGAAGTCCGCGACGGACGGCATCGTCAACGAACTGCGGATCAACTGGGTCTGGATGCCCCCGTGGGGCCCGGACAAGATCACGGACGACGGCCGCGAACAGCTGCGCGCGCTGGGCTTCAACGTCTGAGCGTCCGCGTACCCGCCCGAAACGGCCCCCGGCACGAGCTGCCGGGGGCCGTTCGGCGTTTCCGCGCCCACCGACCCGGCGCGCCCGCCGCTACGCGGTGAACTGGGGCGGTACGGCGGCCGCCTGGGCGAGTACCGGGGCCAGGTTCTCGGTGCGGATGCGCCGGTCCACGTACAGCAGGCCGGACACCAGCGGCGGGAAGACCGCGACGATCAGCTGGCTCACCAGCTGGCCGATCGCCGCGAGCACCACGTAGCCGCCCAGCACGGCGAGGATCGAGGCCGGGTTCGGGTTCTCGTCGAGGCCGGCCGTGCCCAGCGAGCTGGTGAACATGCCCAGGAAGTTGAACGGCAGCTGGATGAGGTAGCTCGCCACGGCGGCCAGCACGCCCGCCAGCAGCGTCATGCCGCAGACGCGCCACCAGTCCCCGCGCGTCAGCGTGGCCGAACGGCGGAGCGCGGCCACTGGGCCCTGGTTCTCGAAGACGGCCGCCGAGGGGGCGAGCGAGAACTTCACCCAGAGCCAGAGGGTCAGCGGGACGAGGGCGAGGAAGCAGACCGCGCCGATGACGATCAGCGTCACCCACGCCCCGTCGCCGTCCGTGGCGACCGCGCTGAAGATGCCGGCCATGAGCGCGGCCATGGCGAGGACCGACGGCGCCATGGCGATCAGCCCCGTCAGCAGGATCGCGCCCAGCACCGCGGGCATCCGGGCCCACGCGCGCCGCCAGATCGCCGAGAACGTCGTCGGCCGGCCCAGCACCGCCTCCTGGAGGACCGCGGGCACCGCCGCGTAGACCACGGCCGAGGCGATCACCACCGACAGGAACCCGAGCAGCGCCACCACGCCGAACGCGACGAACACCGGGACCAGGTCCCGGGAGGAGGGGTCCTCGTACTCGGTCAGCTCGAACAGCCGGTCCAGATGGTCCGAGACGGCCGAGTACGCCACGGCCGCCGCCGCGAGCACCAAGACCAGCGCCCCGCCGTAGAGCGCCGCCCCCACCGCGAAGAGCTGCTTGCCGTAGCGCCCCAGAGTCGCGAACGCGCCGTTGAATATGTCCCCGAGCCGCAACGGCCCCAGGGGTATCACCCCCGGCTTGGGCGCCATCCAGCCACCGCCCCAGCCACCCCACCCGGACGGGTCCTGAGGTCCCCCGTACGGCGCGCCTCCGTAGGCCCCGCCGCCCCACCCTGCGTCCTGCGTCACTGCCGCTCCGTCGGTTCGTCCGCCATGTACTGGACGAACCACGGTATCGCCCCCGGATTCCGGCGATCGAGGCCGTGCGCGGACAGCCGTTGCGTACACTTGTACACATGGGATACGGACTGCTCGCCGCGGCCATCGCGGCGGAGGTGGCGGGGACCACCGCCATGAAGTACAGCGAGGGGTTCACCCGCCTGTGGCCCTCGCTGATCACCGTCGCCGGCTATCTGCTCGCCTTCTCCCTGCTGGCCCGGACCCTGAAGACGCTCTCCGTGGGCACGGCCTACGCGATCTGGGCGGGCGCCGGCACCGCCGCCGTGGCCGTCATCGGCATGGTCTTCCTGGGCGAGACCGCCAGTGCGGCCAAACTGGCCGGTGTCCTGCTGGTCATCGCCGGTGTCGTCGTACTCAACCTGGGCGGGGCGCACTGATGGCACGGCGGTACGACCCCGAGCGGCGCTCCCGGATCATCGACGCGGCGATCCGGGTGGTCGGCGAGCGGGGCATCGCCGGGCTGAGCCACCGCTCCGTCGCCGCCGAGGCCGATGTGCCGCTCGGCTCGACGACGTACCACTTCGCCTCGCTGGACGAACTGCTGGTCGCCGCCCTGCGCCGGACCAACGAGAACTTCGCCGCCGTCCTGCGCGCGAGCACCGCCCTCGCGGACCCGGCCGCCGACCTCGCGGCCGAACTCGCCCGGCTGCTCGGGCAGTTCTTCGCCGCCGGGCGCGGCCGGGCGGAGCTGGAGTACGAGCTGTACCTCGCCGCCCTGCGCCGCCCCGCCCTGCGCCCGGTCGCCGCCGAGTGGACCGACGCCACCGCCGCCCTGCTCCAGCCGCGCACCGGCCCGCGGACCGCGCGCGCCCTGGTCGCCCTGATGGACGGCATCTGCCTCCAGGTGCTGCTGACCGGCGGTGAGTACGACGAGGCGTACGCCCGCGAGATGCTGGGCCGGGTCGCGGACCGGGGGGCGGCGCGGACGGGTGGCGCCCCGCCCGGACGGTGAGACCGGTTCGCCCGGGCGGGGGCGGTCCGGTTAGGTTTCTGACCATGACCGACACGACTTCCACCACCGGCGCCGTCGCCGCCGGCCTCGCCACCGTCGCCGGCGACGGCACCGTCCTCGACACCTGGTTCCCCGCGCCCGAGCTGACCGCCGAGCCGGGCCCCGCCGGAACCGAGCGGCTCGACCCCGACCGGGCCGTCAACCTGCTCGGCGAGGGCGCCGCCAAGGCCATCGGCGTGGACGCCCGCCGCGGGGTCGAGGTCGTCGCCGTCCGCACGGTCATCGCCTCGCTCGACGACAAGCCGCTCGACGCCCACGACGTCTACCTGCGCCTGCACCTGCTCTCGCACCGCCTGGTCCGGCCGCACGGCCAGAACCTGGACGGCATCTTCGGCCACCTCGCCAATGTCGCCTGGACCTCGCTCGGCCCGGTCGCCGTGGACGACCTGGAGAAGGTCCGGCTCAACGCCCGCGCCGACGGACTGCACCTCCAGGTGACCTCCGTCGACAAGTTCCCCCGGATGACGGACTACGTGGCCCCCAAGGGCGTGCGCATCGCGGACGCCGACCGGGTCCGCCTCGGCGCGCACCTCGCCTCCGGCACCACCGTCATGCACGAGGGCTTCGTCAACTTCAACGCCGGCACGCTCGGCACCTCCATGGTCGAGGGCCGCATCTCGGCCGGCGTCGTCATCGGCGACGGCTCGGACATCGGCGGCGGCGCCTCCACCATGGGCATGCTCTCCGGCGGCGGCAAGGAGCGCATCGTCATCGGCGAGCGCTGCCTGGTCGGCGCGGAGGCCGGGGTCGGCATCGCGCTCGGCGACGAGTGCGTCGTGGAGGCCGGTCTGTACGTCACCGCCGGCACCCGGGTCACCATGCCGGACGGCCAGGTGGTCAAGGCCCGCGACCTCTCCGGCGCCTCGAACATCCTTTTCCGCCGCAACTCGGTCACCGGCACCGTCGAGGCCCGCCCGAACAACGCGGTCTGGGACGGCCTCAACGACGTCCTGCACAGCAACGACTAAGCAGCGGCCAGCAGTTCCCGGTACGCCGCACGCAGCCCGTCGGACGCCTCGCGCCCGGCGGGCTGCAGCGGTTCGCGCACCGGACCCGCCGCCAGCAGCGCCTTCGCGGTCACCGTGCCCGGCAGCCCGGACTCCATCATCAGCGCGGTCAGCGCCGCCAGCCGCCCGTTCAGCCGGGCCGCCTCCGCGGTGTCCCCGGCGTCGAAGGCGTCCAGCACGGCCCGCAGCCGGTCCGGCACCACATTGGCGACCGTGCTGACGTAGCCCGCCCCGCCCAGCGCGTACAGCGGCAGGTTCAGCTCCTCGCAGCCCGAGTAGTGGGCGAGCCCGCCCGCCGCGATCACCCGCGTCGCCGCGAGCAGGTCCCGCGAACAGTCCTTCACCGCCACCACGCGCGGGTGCTCCGCCAGCCGCAGCAGCGTCTCCGGCTCGATCCGGGTGCCGGTGCGGCCGGGGATGTCGTACAGCATCAGCGGCAGCCCCGCCGCGTCGGCGACCTGGCGGAAATGCGCCTCGACGGCCGCCTGCGGGGGCCGGCTGTAGTACGGCGTCACCACCAGGAGCCCGTCGGCGCCCGCCCGTTCGGCCTGGCGCGCCAGCTCCAGGGTGTGCCGGGTGTCCGCGGTGCCGACGCCCGCCACCAGCGGCACGTCCGGCCCGACCGCCTCCCGCACCGCGCGCAGCAGCTCCGCCTTCTCCGCGTCGGAGGTGGTCGGGGACTCGCCGGTCGTGCCGCTGAGCACCAGCCCGTCGCAGCCGCCCGCGACCAGCTGGGCGGCGTGCGCGGCCGCCGCCTCCCTGTCGAGGGCGCCGTCGGCGGTGAACGGCGTGATCATGGCGCAGAGGGCGCGGCCGAAGGGGCGCGGGCGCGAGGGTGCGGAAGGCGTCATACCGGCAGTCTCGACCCGCCCACCGTGAAGGTCCACTTAGATTTGCTCCCGCTGACGGTGTAGCAGTGCTCAAGAGTGGGTGGGTGTCCGCACGGCCCGGCCGAAGCGCCGGGGGCCTTGCCCGCATTCCGGTCGGCGCGCGGCGAAATGCGTCTAGGCTTAGGTCCCGGATGTCCCGCCCGCCGTGCCGCCGGCGCCGGGCGGGCAGGTCCGGTTCCCGGGCCTGGGCCCGGCGTCACACGTCCCGAGCCGCCCGGCGGCCCCCCTTCCGTACGTTCCGAGGAGACCCCCTGATGTCCGCAGAGCGCCCGACCCTGCCGCCGGTCCGGCTGCACACCGAGGCCGAGCTGGCACGGGACGCGCTTGCCGCGCCGCTGCTCGCCCGCGCCGCCCGGCTCGCCCGCTGGGCCGGACCGGACACCAGGGTCGGGGCCGGCGGTGAACTGGCCGAGGCCCAGCTGCCGGCCGCCGCCGCCCACCTGGGCCTCACCCCGGACGAGGACGGCGCGGCGGAGGCCAGCGAGGCGTGGCGGCTCGCCGTCGACACCGGCCTCGTCGACATCGAGGACCCGGCCACCGAGACCGGTGACCCGGACGACGGCTACGCCGAGGACGACGAGGAGACCGGCGGCGAGGACGCCCTGGGCACCGTCACGGCCGGCGAGAACCTCGCGCTGCTGACCGGCGGTTCGCCCGCGGACGTGCTGGCGATCTGGCTGGACGGGCTGGAGGCCGCGTACGCCGACGCCACCGCGCCCGTCTTCGACGACTTCGCGGACCTCGTCGGCGAGGACGGCTCGATCGACTTCGACGCGCTCGACTGGGACGCGGAGGCCGAGACGGAGTTCCTGGACGGCGTCCTCGGCAACCTCTACCTGCTCACCGTGGGCGAGGGGGCGGACGGCGCGCCCGTGCCGCTGCCCGCGCTCGCCGCGTCGATGATCGTCCCCGACGACATGGGCGAGCCCACCGACGACGTCCTGGAGCAGGTCTCGGACGCGATGATGCGCCTGGACGACCAGTTCCGGGTGCTCGAACCCATCGGCATCGTGGAGTACCACCCGGTGGACGAGGCGCTCCTCGTGGAGGAGGGCGACGAGACCGCGCCCCCCGCCGACGAGGAGGACGTCACCCGCTACGGCATGGTCCGGCTGACCCCGCTCGGCCTCTACGGCATCCGCGCCCGGATGCTGGAGGCCGGAGTGGACGCCCCGGCCGTCGGCGACCTGGCGGACAAGGGCGCCGACGTGCTCCTCGGCGGCATCGCCCACTACCCGGAGGCCGCCGCCCGCGCCGAGATCCAGGGGTGGCTCGACCGCCGGGGGACGGAGGGCGCCGCCGCCGAACTGCTGGACGCCGCCCGGGGCGCCGACCCGCTGGCCCCGCTGCGCCGGCTCCACTGCCAGCAGGCGCTCGCCCTGGTCGGCGCCGAGGCCGAACCCGCCGTGCGCGACGTCCTGGGCGACCCGGAGCTGGGCGGCCTCGCCCGCGTGTGGCTCGCCGAGCGGGGCGCGGAGGACGTACCGGCCCCCTCCGAGGCGATGATCTTCTGGCTCGCCGTCGACACGATCGCCGCCCAGCTGGAGGCCGACGGCGACCTCGACGAACTCCAGGCCCTGGTCGAGGGCCTGTCCGGGCAGCACAGCGGCTTCTTCGAGGAGGCCTGGCGCGTGGACCACCCCGCGACCGCGGACGTCCTGGAGGCGATGGGGCGGCTGCACAGCGACAAGAAGCAGGCCAAGGACGCCCGCAAGGCCGCCTTCAAGGCCAGGTCCCGCGCGGGTGTCACCGACTGACCAGGCGTGATGCGCGGGGGCGACGGGCGGGCGGCCCGGGTGCGGGCCGCCTGCCCGGCTTCGATGTTCACCGGAAGGTGCGCCCCGAAGTCGTCGCGGGTTCAACTGATGTTGGGGAACGGACGGAACGGTGAGCCCGTCAACAGCACACCCCCGCAGCACCAGGAGTACGTGATGGCCTTCACGCGCAGGGAATTCACCACACAGTCCGCCCTCACCGGCGCCGGTATCGCCCTCACCGGAACCGTCGCCGCGCTGGCCACCGCCCCCGGTGCCCTCGCCGCCCAAGACCCCAAGCACGGAAACGGCCACGGCCACGGTCACGACGGCCACGGCCACGGACACGGGCACGGGCACGGCCACGACCGCGAACCGGGTTACGGACCGCTGCTCCCCGACCCCAAGGGCATACTCGCGCTGCCCGCCGGATTCTCGTACCGGGTCATCACCCACTGCGGCGTCACCAAGCTGGAGAGCGGCGAGTACACGCCCTCGAACCACGACGGCACGGCCGCCTTCGAGGGCCCGCGCGGGGTGACGCTGCTGGTCAACAACCACGAGCTGAAGGGCACGCGGGCCGGCTGGGAGCACCCGGTGCCCCTCACCGAGGGCCTCGTCTACGACCCGGTCGCGGCGGGCGGCTGCACGGTCGTCGAGACGCGCCGCGACGGCCGCACCGCCGAGTGGGTCGGCATCGCCGGCACCTCCACCAACTGCGCGGGCGGCGCCACCCCGTGGGGCACCTGGCTCACCTGCGAGGAGACCGAGGACAAGGCCGGCAAGAACGGCCTGCTCAAGGACCACGGCTACGTCTTCGAGGTGGACCCGTACGACAAGCGCGCCAACCGCTCGCCGCGCCCGATCAAGGCGTTCGGCCGGTACGCGCACGAGGCGGTCGTCATCGACCCCAAGCAGGGCCACGCCTACCTGACCGAGGACGCCTCCGGTCCCAACGGCCTGCTCTACCGCTGGGTTCCGCCGCACGGCTTCCGGCACGGCCGCGGCAAGCTGCGCACCCTCGCCGACGACGCCGGGGTCCTCCAGGCGTTCAAGTGCTTCGACCGGCACGGCAAGTTCGTCGACGACCTCGCGCGCGCCACGAAGACCGGCACGGTGTACGGCGTGGACTGGGTGGACGTGCCGGACCGGGACGCCCGGTCCGTCTCGGTGCGCAAGCAGTTCGCGGACGGTGCCGTCACCCGCGCCCGCAAGCTGGAGGGCATGTGGTGGGCGGACGGCGGCGCGTACGTCGTCTCCTCCTTCGCCCGCGACGAGAGCCCCGAGCAGCACGACGGCCAGGTCTGGTTCTACGACCCGAAGCGCCGCACGCTGACCCTGAAGGTGCTCCTCGGCGTCAACCCCGACCCGTCGAAGGACGGCGCGTTCGACGGCCCGGACAACATCACCGTCTCGCCGTACGGCGGCCTGGTCATCGCCGAGGACGGCGACGGCGTCCAGCACCTCTTCGGGGCGACCGAGAGCGGCCGCACCTACCCGATCGCGCGCAACGACCTGAACATCGGCAGCGAGGAGGAACCGGAGTACAGCGAGTTCACCGGCGTCACCTTCTCGCCCGACGGCCGGACGCTCTTCGCCAACATCCAGACGCCCGGAATCATGGTCGCGATCACCGGTCCGTGGAAGCGCCAGCCCAAGCGTTGACGGCAGGGCATGGCGCCGGGAGCCCGCGAGGCGCATACTCGAAGCAATGAAACAGTCAGCCGGCTCCCGCCGCCACCTGCCGTCCAGTCCCTTCAACCGCCCGGCCCAGGCGGCCCCACCGGTCGAGTCATTCGCCCTGGGCGACCGGGTATCGCACGACCAGTTCGGCCTCGGCCGTGTCCTCGCCGTCGAAGGCGACAACGACGCGGTGATCATCGACTTCGCGGGCCGTCAGGGGAGGATCCTGAGCCCGTACTCCAAGCTGACCAAGCTCTGAGGCGCTTCGCGCGAGGGCCGCCCGCCACACCGCGGGCGGCCCTCACGTATGCCTGGAGGGCGCGTATGCCTAGAGGGCCTGGGCGGCGGGCTTGACCATGCCGCGCACGGTCCGCGACTTCACGAAGTCACCCATGGCGGTCATCTCCCACTCGCCCGAGAACTGCCGGATCAGCTTGGCCATCATCACGCCCGTCTGCGGTTCGGCCCCGGTCAGGTCGAAGCGGACCAGCTCCTCGTCGGTGGCCGCGTCCACCAGCCGGCAGTAGGCCTTGGCCACCTCGGTGAACTTCTGCCCGGTGAACGAGTTGACCGTGAAGACCAGGCCCGTCGCCTCCGCCGGGATCTGGCCCAGATCCACGACGATCACCTCGTCGTCGCCCTCGCCCTCACCGGTGAGGTTGTCCCCGGAGTGCTTGATCGCGCCGTTGAGGATGGAGAGCTTGCCGAAGTAGCAGCTGTCCAGGTGGTTGCGCTGCGGGCCGTACGCGATGACCGACGCGTCCAGGTCGATGTCCTTGCCCCGGTAGGCGGGCTCCCAGCCCAGGCCCATCTTGACCCGCGACAGCAGCGGCCGGCCGGCCTTGACCAGCGAGACGGTCTCGTTCTTGCGCAGGCTGACCCGGCCCTTGTCCAGGTTGATCCGGCCCGGCGCGGGCGGGGCCGCGGGGGGAGCGGGGGGAGCCGCCGGGGGGGCCGGGGGAGCGGCCGGCGGGGGCGGGGCGAGGC
>NZ_JAKRGC010000620.1 GCF_022347745.1 Streptomyces sp. OfavH-34-F
CGTGGGCGCGGCGGCGGGCGGTGTCCTGGGCGAACACCTCGCGGGCCACCTGGGCCAGGGCCCGGGCCGGGGCGCGCAGATCGAGGCGGCTGGCGGTGGCGACGGCGTCCGCCCAGCCGGCGGGGACGGCCCGTTCGCCGTGCAGGGCACCGGCCAGCGCGCCGCTCATGGTGGCGATCGAGTCGCAGTCGCGCCCGTAGTTGACGGAACCGAGCACCGCCCGCCGGTAGTCCCCGCCGGCCACCAGCAGCATGCCGAGCGCGACGGGCAGCTCCTCGATGGAGTGCAGCCGGGAGGGGCGGCGTGCGCCGAGCGACGGGGCGCGGTAGTCGGGGCCCACCGTGTCGAACGGGGCGACGGCCTCGCGCAGCGGGGCGATCGCCGCCGTGACGTCCCGGTGGCGGGCGGCGGTCGCGCACACCGCCTCGATGGCGGAGCGGGTGCCGTCCTTGGCGAGTGTCAGGCAGGTCTCGACGACCGACTCCGGCGTCGCGCCGGGCGCGCAGGCGGCGGCCACGGCGGCGGCGAAGACGCCCGCCGCCTCCCGGCCGTAACTCGACTGGTGGGCGCCCGCGACGTCGACCGCCTCGGCGTACGCGGCCTGCGGATGGCCGGCGTTGACCAGGCCGACCGGCGCCATGTACATCGCCGCCCCGCAGTTGACGATGTTTCCGCAGCCCGCCTCGCGCGGATCGACGTGGCCGTAGTGCAGCCGGGCGACGATCCACTTCTCGGCGAGGAAGACCCGTTGCAGCGGCAGTGCCTCGGCCTCCAGCTCCGGAATCCAGCGCGGCTCGCCGATCAGCTCCGGCACGAGGTGGTCGGCGACCGCGTAGGCGTCGAGATGGCCGCGCACCTTCTCGTACACCCGGACCAGCGCATGGGTCATCAGGGTGTCGTCGGTGACGTGCCCGTCGCCCTTGTGGTACGGGGCGATGGGGCGGGCGGTCCGCCAGTCGTCGCCGTCCCAGGGGCCGACGATCCCGGTGACCCCGCCCCCGTGCCGGGCGGCGATCTGTTCGGCCGAGCGGCCCTCGACCGGGCCGCCCAGCGCGTCGCCGACCGCCGCGCCGACGAGGGCGCCGGCGATCCGGTCATCGAGCGCGGGCGTGGGTGTCGTGGGGGAGGGGGGCGTCGTGGTCGCCGGCGGCACAGTGGAGGTCATGTCCGGATTGTCCACCCCGGGGGGCCGGTTCCGTGGCTGCCAGCAGCCCGGCGAGTTCCACCAGGTCCGTGCCCGCGAACCGGGGGAGCGCGCAGCCGGCCAGCGTCCGGCAGGTCTCGCGCCAGCCGCCGGGCACGGCGGCGGCCGAGCCCAGCGCCCCCGTCAG
>NZ_JAKRGC010000621.1 GCF_022347745.1 Streptomyces sp. OfavH-34-F
ATCGCCGCCGACGCCCACCACATCACCGCGCCCGCGCCGGACGGCTCCGGCCAGATCTCCGCGATGCGCAAGGCGCTCGCCCGGGCCGGGATCGCCCCCGGCGCGATCGGCCACGTCAACGCCCACGCCACCGGCACCCCGGTCGGCGACGCCGCCGAGGCGCGCGCGATCCGGGAGGTCTTCGGGCACGCCTCAGTGACCGCGCCCAAGGCGTCGCTCGGGCACCTCTTCGGCGCGGCGGGGGCGATCGAGGCCGTCATCGCCGTGCTGAGCGTGGAGCACGGAGTCGTCCCGCCGACCCGCAACCTCGCCGGGGCGGGCGTCGATCCCGGCCTCGGTCTCGATGTGGTCGTGGAGCGGCGGGACGCCCCGCAGCGGGCCGTGCTCAGCAACTCGTTCGGCTTCGGCGGGCAGAACGTGTCGCTCGTCGTCACCGGCGCGCCGTGACCGGGCGCGTCAGTCCGGCTGGGTGGCGATCTGGATGAGGTTGCCGCAGGTGTCGTCGAAGACGGCGGTGGTGACCGTGCCCATCGCCGTGGGCTCCTGGAGGAAGTCGACGCCGAGGCCGCGCAGCCGCTCGTACTCCGCCTCGACGTCGTCGACGGCGAACTGGGCGAGCGGGATGCCGTCCCGCACGAGCGCGTCGCGGTAGGGGGCGACGGCCGGGTGACCGGCCGGCTCCAGGAGGAGCTGTGTGCCGTCGGGGTCGTCGGGTGCCACGACGGTGAGCCAGCGGGCCCCGCCGCCCACCGGCACGTCGTACTTCTTCACGAAGCCGAGGATCTCGGTGTAGAAGTGCTCGGCCTTGGCCTGGTCGTCGACGAAGACGCTGGTCAGGTGAATTCTCACGGCGCGCTCTCCTCTGGTCCGAAGGGGTCGGGTGGCGGCCACCGCTCGGCCGTCCGCCGCAGGGGCGCGGCGGACGTGCCTCCGGCGCGGCGCAGCCGTACCTCGCCACGCGGCACGGCGATGCGAGCGCGTGGTCGACGGGACGGGGCCGCGGCCTGCCGGAGGCGTCGAGAGTGTTCCACCTCTGCATGTTCACCGCGACCGCCCGCCGCCGCTCGCCGTCCGCGCGGCTCATGGCGGGGATGCCGCCCCCGGCCCCTGCCGGTACGGCCCCGGACACCGCCCCGGCCCCGGCGGCTGGTCGGGTGCGGTCCGAGGCCGTCCGGGACGATCCGGCCCGGACAGCTGGTGGGGTGGGCGGATCAGGGCGTCCAGGTCCCGCAGGAGCGCGCCGACCCGCCCGCCGCCGCCGGGGGCGGCCGGGTAGCGGGCGAGCACGTCGGCGACG
>NZ_JAKRGC010000622.1 GCF_022347745.1 Streptomyces sp. OfavH-34-F
CACCGCCGCCGACGGGCCGGACGGGGCGCGGGAGGTCCTGCTGTCGGCGCTGCGCGCGGCGCGCACGGTGGCGGCGCACGCGTCCGGGGGCGACTCCGGGGGCGACGCCCTGTTCGTGGCCGTGCAGGACACCGGGGGCGACCTCGGGCTCGGCGGCCGTGCCCCGGACCGGGCCTGGCTGGGCGGGGTCGCCGGCCTGGTGCGTACGGCGGCCAAGGAGTGGCCGGGCGGCTCGTGCCGGGTCATCGACTGCGAGCGGGGCGGCCGGGACGACGCGGCGGTCGCCGACGCGGTCGTCCGGGAACTCCTCGAAGGCGGGGCGGACCGGGAAGCGGGTCTGCGGGCCGACGGTTCACGGATCGTCCCGCGTCTGGAGGCCCGCCCCGTGACGGCCTCGGGCGACGGCCGGATCACGGCCGCGTCGGTGATCGTGGCGACGGGCGGGGCGCGCGGGGTGACCGCGGCCGCGCTGCTGGACCTGGCCCGGGCCCACCGTCCCCGGATCGCCCTCGTGGGCCGGACCGATCCGGCGGCCGAGCCTCCGGGGCTCGACGCGGCGCTCGACGAGCCGGCGCTCACCCGGCTGCTCGCCGAACGCGCGGCGGCGGCCGGTACGGACACCTCGCCCGTGCGGATCGCGGCGCGGGCCCGGGAGATCCTGGCCGCCCGCGAGGTGCGGGCCACGCTGACGGCCCTGGAGGCGGCCGGTTCGCCGGTGCGGTACGTCCGGGTGGACGCCCGCGACGGCGACGCCCTCGCCGAGGCCCTGCGCGACGTGCGCGAGACCTGGGGCCCGGTCACCGGTCTCGTGCACGGCGCGGGGGTGCTCGCGGACAAGCGGATCGCCGACAAGAGCGACGAGCAGGCGGCGTCGGTGCTGTCCACGAAGGTGGACGGCCTGCGGGCGCTGCTGGCGGCCACGGCGGACGATCCCCTGGACACGATCGTCCTGTTCTCGTCGGTGGCCGCCGTGTTCGGCAATCCGGGCCAGTGCGACTACGCCATGGCCAACGAGGTGCTGCACCAGGTGGCGTCGGCCGAGCAGGCCCGCCGCCCCGGCTGCCTCGTCCGGAGTGTGGCCTGGGGGCCCTGGGAGGGCGGGATGGTCACGCCGTCCCTCGCCGCGCACTTCGGCCGGGCCGGGGTGCCGCTGATCCCGCTCGCCCGGGGCGCCGCCGCGTTCACCGCCGAACTGGCGGGCCCGGCCGGTGAGCCGCGGGTCGTCCTGGTGGCCGGGCAGGACCCGGCGGCGATCGCGCCGGACGCCGGACGG
>NZ_JAKRGC010000623.1 GCF_022347745.1 Streptomyces sp. OfavH-34-F
CAGCAGCCAGCCGCTGCCGGCGACCGGCGGCTCGGCGGGGATGCGCAGCCCCCGGCCGTCGGTCCGGGTACAGGCGCTGCCCGGTACGTCCCACCCCTGGGCGGTGCCCGGTGGCACCAGGAAGCCGAGGGTGTCGCAGGTGCCGTCGTGGATGACGGGGCCCACGGCCGGGCGTCCGGCGCCCCGGCGCAGGATGTCCACGGCCTCCAGGCCCTGGCGGGCGGGCACGGTCACCAGATCGCAGGGTTCGTCGGCGGACGCCGAACCTCCGGTCGCCATGTCGATACGCAACAAGGGACTCTCCTCTCATCGCCGGGCGGAGTCGCACTCCGTCTCCACAGGGACCAACGGCCCGACCACGTCAAGGGCTACGGTGCGACACCGCCGCAAAGGGTGGCAGTTCATGGCAGATCACGACCGAGATGCCCGGTTCGCCCGGAAACTCTCTGTGCGCGCCCCGTTACAGCGGGTACGTTCTTGCTCCGCCGGGACACCGGAAACAGCGCCCGGCTCGCACCGAGAGGGTCACGCCATGGTGTCGGCAGGGGCAGTTCCCAACCTCGCCTTCCGGCGGTTGCGCGGACCGCGCTCCGCCGGTGAGTTCGCTGCCGCTGTACGCAGGGCCGCCCGCGAGATCGGCGAGCAGGTCGCCTGCGACGCCCGGTACATCGGACGCGTGGAGTCCGGCGAGATCCGCTGTCCCAACTACGCGTACGAGCGGGTCTTCCGGCACATGTTCCCCGGCACGACCCTGGAGGACCTGGGCTTCTCGCCCCGTTCCTCCGTACGCGGGCGGGCGGCCGGGCCCGCGCCGGACACCCCCACGCACCCCCCGACCGCTCCGCCGCCCGCGCCCGGCAGCGACACCGACGAGGAGAGCGACGTGCTGCGTCGCGTATTCATGACGAGCGGCACCACCACGGTGGCGGCCGCTTCCCTGGGGCTGGGCCTCTGCGGCCCGGCCGCCTCCCTGCCCCTGCAGCGCCGGGTCGGCGAGACGGAGGTGAGCGCCGTCGAACGGGCGGTGCGGCAGATCCGGCTGCTGGACGACCGGCACGGCGGCGACCGGCTCTACCGGCGGGCCGCGCGGCCCCTGCGGGCGGCGTACGCGCTGCTCGACGCCGGGACCGCGCAGCGCCGCTCCACGGTGGACCGGCTGCACTCCGGCGCGGGCGAGCTGGCCCTGTCGGTGGGGTGGCTGGCCCATGACTCGGGCCGTTTCGAGGACGCCCGCTCGCACTACGCGGAGGCGCTGGCCACCG
>NZ_JAKRGC010000624.1 GCF_022347745.1 Streptomyces sp. OfavH-34-F
CCGGCGAAGCTGGCGTTCGTGACCGCGGGCGACGGTGTGCCCCCGGAGCTGCGGGAGGCGGCCCGCCGCTGGCTGACCGGGGGCGGGGCGCGGCCGGCCGGGGTGCGGTTCCGGGACCGGCCGGTGAGCGGCCGGACCGCGTTCGTCTACACCAACGGCTCCGCCGCGTACGCCGGCATGGGCCGTGAACTCATGCTGGCACTGCCCTCGCTGGGCGAAACCGTACGGGAGACCCATCGGGCCATCGGCACGCGCCTGCGGACGGGGCCGCGCCAGGGGGTGCTGGGGCAGATCTGGGCGGCGGCCGAACTGGCCGTCACGCACACGGTGTTCAGCCGCGAGGTGCTGGGGCTGCGCCCGGACGCCGCGCTCGGGTACTCCTCCGGCGAGTCCACCGCGCTGGTCGCGCTGGGGGCGTGGCCGGACGCCGCCGGGCTGTACGAGGCGACCCGCGCCACCGGCCTGTTCACCACGGAACTCACGGGGGAACTGCGCGCGGTGCGCCGCTACTGGCGGCGCCACGGCATCGAGGGCTCGCGGTGGTCCAGCTTTCTGGTCGGTGCGGACGCGGACACCGTCCGGGCGGCCCTCGCCGGGGAGCCCGCCGTCCATCTGATGGCGGTGAACGCGCCGGGCGTGTGCGTCGTCGGCGGCGAAGCCCGGGCGTGCGCGGCCGTCGTGGCCCGGCTGGGCGCCGAGTTCGCCGTCGAGCTGGACTACGACCTGGCGGCCCACGCGCCGGAGCTGGCGGAGGTCCGCGAGGTGTGGCGCGCGGCCCATCTGCGGCCCACCGTGACGGTGCCCGGTGTGCGGTTCTACAGCGGGGCGACCGGGCGGGCGTACCTGCCGACCGCCGACCGGGCGGCCGACGCGGTCACCGCCCAGGGCATGGGCATGATCGACTTCGCGGCGACGGTGGAGCAGGCGTGGGCGGACGGCGTCCGCATCTTCGTCGAACACGGGCCGCGCCGGCTGTGCACGGGGTGGATCACCCGGGTCCTCGGCGACCGGGAGCACGTGGCCGTGGCCCTGGACGCGCCGGAGGACGGCGGGCTGCGGCAGCTGTGCCTCGCCGTGGCCGAACTCGTGGTGGCGGGGGTGCCGGTGCGGGCGGAGGAGTTGCTGGGCTGGCTGGCGGCCGCCGCCACGGAGCCGCCGGCCACGGTGCCCGCCGTAGCGGTACGGCCGCTGCCGCCGCCGCGCCTGCCGCGTCCGGTGATGACGCTGCCGCCGGCGCCCCGGCTGGCCCCGG